>JBGUGE010000014.1:0-39968 GCA_045111335.1 Alphaproteobacteria bacterium | reverse complement strand
CACCGCTGCGGCTAGCGAATCAGCCAAACATAAAAAACCGATTCCGACAATTCCGACAAGAGCAATAATGCCGAACCCGATGAGCATATCGACCAATTCAACCGGCGTTTCGCGGAAGCCGAAAGTAAACACGTCGTAGTGTCTGGATATTGCCGCAAAAATAAAGGTCAGGCAAGCCATTGCCAGCACAACCGTAATTTTGCCGATAATTTCTTTCTTCATAATATCCGGGATTTTGTGTGAGGCTTGATTTGTTCCCGTCCCTCAAAATTAATAGTACCTGAATTATGTTTATTCTGTTCCCGAACATAGAATAAACACATTGAGATGTCAAGAAAATATAATGTTTTAACCGATTCTGGCGATGATTTTGCGGGCGATATCTTCATAAGCCTTGGTATGCGGACTGTCCGGATTTGCCGCCACAATCGGGGTGCCGGCGTCACAAGTGCGGCGGATTTCCGGCTCGAGCGGAATAGCTCCTAAAAAGGTCTCCCCCATGCTTTCGGCGGTTTGTTGGGCACCGTTATGTCCGAAAATGTCGGCCCTTTCGCCGCAATGCGGACATATAAAGTAGCTCATGTTTTCTATAATTCCCAATACCGTCGTACCGGTTTTTTTGAACATATTTACTCCCTTAATCGCATCAATCAGCGCGATATCCTGCGGGGTGGAAACAATCACAATCCCGGCAAACTCAACACGTTGTGACAGTGTAATCAAAATATCTCCCGTTCCCGGCGGCATATCAATCACCATAATATCGATTTCGCCCCAGTTCGTTTCGGTCATCAGTTGCTCAATCGCTCCGCAGGCCTTGGCTCCGCGCCAAATCAGCGGCGTGTTGCGGTCAATCAGCGAACCTACCGATATTGATTTAATGCCGCACTCGCAAAACGGCTTGAAATTCTTGCCGTCTTCGGAGATAAGCGGAGATCCCTCATAGCCGAGCATGGTAGGCACCGACGGCCCGTAAATATCGGCATCAACCAACGCCACCCGCTTGTCGCAATTGGCCAGAGCCAACGCTAAATTAACCGCGGTGGTGGATTTGCCGACCCCGCCTTTACCCGATGCAACGCCGATGATTTTTTTTACTCCGGCGATATGCCATTTTTCAATTGCCTGAACGCCTAAATTGGCATTTTTCTCTTCTACAAATACTACGGAAATTTTGTATTCCGGCATCATCTCGCCGATATCACTTTTTAAGGCCGCGGTTATTTCTTGATTTTCCGCCAGATTTTTATACGCTATAATCACGCGATTGCTGAGGATTTTTATGTTATCGACGTTATTTCGCGGATAGTGGCGGGCGGCAATTTCCAAAATTTCTGCTTCAGTCATGAAAATACTCCTATGTGGATATTTCGGATAGTTGATTGTATTTATTTATCAGATGGATTATCTTAAAACAACAAAATTTTTTTATAAAGGGAACAAAATGGTTAAAAATAATAATCCTTGGGATAACGACAACGGTACCGACGATATGTGGAGTGATGCTACTGCCGGCCGTGTTACCCGTAAATTTAGGGTATTAACGAATAAACCGCAGGATAATTGGGGCGGCTATGCCAAATACGGCGTTTTGCTGCTGATTGTGTTGTGGATTTGCAGCGGTTTTTATCAGGTACAGCCGAGTGAGGCCGGTGTGGTGTTGCGGTTCGGCAAATATGTTGATACCACCGACGCCGGTTTACATTATCACTTGCCGGCACCGATTGAAACCGTGATTAAAGTAAATGTAACGCAAGAGCGAAGCATTAATTTGGGTACGGCCGATGCTCGCGACTATCGCAATAATGCATTTACCGAAAGTCATATGCTGACCGGTGATGAAAATATTGTGGATATAAACCTGACGGTGGTGTGGAAAATCAAAGACGCCAAAGATTACCTGTTCAGTATTCGCAATCCGGATGAAACCGTCAGTGTGGCGGCGCAGTCGGTGTTGCGCGAAATCGTCGGTCAGTCGGAAATGCAACCGATAATTACCGGTGATCGCGGCAAAGTGGAGGATGATACCAAAGAGGAATTGCAACGCGTTTTGGATGAGTTTGAATCCGGTATTTCGATTGTGCGTGTAAAGTTGCAAAAGGCTGATCCGCCGAGAGAAGTGGTGGACGCGTTTAATGAAGTGCAGCGGGCTAAAGCCGATATGGAGCGTTTCAAAAACGAGGCTGAAGCTTATCGTAACGAGGTGATTCCGAAGGCACGCGGCCATGCGGCACAAATTTCACAAGATGCCGAAGCTTATAAGGCCGCGGTTATCAATAAAGCTGAAGGTGAGGCTAAGCGTTTTGCCTCCGTTTATGCCGCGTATAAAGACGGTAAGGAAGTGACGGTTAAAAAGATGTATTTGGATGCGCTTGAAGATGTGCTTTCAAAAGCCAATAAGGTGATTATCGATCCGTCACAGAAGGGCAATTTGCTTCCGGTGTTGTCCTTAAACGGAAAAAAGGAGTAAGACGATGAACAGAATAGGAATTTGGCATATTACGGGTGTTATTTGCGCGGCGGTGATTATTTTGATTTTAAGCGCAACCTACATTGTTTATCAGTCTGAGCAGGCTATAGTCTTTCAATTTGGTGAACCGATTCGCGTAGTGCGTGAGGCCGGACTTAAGTTTAAGGTGCCGTTTGTGCAGAATGTTGTGTTTTATGACGCTCGTCTGCTTAATCTTGATCCGCCGGCGCAAGAAGTGGTGTTGAACGATAAAAAACGTCTGGATGTTGACAGTTTTACCCGTTATAAGATTATTGATCCGCTGAAGTTCTATCAGACCGTGCGTACCGAAAATCAGGCACGCGGCAAGCTGGCGGAAATCGTAAACTCGTCGCTACGCAAGGTTTTGGGACGCATTACACTGACCGAGCTATTGTCTGAGCAACGTACACAGATTATGGCCGATATCAGCAACACGGTTAAAAAAGATGCCGAAGCAATCGGAGTCAGCGTAGCCGATGTGCGGATTCGCCGTGCCGATTTACCGCGTGAAGTAATGCAGGCAATTAACGACCGGATGAAAACCGAGCGCCAACGTGATGCCAAGGAATTTCGTGCCAAAGGTCAACAACAGGCACAAAATATTCGGGCAACCGCCGACAAAGAAGCCACCATTATTATTGCCGAGGCCGAGAAAAACGCGCAAATTACTCGCGGTGAGGGCGATAAAGAGGCGGTGCAGTTGTGGAACCGTACCGTGGGGCAGGACGTGGATTTTTATGATTTCTATCGTTCGCTTGATGCCTATCGCAAGTCGCTTTCAAACAATGAAACTTCGTTGGTATTATCGCCGGATTCGGATTTCTTTAAGTTTTTTAACCAAAGTATGAGAAAGCAGAAAGATTAATGAGAAAACTTTGCGGATTGATTTTGTGTTTGTGCGGTGTTGCCGATTTGGCGGCGGCCGACGAACTGAAATTGGAAGACGTGATTGACGAGGTTAATCCGTCTGTGGTGAGCATTACGGCAGAGCATGCCGATACACAGGCACTCGGAGCCGGTATAATTATCAGCGCCGACGGTTATGTCGTTACCAACGCACACGTTACCGCCGATGCCGCTAAAATAACTTTAACCACGGTTGAAGGTGATACGTTTGCGGTTGAACTTATCGGAGCTGACGAAAAAACCGATATTGCACTGCTGAAGGTAGAGCATCCGCTCGGTCTTGAAGCCGCGCATTTTGCCGATTCCGATGATATTCGCGTCGGCAATACGGTGTTTGCCATCGGTAATCCGTTCGGGCTCGGCAACAGCGTTTCGGCAGGGATTATCTCGGCCAAAGAGCGGGATATCGAGAAAGGACCGTATGATAACTTTATCCAAACCGATGCGGCTATCAATCAGGGCAATTCCGGCGGTCCGTTGTTTAATTTGGAAGGCAAGATTATCGGTATGAATACGGCGATTTTTTCTACGGACGGGATTGATGCCGGTGTAGGTTTTGCCGTGCCTTCCAACATTGTGCGATGGGTGGCCGAACAGCTTAAGAACAACGGCAAAGTGGTGCGTGGCTGGCTCGGTATCGGCGTGCAAAAAATCAGAAGTACAGACAGCGCGCAAAAAAATAAGCTGATTATCGCCTCAATGTCGGAGGATTCGCCTGCGGCCGCGGCCGGGGTACAGGTGGGCGATGTATTGGAAGATGTGGGCGGAATTTCGTTGCAATCTCCGCGGCATTTTTCGCTCGGAGTTGCACAAACCGTACCGAACACCGTGTTGCCGGTAATTGTGGCTCGCGACGGGCAAATGATTGATTTGGAAATAAAAGTGGCAGAAATGCCTGCCGCAAACGATAATGCAGCTGAAGACCAAACCGTTCCGGAGGCTATGGAAGCCGTGCCGGCCGCCGATTTTCCGGAACTGGGAATTAAAGCGGTGTTTGATGATGTGCAACAGGAGTTTTTGGTAGTTGACGTTGCTGCCGGTTCTGATGCCGAAACTAAAGGAATAAATATCGGCGACCGTTTCAAAACGGCAAACAATCGCAAAATTTTCGGAGTGGAAGATTTGCGCGTTAAAATTAAAGAAGCCGTGCCGAGCGGGCAAATTTCGCTGCAATTTATCGGCGAAGATATGCTTGATATGATTACGCTGAAATTGAGAGATAATAATGAGCAGAATTGATTTCTATCATTTAACCAAACAGAGCTTGGATACGGCTCTGCCGGCGTTGTTGCAAAAAGCGTATGCTTCCGGCAAGCGGATTTTGCTTAAAACCGCACCCGATACCGTGGATACCGTCAATGCAGAGCTGTGGACTTACAGCGATGAAAGTTTTTTGCCGCACGGAGCAAAAAAAGACGGTTTTGCCCATGAACAACCGATTTATATTACGGCGGAGGACGATAATCCCAATGATGCCTCATTTCTGTTTTTAATTAACGGTGCGGAATTTGATTGTGCCGCGGCGCAGGCGTTTGAACGGGTGTTTAATTTGTTTGACGGCAACAATCCGGAAACAACGGAGCAGGCGCGCCGTGTGTGGAAAACTTATAGAGAAGCCGGATTTGAAGTTAGTTATTGGCAGCAAACTGCCGCCGGAAAATGGGAGCAAAAAGCCTGAACAAAGGGCATAAACAGTAAATAATCCTTGCGTATTTGATAAAACAACGTATGATTCAGGTAAGTATTTACAAACAGGAGAAATAAAGTGACTGAAATTTCGGATTTGCATGTGGCAAGACAGACCATAGACAGGGAAATCGAAGCCCTGAAAACCATGGAGAACAATTTAGATGAAACCTTGTGTAAGGCACTTGATGTGTTGCAAAAAACCAAGGGCCGCGTGATTGTGACCGGCATGGGGAAATCCGGACACATCGGCAGTAAAATTGCCGCCACCATGGCTTCAACCGGCACTCCGTCGTTCTTTTTACATCCGAGCGAGGCCAGTCACGGCGATTTAGGTATGATTGCTTCCGATGATACGGTTATTGCTATTTCCAACAGCGGCGAATCAAAGGAATTGCTGGATATTTTGACCTATTGTCGTCGTTTTTCGATTCCGCTGATTGCCATTACCAAAAATCCGAGTAGCTCGCTCGGTAAAAACAGCGATATAATCTTGCGTTTGCCGGATAATCGCGAAGCCTGCCCGCTCGGATTGGCTCCGATGTCATCAACCACCGCAACATTAGTGATGGGTGATATTTTGGCGGCGGCGCTGATGGTGCGTAAAGGCTTTACCGAACAAGATTTCCGGTTGCGCCATCCGGGTGGTAAGTTGGGGGCAATTTTGCGCCATGTTTCCGATATTATGCATACCGGTGACGAAATGCCGCTGATAGGCGAAGATGCCATTATGCAGGATGCATTGATAAAAATGTCGGAAAAAATGCTCGGTTGCGTCGGTATTTTGGATAAAAATGGGGATTTGGTCGGAATAATTACCGATGGTGATTTACGCCGCTGGATGGCACCGAATTTGATTGAAGAAAAAGTTTCTAAAGTTATGACCAGAAATCCGCGCACCTGCACGCCTGATATATTGATTGCCGAAGCGGTAAACATTATGAACAATACCGGTCGCGGGATTACCAATATGTTTGTGTTGGAAGGCAAAAAGCCTGTCGGTATTGTACACATTCATGACTGCTTAAGAGCCGGAGTAAGTTAGTTTATGATTGATTCCGACAAGTTAGATTCATTTTTTAATAACAGTCGTTCGCTCGGATTAGAACAATCCGGTATGCCGAAGCGGGCAATAGATTGGCGTCGGCTGTTTAAAATTACGTTGCCGTGTATTGCGGCCGGCTTGTTGGGGTTGATGGTGGTGATGCCGAACATCAAAAAAAGCGTCGATTTGCGCGATAATATTACGATGCCGCGCAAGGGTGAAATGGAAAAACTGCATATCGAACAAACCGTTTTTAATACTATCGACAGCAAAAATCGGGTTAACAAAATTGTGGCAGACAGCGTCGATGAAATCAAGGCCGGTTCACAGTTTTATAAAATTATGCACCCGAAAGCGGTTATCCCGACCGACCGCGGTCAAACTGATATTACTTCCGAAATCGGCTATTTTAACCAAAACAGCAATGTCTTAAAGTTAGATAAAAATGTTAAAGCGGTGGTGGATAACGATACCGTAATTACCACTTCAAGCGCCGTATATGACTTTAAGCGTGAAAGGGGTTGGAATAAGGTACCGGTAACGGCTAAAGGCAGCTGGGGCGATATGGAGGCCGAGGCATTTACCTACGATAAAATTGCTCAAATTTTGGTGCTGAAAGGCGAGAATCGTATTACTACAACACGCGGTGAGCTGACCGCCAACCAAGAGACTCGAATTTATCAAAAAGAAAACAAAAGCGTTTCCGTCGGTGATGCATTGGTAACGCAGAATGATAACGCATTACAGGCGGAAGAAGTGGTGGGCTGGTTCAGCCAAAGTTCCAAAAAAGAGTTGGAACGTGCCGAGGCCTATCGTAATGTGCGATTGACAACACCGAAAGAGGTTATTACCGGCGGTGAAGCTTATTATGACGCAACAATAGGCAGAATTGACGTTTACGGGAAGAGCCGCTATGTGCGTAACCGCGGAGAATATGTTAATGTCACACAAAATAACAATACGTTGAGCGCCTATGAAATAACGGCGTATGTGGGGCGTGACGGCAAGGAGCTGCAAAAGGTAATAGCCGTAGGAGATGTTGAAGTAAATACTCCTGCCGAAAGTATTTACGGCAGCAGAGGTACTTACGAGCCGAAAATCGGCAGGGTGGAAATGTTCGGTACCGACATGCCGGTCATTATTGAAAAAGAAGACAAAGTTCTGCGCGCACAAAAAGTTCGGGCATATTTAGATAAAAACAACGATTTGAAGTATGTGGAAGTTTTCGGTGACGTTGAGGTGGTAACTCCCAAAGGTTCGGCCTGGGGTGACCGCGGTATCTATAATCCGCAGGAACAAAAGGTTGAGTTGTTTGAAAATGTGCGCTTGGAACAAAACGGCAACTTTATTACGGGTGCTTACGCCGTCACCGATTTAAACACTTCTGTCAGTCGCATTACCGGCGATGAAAGTACAAACGGCAGAATCCGCGGCACTTTTTATAAGAAAAGGAAATAAATATGGCGATAAAACAGAGAAACGATAAAGATGTTTTAGAGATTTTCAACATCGGTAAAAAATATAAAAAGCGCTCGGTTTTGCGTAATGTTTCACTGCATGTTCGTAAAGGGGAGGCAGTCGGCTTGCTCGGGCCGAACGGTGCCGGTAAAACCACCTGTTTTTATTGTGTTACCGGCTTGATAACTCCGGATTACGGCGATATATATATCGGAGGAGAGGATATTACCAACATGCCGATGTATAAACGCGCCAAAATGGGCATCGGTTATTTGCCGCAAGAGGCGTCTATTTTCAGAACACTCAGCGTGGAGGATAATATTAAGGCGATTCTGCAGGTGGTAGAAGAAGATGAGAGCAAGCGTGAAACGACGTTAGACGAGTTGCTGAATGAATTTTCCATTGCTCATTTGCGTAAATCTCCGGCATTGGCGCTTTCCGGCGGTGAGAGAAGACGTTTGGAAATTGCGCGTGCATTAGCCAGCAGACCGCGTTTTATTTTACTCGATGAGCCGTTGGCCGGTATTGACCCGATTGCGGTAAACGATATTCGCGGCTTGGTTTCGCAGCTTAAAAACCGCGGCTTGGGGGTATTGATTACCGACCACAATGTGCGCGAAACTTTGGATATTATCGACAGGGCATATATTTTGCACGGCGGCTCGGTCTTAATGGAAGGTACGCCTGATGAAATCGTTAAAAACGAAGAGGTGCGAAAAGTCTATTTGGGAGATAATTTCTCTTTGTAATTTATCTTAATAACGTTATGTACACCGTCAGGTTGCGGAAAAGTTGTAGAGAATTTGGCGTTGAGCCTTATAAAGTACTGCAACATAAAATTCATAAAAAACCTGTACAATTTCTCTAAAAAGTGTGTTACTATACAAAGGTAGAGAGTAATTTTGATACGGGAGTTAAATGATGGATAAAGATCAGTTAAAGAATGAGTTGCAGACAAATACGGTCAAGGCCAATAGATGTATGGATTCACATTATACCAGATCTGTTAACATGCTGAGAAAAATGCGCAGTCCGGCAAATTTACGACACTACAAGTTTAACAGCCAAGCATTACAGTCTGCTATCAAAGAGTACTCCGGCGGTACAGAACGCGCTTCAACAATTGATGCGTTGGGGGCGGATTACGGAAGACACTGTTGGAACGATGCTTACACTTATGTGGATGACAAAGGTAATCGCGCCGTTGTATTATGTGACGATATGGAAAAATATCCTTACGAAATCCGATTGCAAATTCCTAATGGAGGAAAAACAGATATTTATGTTATAAATATGACAACATTGAGCAATCATGAAAACATCTCGGTAAAAGAGGCGGATTGTGTTATGAGTGCGCTGGCCGGACAACTGGAAAGCGGTGCTTCAATAGGCGAACTTATGCAAAATTTTCAGCAATATCAGCGTTCGCCGTATCCTCCGGAAGTTGCGCGCTATGTGGAAAATCAGCAAACCATCAATAAAGAAATTCAGAGTCGAGTACGTAAATTGCACGATACCGGACGCTACGGTATATGTATCTGTGACGCCCCTTCCAATGACTTTGATCCGTATATGCAAGGTAAGTATCCCGGTCAGGCAACCGTAAGCCTTTTCCAAAACAATCGCGAGGCTTCGGGGAATAAAACCGATTCAATAACCGAAAGTTATGGAGTTACTTTTCAGTATGGTAAGGAAAGTCGGGACGTTGCGGAAATTTCAATGACCGCTATGCGTGAATATGAAATGAACAAAAGTTTTAAGAACGATTATTGGGAAAAAATGGATATGGAAACGTTGATGAGCCAGGGATATGATCGCGAAAACGCCCAAAGAAAATTGAACAAAATAGCAGAGCAAATACTTGCAGGTAAACCGCTCAAAGAAATATTTATAGAAAATCGCCAATTTTTGACCCCGAAATCCGCTCAAAAATTGAAGGAAGATATGGAAAAAACACAACAACAGCAAACCCCGGATACATACCATCTCCGTCGCGACTCGGAAAATCCTCAACTTTCAGCGAAACAAAAACGAAAGCAAAATACGTACAACTAAATAATAAGATATAAACGCTGTAATACTTTTTTAAAGTGTTTACTTTTGCTTAAAAGTTGTTATACTATAACACAAAAGATTAACCACGGCAATTTTGCCACAATAAATTAACAATAAGAGGTATATTATGAATATTACATTATCAGGAAAACAAGTGGATATCAGTGACAGACTGCGCAAACATGTTGAAGAAGCTTTGGAAGGTGCTGTCAATAAGTATTTTAATGCGCCGATCGGCAGCAATGTGTATTTTTCGATGGACGGTGAGGAATTTCGCGCAGAAGTGACGGTGCATCCGGCAAAGAATATTGTGCTGAAAGGTACGGGAGTCGCCGCTGATCCGTATTCCGCTTTTGATAACGCTAATACCCATATTGCAACACGTTTACGTCGTCAAAAGAATAAGCTGAATGACCATAAGGGCAAAACCGGTATGGTAGAAATGGCTCACGAGGCTGTGTTCCCGCTTACCGAAACCGAAGACGAGATGAGTATTGATGAAAATGCACCGCTGACAATTGCTGAAACCGATGCCAATATCAAGGTTTGCACCGTTAGTGAAGCTGTTATGTATATGGATTTGGCTGATGAATGCGCCTTAATGTTCCGCAACAGCGCCAACAACCGTATCAGCATGGTATATCGCCGCAAAGACGGCAATATCGGCTGGGTTGAACCGGCGGAATAATTGGTTTTAACTTTAAAAAGGTTATTTATATGAGTATTTCTGATATTCTGTCGGAAGATATGGTTTTAACGGAAGTCGCGGCGGATAGCAAGCGTCACCTTTTGGAACAGATATCGTCGTTTGTGGCGGGTAAAAAAGGTTTGGATAAAAGCGCGGTGTTTGAAGCGGTTTTGGAACGCGAAAACTTAGGCTCAACCGGCTACGGTAACGGAGTTGCCTTTCCGCACGCACGGCTTGAGGGCTTAAAAGAAGTCATCAGCGTTTTTGCCAGACTGAAAAGACCGGTTGATTATGATGCGCTTGACCACAATCCGGTGGATATGGTGGCGTTTATGATATCGCCGGAAAACAGCGGTGATGACCATTTGCGGACGTTAGCCGTATTTTCTCGGGTATTGAAAAATGCGGATATTTGCAAGGCGATTCGCGCAGCCAAGAGTGCTCACGAAATCTGTGCTGCTATGCAAAAATAAACGCATTAACTGCTTGAATCATAAGCCGAACGCATTTTGTTCGGCTTTTTTGTTAAAAAAATATTGACAGAAAATTAATTTAATGATATTTTGTCAGATACAAACGTATTATCTTAGCAATTATCAGTATGGAAAGTGAATGTGGAGCCCCGTATTACGAGGCAGAAGTTGCCGGTAACCCCAATCGTCGTATAGACGGTACGGTTATCGTAAAGGTTCAGTTCTGCGAAGGCGAACAAAGGAGAACCGTGGCGCGCTTTTTTTCCAACCACGCGAAAGCTATGGAATTAAAGGTGGGCGATATTATCAGAGTATGTCCCTATGATGGGGATGCCTACATCGAAGAAAAAACAAAGTCAAACAAAAAGAAGTAGCTTATGGAGATCCAAGACGGTGCTATTTTCTATCGGAATGTGGTGGAAAAAGTAGTTCGAAAGAACAACTACATTCAGTTAAAGTTGCGCAAGTGGCGTTCTCACCCGTTTGTAGCTAAGCATAAAAGCTATGTGATAAATGTGGTGTGGATCTCGGACGATGAGGCAGCCAAAAGGCTTTATTGGGCAGCGCAAAGGCTTAAGTCCGGGGATACAATCTGGGTTGAGCTCTTTCACGATGAATGGAGAGATCCAGCGTATTCATGGTTACTGCGCCGCTGGTGGAACAAACTGTTTCATTAGGCAGAGAACAAAGAGACCCCTATGCATTAAGTTGCATAGGGCTTTCTTTTTATGTATTACGGTAAAATAAAAAAAAAGCACGCCGCAAAGCGTGCTTTTGTGCCATAAAAACGGTGATTATTACTTTGAATCATGCGGATTAAAGGTTTTACCGTCTGCCAATCGACTTAACAGCTCGTTTTTGAACATTTTGTTGAAATCGCCGGATTCTTTATGCTTTAAGGCAATTTTATTACCCTCCGACAACACTTTATCCGACGCAAGCTCCAAATCTTCCGGCTGCAATCCCTGCAACATCTTCAACTCGGTTTCGGCAACCCGTTTTTCTAAATCATGCGCACCTATATCTATGGTAGATGAAGCCAGTAAAATGACACTTTCATTATTGAAGGTTATAACATTTTCCAGAGATGTTGGGAATGTTTCTTTGCCTGACATATATTCTCTGGCGTTTTTCTCTAATAAATCATTGATTTTGAGTTGTGCCTCAGAGCCTATCTCAGCCTTTTTATAAGCATTTATAAGCTGTAACATGGTTAATTTATCGGCATGCTCCGGGTACTTGGTAACCAAAAATTCAACCGTGGCCGCTTCCATAAATGATACAGCCGAATTATCTATATTGGTCTGGTCGGCTCTTTTTTGCACGATTTTAACCAAAGTTTCCGGAGAGAGTTCTCCGTTTTTCACGCGTTCTTCCAACCAAGGCTTACGAACCTGTTCTTTCCATGCAAACAGCGTTTCTTCCAAAGTTGCCTCTTTATCAACAACAAACATAAATCCGTCGTCAGCTGATTTTACCGGACCGAACTTTGCGGAATCGACCATTTTTTTGCATAAATTATCGATACCTAAATATTCCTCATTGGAGATATATGTTGCCTTATTTAACAAATCTTTACGCCGGAGATCTTTGCGCTTTTGCGCCACTTCCTTTTCGTCATAAACTAAGGTAATCTTCTTATCCGGCAATTCTCCCGGTCCCCATACTCTTTCTACTTTTAAGCGCGGTTTTATTCCTAACTCTTTTGCTTCTTGAGGCGAGATAGATCGCCGATTTTTGGCGCGTGCGGTTTCATGCTTCAGGGTATCCGAATGAAGCCACGATTCGTGCGCCTTAGAATCAACAAGCGTCAGATTTTTCGGATGGTTTACATCTTTCGGGCCAATATCTAATCTGACTTTAATCTCATCTATTTTAAGCTGCGGATTCTCGCGGATGGCTTCAATTTCATCGCGTGCCTCCATCATATTGATAACACGTGCATGAAATTGCGGGTCTTTTTCTTTCAATTTTTCCAAACTTTCCGTAGAACATTCTCCGCCGCGGCGAATCAACTCTAAGGCCGCGCCTCGGTTGTCGCTGTCTTCAAAATGGTTTACATCCCTTACAATTCGCTCGATGCAAAAATCGAGTGCGGTTTTGCGCTCAATAAGATTTTTTTGGTTAACTTCAATTCCGGCTTCGATATATGCATCAACCGCTTCCGGGGTTTCTGCCCAAAAGAGTTTGGTGATGAGGTTGCGACCATATTCATAAGTTGCTTTATCTTTTAAGATTTCTTCTGCGGTCGGGGATTTTGCCATAATTACTCTCCTTGTTGTTTTTAGTATAAAGTTATACTATATCTTTTTGCTTTTTTTGTCAACAAAAAAGCACGCCGAACGACGTGCTTAAAATTTTGTAGGATAGGCTCGCTTAAATATCGAGGTTTTGTACCTTCAGCGCATTTTCCTGAATGAACTCTTTACGCGGCTCCACCACATCGCCCATCAGGGTAGAGAAGGCCTCATCAGCTTCTTCCACGCTGTCGATTTTAACCTGCAACAACGAACGTGCTTCCGGATCGAGCGTAGTTTCCCACAATTGTTCCGGGTTCATTTCGCCCAAACCTTTGTAGCGCTGGATTGAAATGCCTTTTTTGCCGGCGGATGTAACCGCATTCATCAAAGTTACCGGACCATCCACCCGTTTTTCTCCCAACGATTTGGTGGATAATACCAGCGACTTGGCAAAGTTTTCGGTAAGGAAGTCATGCATTTCGTTCAAAATCTTGCCTTCCGGACTTTCCAAAATATTGGCACCGATGACGTGTTCTTCTTTTACTCCGCGCAGAACGCGATAGAACACCACGCTGCCCTCGGCGTTGATTTCCGCCTTCCAGCCACGGTCATACTCGGCCTCGAGAGTATCCAAGCGCACTGCCATTTTCTCGATTTCGGTTGTTAATTTGGCTTTGTTGTTCAGCACATTAACGTCAAACAAACCGCAAATTGCCATTTGCTCAATGATTTTTTCCGGAGCCTTAACCGTCAGCGCCTTAATCATCGAATTAGCCTTTTTGGTGCTTTCAACAAACGCAATCAGATCCTGTCCGACCAAGCGCTCGCCGTTGGCGGTTTGCAAATAACCGTCCTCACAGCCGCCGTGAATAAGGTAATCTTCCATCTCGCGGTCGTCCTTAATATAAATCACCGAATTGCCGCGTTTAGCTTTATAGAGAGGAGGTTGCGCAATATATACGTAGCCACGGCGAATCAGCTCCGGCATCTGCCGATAGAAGAAGGTCAACAGCAAAGTTCTGATGTGGGCGCCGTCAACATCGGCATCGGTCATGATAATGATCTTGTGGTAGCGGCATTTATCGGCGTTAAAATCATCGCGGCCGATTCCGGTACCGAAGGCGGTAATCATCATACCGATTTCGGCCGAGGAGAGCATACGGTCAAACCGCGCGCGCTCCACGTTCAAAATCTTACCGCGCAAAGGCATAATGGCCTGATATTTACGGTCGCGTCCCTGTTTGGCTGAACCGCCGGCGGAATCTCCCTCAACGATGAACACTTCGGAGAGCGCCGGATCTTTCTCGGAACAATCGGCCAACTTACCCGGCAAAGAGGCAATATCCAACACTCCCTTACGGCGGGTTAATTCACGCGCCTTGCGTGCCGCCTCACGTGCCGAAGCCGCTTCAACGATTTTGCCAACAATGATTTTAGCCTCGCTCGGATGCTCTTCAAGCCATTCTTTGAGCTTGTCGCCGACAATATTTTCCACCACCGGACGCACTTCGGAAGAAACCAGCTTATCTTTGGTTTGCGACGAGAATTTCGGATCCGGAGCCTTCACCGACAATACGCAGGTTAAACCTTCGCGCATATCTTCACCGGTGATGATGTCCTTATCTTTTTTCAAAAGCCCGTTTTCCTGAATGTAGTTATTGAAAGTGCGCGTCAGCGCGCCGCGGAAACCGGCTAAATGGGTGCCGCCGTCTTTTTGCGGAATGTTATTGGTAAAGCACAACATCGATTCGTTATACGAATTGGTCCATTGCAACGCCACATCAACCGTAATGCCGTTATTTTCACCGTTAATGCGAATCACATTCTCATGCAACGGAGCTTTTGATTTGTTTAAGTGACCGACAAACGCCTGCAGGCCGCCCTCATAATGGAAATCCATCTCACGCGGTTCGGCGCCGCGATTATCAATCAATTTGAGGTAAACGCCGGAGTTCAAAAACGCCTTTTCTCTGATGGCGCGCTCCAACGTATCAAAATTAAACTCAACATTGGTAAAGGTTTTCGGTGACGGCAAAAAGGTCACTTCGGTACCGTGACGATTCGGTGCATCGGCTACGACATGTACATGCTCAACCACGTTGCCGTCGGCAAATTCGGCGGCATATTCTTTGTCGTTGCGCCAGATTTTAAGCTTAAGCCAGGTCGAAAGCGCGTTCACCACTGAAACACCGACCCCGTGCAAACCGCCGGAAACTTTGTAGGAATTGTTGTCAAACTTACCGCCCGAGTGCAGTTCGGTCATAATCACTTCAGCTGCCGAAACACCCTCTTCTTTATGGGTATCTACCGGCATGCCGCGACCGTTATCACGAATGGTGGCCGAACCGTCAGGATTTAAGATAACTACCGTCTTGTCACAATAACCGGCAAGCGCTTCATCAATTGCGTTATCAAGTACCTCATAAATCATGTGATGCAAACCGGAACCGTCATCGGTATCCCCGATATACATTCCCGGACGTTTACGCACCGCATCAAGACCACGCAAAACCTTGATGGAATCGGCATTATACTCTTCTTCACCCTTGAGATAATCTTCTTCAGTTAAGTCTGTCATTTTTTCCTCATTATAATCATATTTCGCAATGCCCCAATTATAGCGCAATGCCTGAATTTTACAAAGAATAAAATGCAAGTTATGAACGAAAAAATGCTCAAAAATCTCTATAAAAGAATTTTGTTGTAACAAGAGTGAAAAACTATATCCGTATGATAGGTTCAGATACCGGAATTTCCGTGTTGTTTTATTTTAGCGGCCACAATATCTTCAGCCGTAATTTGTTTACGATTAGCCACTTCCTGTCGGTTTTGCTCGGTCATAGCTGCTTTTGTTTGCTGATATCCGGCTTCTTGCTCATAACGGCTGTTAAATATTTCGCCCGCCGGCATGGCAGTACGAGAACCGCCGACATTCGGCAACAGTGCATAATAATCCTGCAGAGTATTAATCCCTTTGGTGGCGGTGACATTCTTGATAATTTTGCTGGCTCGCTCTTGATTTCTTTTGATTTCACGGCGCGTCTCTTTATCGGATAATTCCTTATATGAATCGGTTTTTTCGTTATATTGATATCCCAAAACGGTACCATCGTCATAGTCATACAGGTGTGTCTCGTCACCGGTTTTAAGGTTATGGATTTTATAGTGGGTACTGTTGTTGTATGTGTCGGCCGAAAATGTTGAAGAATTGCCGTCCGCCATATATACTTCCGCGCCGTTAGGCAGCAGTCTGCCGTTTCCGTGACGGGCCTTTACTTCCATATTTTGTTTGACTGTGCCGTCAGCCTTCATTATGGTTTTAATGTCATTACGTAGCGCAAAGTCATTGGATGTTCTTTCCGAATGAGAAGTGCTCAGGCGTACACGTTTTTGGTTGTCCGTTGTAGTTGTTTCAACATCTAAATTGTTAAAAGAGCTGTCTTCATAGCCATGCGCCTTGCCTAAGGCAGACGAAGTATAACCGCTTGTTTCGGCAGAGTTCCTTAAGTTTTTTTTATCCTGATAACTCGTATACGTTGAAACACTTTTGCTGTAATATGTATCGGTAAAAGTTTCAATCGTATTTTGGGAGCTTGATTGGTTGGATTTTTTGCTGACGGTTTTTTCGCCTACATAATCGGAAACTATGGTTTTGGTCGGGTCTGTAGCATTAACGGATCTGATCGCCTCAACGGAGTATTGACTTTTTTTATCAGCCACGGTTGCCTCCGCTTTGGAAGATTCATAAGCTTTTTCCGTTTTTGTCTTTACATTGGCGGTAATGTTGATATTACCCACTTTCATAGTTTCGGATCTGGCAACATCGGCAGTTGTCGGCACTTCAACTTTGCCGACCACGTTATCCGTTTTTGTCTTTTCTTCAGCCATATTCCTACCCCTTCATGCCTTTATGTTACCATGTTTTTCCCATAAAAGCAAGCAAATTACAAAATTCGGATTATTTCCGGTCTTAGAAACTTGATACGGATTTTATAAATTAAAAATTATTCCGACAACGGCTCCGATGACAATGTAAAAAATAGGGGATTTTTTGATAACAAAACTCATAACCAAAAGAATGGCCGCCAAAACTTGCGTTCTCCATTCGGTCAGTGACAATTTGGCAATCACCCATCCGGCATATAAAATCAGCGCGATTGCCGCCGGACGTATTCCTGAAAAGATGCTTTGCAAGATGGGGTTGGATTTATGTTTTACAATAAAATTACTGAAAAAAAGCAATATTATAAATGCCGGCAACGCCAACCCCAAAGTGGCGATAATTCCTCCCGCGATTCCTCCGGCCTGATATCCGGCAAAAGTGGCGACGTTTATGCCGATGGTTCCCGGTGTTACCTCGGATATTGCAATCATATCGGTCAATTCTTCTAAGGAATACCAGCCGTATTTTTCGCTCAAATCCGCCAAAAACGGGATGGTTACCAAGCCGCCGCCGATGGCAACCAAGCCGATGGTTAAAAACTCATAAAACAGTAGCCAGTATATCATGGTTTCTCCTTTTTACGAGTAAGCAATCTTTGCGAAGTTAAACCGGCTACGCAACCGAAAATAACCATAACCACCGGCGACAAGGCAAACATCAGCAACAATAAAAGACTGAGCGCAAATATGGTGCGGCCGGCCATATCTTTTACATTGTTTATCAGCATGGTAACGGCAACGTTGGTAAGTATGGCTACCACTGCGGCTTTGATGCCGTTAAACGCGTGGATTACAATTTCATTATCCGTAAAGTCTGGCAATATTGAGGCTATAAGCAATATCACGATAATCGACGGCAGTATAACCGCCACCGTAGCCGCGGCGGCACCGGCCTTTTTGCGCACGGCATAACCGACCATGGTAGCAACATTGATGGCAATAATTCCCGGCGTACATTGTGCAATTGCATAAAAATCAAGAAAATCGGAGTCTTTAATCCATTTCTTTTTGCGTACCAACTCTTCCTGAATCCACGCAATCATAACTCCGCCGCCGCCGAATGTCAGCAGGCCTATTTTGAAAAAAATCGCAAATATTTCCGCTAAACTCGGTGCCATTATTTTCTCGCCGCAAAGGTTGTAAACTTATTTTGCAAATATGTCAGCAATTCAGAGTTGAAAAACTGGTTGCAATCACTTTCCGAAGTGGTTGTATCACTCGGAATCGGGCGATATTTCTGAATATAATATTCTTTCACCCCGAGTGCCGCCAACGTATCGGCAATTTTATAAATATCGGCAACTTCCAACAGCCGCGGATCACAAGTGGTACGACACTCGAAATGCACCCCGCTTTTTATCAGTATGTCGAGACTGTGTTTTATTTTATCAACATCGCCGTTGCCGCCGGTGGCACGCTTATAATGTTCGGCCTCAAACGGCGCTTTAATATCAAAACCTACCCAAACAACTTTATTCAGCACTTTGGCTAAGGCCTCCGGATTGTAGCCGCCGGTATGCAACCCGATTTCAAAGCCCATAGCCTTAACTGCGTCCATCGCTTGCGGCAGATTGCTTTGCAACAGCGGTTCTCCGCCGGAAAATACCACCGCATCCAAAATTCCCTTGCGATGCTCCAATAAGTGTAACAAATGCTCCCATTTGGCCTCGGATTCGCCGTTTGGATTCTGTAACGATTGGTTATAGCAAAACGGACAACGCCACGGGCAACCCTGCATAAACACCACCGCTGCCATTTTACCCGGCATATCCACAATGCTGAACTTTTCGATATCTCCGATTCTGATTAAATCTTTTTCCATATTTTATCTTTCAAAAAAGGGAGAATTGATATAATTCTCCCTCAAACCTCCAAGCAAAACCAAGGCTATTCCGCAGCCATTTGGCAGCCGCAAGAACCTTCCAAGCTCAAGTGCATAACCGCTTTTTCTTCAACAAAACACTTACGAGAATAGTATTCCGATTTTTTTCCCTTGTTGAATTCGGATACCGGACGATGGTAGCCCATCACACGGGTCCATACTTCACAAGGTTGGCGTTCGGCGTCGGTTAATGCAATGTCTTCAAAATTAATGGTGTTTGTCATTTATGTTCTCCTAAGTGTTTTGTTAAATATTCTATGGTTCTTTTAGACTTTTTAAGCAACGTTGCTTGCTTTATAAGCCTTTAATTTTGCCGCTTTCTTCTCTTCGTCGCATTTCGGGCAGAACTTGTGTTCGCCGGCCAAATAGCCGTGTTTCGGACAAATGGAGAAAGTTGGCGTTATAGTAATATATGGCAGACGGTAATTGGTCAGAACCTTTCTAATCAGCTCGCCGCAAACCTTTGCCGAAGAAATTCTTTGGCTCATATAGAGGTGCAACACGGTGCCGCCGGTATATTTAGATTGCAAAGTTGCCTGTAAATCAAGAGCCTCAAACGGGTCATCGGTATAGCCCACCGGCAGTTGCGAAGAGTTGGTATAATAAGGATTCTCTTCGGTACCGGCTTGAATAATGCCAGGGAAGCGTTTTTTATCTTCACGCGCAAAACGATAGGTTGCACTCTCGGCCGGGGTTGCTTCCAAATTATACATGTGGCCGGTTTCTTCTTGAATCTTAATCAATTTGGCACGAATGTAATCCAAGAATTTTTCGGCAAAAGCTTTACCCCATTCGTCGGCAATATGGTGTTCGCCGTTCGTAAAGTTGCAAATCATTTCGTTAATTCCGTTAACCCCGATGGTCGAGAAATGGTTACGCAGTGTGCCCAAATAGCGCTTGGTGTACGGATACAGGCCGTTATCAATCAGGCGTTGAATGGTCTTGCGCTTAATTTCAAGCGAGGTCCGCGCAATATTCAAAAGCTCATCAACGCGTCCGAATAATCCGGCCTCGTTGCCTTTATACACATAGCCCAAACGTGCACAGTTAAAGGTTACCACGCCGATGGAACCGGTTTGCTCGGCCGAACCGAACAGACCGTTACCTCTGGCCAAAAGTTCGCGCAAGTCAAGTTGCAAACGGCAGCACATGGAACGAATTTGTCCCGGTTTCAACACCGAATTGATAAAGTTTTGGAAATACGGCATACCGTATTTTGCCGTCATTTCAAACAGCAACTGCGATTTTTCATCATCCCACGGGAAATCCGGCGTCATGTTATAGGTCGGAATCGGGAAAGTAAACGGACGATCCATCACATCGCCTTCCATCATAACCTCAATGTAGGCACGGTTAATCATATCCATTTCTTTTTGTAAATCCCCGTAAGTGAACGGCATTTCTTCCTGCCCCTCGATAATCGGCATAAAGTTTTCATCATGGCCGGCAATATGGCCGCCGATGTACGGATGCTGGTCACGCAAATCTTCCGGGCATACCCAGTCAAACGTAAAGTTGGTAAACGGAGTCTGTGAACCCCAACGTGACGGCACGTTCAGGTTATAAATCAGCTCTTGCATGCATTGCTTAACTTCATCATAAGAAAGATTATCTTTGCGAATGTACGGAGCTAAATAGGTATCAACCGAAGAAAACGCCTGCGCGCCGGCCCACTCGTTTTGCAGAGTGCCCATAAAGTTAACCATCTGACCGGTTGCGGCCGACAGGTGCTTCGGCGGATTGGCTTCAGCCTTGCCGCGCACGCCGTTAAAACCTTCTTTAAGCAGGTTTTTCAGCGACCAACCGGCACAATAGGCGGCAAGCATATCCAAATCATGAATATGGATATCGCCGTTGCGGTGAGCCTCGCCGACTTCTGACGGATAAACATGACTCAGCCAATAGTTGGCCGTAACTTTACCGGAAACGTTCAAAATCAAACCGCCGTTGGAATATCCTTGGTTGGCGTTGGCATTAACGCGCCAGTCGAGCTTTTCCAGATATTCGTTAATTGAGCTCTCAACATCAACCATAACCTTATGGTCAGTACGAGCGCGGGTACGTTGATCACGATACAAAATATAGGCTTTGGCGGTGGCGGTGTAGTTTGAAGAAATCAGAGCTTGTTCGACAATATCCTGAATTTGCTCAATGCTCGGTACCGATTCGGCAAACTTATAATTGACGACTTTCATCACCTGAGCGGTTAAAAGCCATGCATCGGCCTCACCGAATTCACCGGTAGAAGTACCGGCCTTCAAAATTGCGTTATAAATTTTGCTGCCGTCAAAATCCGCCAGCGTTCCGTCACGTTTGGTAACGTGTTTGATATTGGTGTGTATATTATTCGTGTTCATTTCGTACACTTCGGCCATTTTTTTTATTCTCCCTAAGACAGTTATTTAACTTTTGCAAGACTACTATATATAGTTTAATTAAAAGTTAAATAACAATATATTGTGTTATAATTGGATTTTTTTCAGAGCAATATTGCTGCAATCATCATGAAAATGATTTTGCAAAAAATAAATTTTCCGCTCAAGAATTTTTTTTTGCCATTTTTCTATCAAATGGGGAAAAATCCGCGTAAATGCCTATATTTGCGTAATAAAAAAAATTATAATATTTTATGCACAGGTGGATAAAGTTATTAACGACCGCTCAAGCTCAAAAATCGTTTTCTTATGACATATTACAAAATGTTATGTGTATGTATTTGAAATTGAAACATAAAATTTTTAATAAAAGTTAATAAAAATGCCTGATTTATAAGAAAGAAGTATGCTATATCTGATTTTTCTTAAATAAAGCGATTCTGTATAATAAAAAGCCGCAAATAAAAAAAGAGCCGGTTTTCACCGACTCTTTTTAAATAATATCACCGCCTTAGTGTTTCGGCATTTTCGGCATAATCACCTGAACATCATCGAGAGTATTGTCGGTGCATTGTGCGCCGCTGCAACTCTTCATGACGGTAGCCTTGCGCTGGCGGTTTAAGCCGCGGACATTGATGGACGGAACGTACGTATCCACAATGGTCAGCGTAAAGGTCAGGTAAGCCAAATTGCTTTCTTTATCCATGGCGTAAATCTTAATCGGATAAACTCCGTCATCTCCCGGCATTGCCAAACCCTCAAAGGTGCGGGTGCTGTCGTTATATTTCAGCCATTTCGGCAACGACGTATCGTCAATCGACCCGGCTTTGGTTTGGATTTCGTTGGCATTCCACCCCATCTTGGCAAAGGCCGAATCCGGAACCTCAATCTTGATCCTCTCGCCGGTGCTGTAAGTCACATCAGGCAAGATACCTTCATTGTTCAGATTAACCGGCGGACGGTGTGTCGGAATATCCAACAAATACGGACGACTCTCCGGTACAAATTCACCGTCTTTCCATTTTTCAAGCGTTTCGCGCAAAGATACGGCGATTCGCGACGGCGATTCGTTTAACATATAATAAGGAACCGCATCCAAACCGATGGTCGCATACAAAGAACCGAGCGCATCCTGGAAATCAACATAAGCCAGCGAAGCCTTGGTTTCATCGGCAATCGCGCGAGCGGCCTCAATCAAACTTTTGGTAGCGTGGCTACCCTTAGCCGAGGTAATATCTTCGGCAATATTTTCGGAAGTGCCGGCAATTTCCATGGCAATCTGATAATCTTCCATCGCCGAGGTGTAACGCGCCCAAGCAATATAAACCTGATTCAAAATGAGCGAGGTCATACGTTGACGGCGCAAATCTTCCATGGTATGGGTATTGCCCGAGCGACTGTCTTCATAAACCGACATCGAAACCTCTTTGGCCGCCGAGCACCATTGCTGATTATATTGGCTTTGGTTGCTCATATAGTTACTGCCGTTGTCATCGCGGAAATCGCTTATAATCAGATTCAAGTCATCTGCCGAAGTCAGCAAGTCATGCACTTTAAGCTCCGGACGATTGGTTAAAGCCAACCATTCCAACTGCGACAGATTCGACTTAATATCCGGCAGAGCAAAGTTGCCGTATTCTTTGCCGGCAAGTGAAAATTGAGTTTGCGGGTGCAAGCCCATAAGCGACGCCAAACGCTCGTGCGCCGTTTCCATATCTCGCTTGAGTGCGGATAACTTTTGGACCGCTTCCATATACTTACGCTTTTTAACCAATTCGGCTGTTTCCGGATTTTGGCCTTCTGCCGCCAATTCTTTGGCGTGTGCATTCATTTCGTCAACATCGAGGGTAATATGTTCGATGGTGCCGTCAATAACCGGCAACAAGCGCTGTGCCGTTAAGGCCTTCCAATATAAAACGCGTGCTTCCTGCAAAATATTTTGAATAACCTTACGGCTTTCTTCGGAAGCAACACTTTGCTTAAGCATCGGATCGGCATTCATAAAATACAAAGTGGAAATATCCAAAATATTCCACGCCACCTTCAAATCCGGACTGGTGTCGCTGTAATTGGTATTGATATAACCGGCATTGGAAACAATTTCCGGCAAAGCGGAATATGCGGCATGTCCGGCTTTAGCCAAGCTTTCCTGATAACGCATCATCCGTCCGGTATAATTGTATTTTAATGCCAAAGCCATCGTCATATACATATCTAAAGGCTTTTCAATGATGGTCGGTGACTTGGCATACATGTTTTGCATATCGGCATCATAGCGAATAGCCGTATTCCAATCTTCGGCATACGCGGCGGTCGGACCGCTCGGCTCAACATATTGTTGAATATATTGCGTCTGCTGTTCCTGATAATACTTTTGTTGGTTTTGGGCACAAGAAAGAATACTCAATGCACAAATCATCAAACATAGCAACTTTTTCATGTTTCTGTCCTTTACTTATGAATCGTCTTAAGTTATAATAATCGTTAAAAATTAACATTTTATTACACTTTTTCTTTTAATATAAAGAATAAATGTAAAATTGAGGTTAAAATTTAAGATGGTTTCAATATTAGGCACATTATTTAAGTACAGAGAAAAAGAATCTCCCGATGTCTTGGGATATTTCCCCGAACGCGTCCATGTTGATGCATTTCCGGAACGGCGCTATTTGTGGACTTCGCGCTTTTTGGTAATTTTTACGTGTTTGAGTATTTGTTTTAATATGATGTTGTCGTGCATCATTTATTTGATATTACCGAGTTATCATGTGGAGCCGCAACTGTTTCGCATTAACAATAACACCAATCAACTTGATTTGATGGAAAAAGACGAACGCAACTATTATGCCAGCGATTTGATTGCCGAACAATATATTCGCGACTACATTATGTTGCGCTATACCATTACCGAAGATTATGCCGAGCTAAAGGAGCGGTGGAGCAAAAACTCCATTCTTTATTGGTATTCTACTGACGCTATTTTTCGTGAATTTGAAGAAAAAGACGTAAAAACTGCCGACGAGCAGTTCAAAAGATTGGGCCTGCAACGCTATGTCGAAATTATTTGGACCAAGCATGTCACGCTTTCAATGTGGATGGTGCAGTTTAAAACTTATGATATTACGCGCGATAACCCGCAGCCGAAGGTCGATATGTGGCGCGCAACCATGCGCGTCGGCTACGATGGCGGCTTGCGCTTTAAGCGACCTGAAGACCGAATCTTAAATCCGTACGGATTCTTGGTATACAGCTATACGCTGTCTTACTTGGGGGATGCCCACGGCGGCGAAAGCGAAGTGCCGCACAACCTGAAATACAACATGATGATGTTCTAATTCCGGCGAGGTACCCTCTTGATTACGCCAACAAAAAAGCCTCCACAAGGGAGGCGTTTTTATTGGGGTCTTGCTTCGTAAGCTCTGCTGTCGCAAATGCTCGGCAATCGCTGACTTCGCTTCGGTCACTCGTTCACGGGCTCGCCGCGGGACGCTGATGCTGCCTTGCTTGCCTCGTTCACTTCGCCTTATCCGCTAAAAACAACATTTTGAGGTTGTTTTTAGCCGGTAAGCCCGGCGAGGCACCCTCTTGATTACGCCAACAAAAAAGCCTCCGCAAGGGAGGCGTTTTTATTGGCGTACCCGGCGAGGCTCGAACTCGCAACCTTTGGCGTCGGAGGCCAACACTCTATCCGATTGAGCTACGGGTACATAATTTTTAATATAGTGTCGGAGGCCAACTTCTCGCTTAAATTTACTCTGCCATTTTTCAGTGGCAAATTTAAGCTTCGGTCACTCGGTTGCGATTTTTTCGCTGCGGAGCGTTGTCGCTGCCTTGCTCAAAAGCAACCTTCGCCCGTCGTTAAAAAACAACATTTTGAGGTTGTTTTTCTTCCTCCGGCTATCCGATTGAGCTACGGGTACATAATCATTATCAAGCATCGGTGCCCATCGCATTTTCTCCCTTTCTATCAGGTTTTGCAATTATTTTTTCACTTTTCTATATAATTTTGCTTGACTTGTCAATCGAATCAATGTATTAACGAACAACAATATTGTTAAATTTAACTTAAGGAATTAAAAAATGTCTAAAAAATGTGATATCTTAGGCACAGGTGTTCAGAGCGGCAACAATGTCAGCCATGCTAACAATAAAACCCGCCGTCGCTTTATGCCTAACTTGCAAGTTGTTTCTTTGTTCAGTGAAGCTCTGAACAAGGTATTTAAGCTTAAAGTTTGCTCTAAAACGTTGCGTTCGATTGAACATAACGGAGGTTTGGATTCTTTCCTGACTTCTACTTCCAATACCAAATTGACGGAAGAAGCTAAGCAAATTAAAAAGTCGATTGAAGCTAAACAGGCTAAAGCTTAAAAAATATAAATGCATGCAAAAAGAAAACGCCGTCCGGTTAAGGAACGGCGTTTTCTTTTGCGGATTCGGTTGAATCGGCTAATACTTCATCGCCAATGGGAACAGGTAATACAAAATTACCGCGGCCAATGCCAGCCCGCACAAGGCGATGGCAATCCACTTCAGCGCGGATATGAACTCTGGCTTGTAGTATTTCCAGTCGGTTACGATAACCCAGATGTTCATCACAAGCCATAAGAGGCAATACCCGACAAGGATAGTAACGACTCCATAGAGCAGATCCATTTCCCAGAACTTAGCCGGTAAGCCGAGCCAGCTCTCAATTCCGTAGCCGATAGCCCACACCAACGCGCCTAAAATAAGCAAACCGATACTCATCTGAACCAAATTACCGATTTTTTCAGACAACGTCAGCTCGCGGAGTTTGTCGTAGTCGGAACCCTTCTTCTCCATATCCTCGGGATCCTCGAGCATAGCATAGTCAGGCTCTGACAAATACTTGTGGGCATAGCATCCGTAGATGAACACTATAACCAGCCAAATCATGCGATGTGCCGAATGCATACTCCATACTATGAAACAAATCACAACTGCGGCTAAGATGGCAGCAGCCAATCCGATAGCCAAATTCTTAAGAAACGGTTTCATACATTATAAGTTTTGATTCTTAAACTAAGACTTAAGTTCTTGTTGCGCTTCTTTGCAATCAGGATCACGAGATAACCCGTAAATCCAGATAAACACGCCACAGAGGAATGATTCGATGAATGTACCCTGCAGCACATACACCACAATCGGATAGCTATACAAGTTAAAATCGGATATCAGCATAATTGAGAAGACGACCAGCACAGATAAGGTAACACCACACCAAAAACCGGCCAAAATCGAACACACATCGGTAATATCCCGACCTTTGCGTAACAGCAGATAACCGAACAACGAAACGGCGCACACCACAACGGCTATGACACCCAAAATAATAAATATTTCCATTTGATATATAAATTGTTTTGATTTTGTTTTAATTTAATCCAAAATAAATATTTTGTCAAATAAAAAAACGCCCTCAAAATTGAGAGCGCATAATCTTAAAAGACAAAACCGAATTATTATTTTTCTTCGCCGATGTACATACCGATATTGTGTGCGGCTTTAACATACGGGCTGTTGGCATCCAAACCGGTGGTTCCGGCGGCAACCACTTCTTCTAATGTAAATGATTTTACTCTGCCGCGAGTCAGTGCCACCATGCGGTCGGTGTGTCCTTCCGCCAACAAGCGTACGGCCTCGGAACCCAAGACTACGGCCAAACTGCGGTCAAAAGTGGTCGGAATACCTGAACGCTGAACGTGCCCTAATTTGGTAACGCGGGTTTGGAAGCCCTTATAATTGGAATTAATTAAATTGCTTAAATAGTCGCCGATTCCGCCGTTGATTTTTTCGCCCACCATATTCACGGCACCGGTTACAGCCTCGCCTTTTTCGGTTTTGACACCTTCGGAAACCACGATTAACGCGTGCTTGCGACCGCTTTGCTTAATTTCTTCCAACTTGTTGATGATTCCCTTCAAAGTGTACGGAATTTCCGGCACCAGACATATATCAGCGAATCCGGCAACTGCGGCATGCATTGCCAAATGTCCGGCATCGCGACCCATAACTTCCAAAATCAGGGCGCGGTGGTGAGAACGAGCTGTCAACAGCAAATCGTCAAGTGCGTTGGTGCAAGCCTGACAAGCGGTGTTGAAACCCACAGAATAGTCGGTAAGCGGCGTGTCGTTATCAATGGTTTTCGGAATACCTATCATCTTAACGCCGGCCATTCGGCAATAGTTGCTGACAATATTCATACTGCCGTCGCCTCCTACCACCAAAATAGCATCCAGACCGAGTTCTTTGACACCTTCACCAAAACGTTGAGCAATAATTTCCGGCGATTCCTTTACGCCGGTGTTGAGCGAACCGAGATAAGAGCCGGATAATCTCGGCCACGGAGAATCGGAAAAATTGGATTCGGTTAAAATTTCATACGAGAGCGGACGATTGGTCAAACCGTCGGTACCGTCGTGAATGCCGTATACTTCCCAACCGTAACGCGAGGCAGCGTTAACTACCGAATAAATTACGGCGTTTAAGCCGGCACAATCGCCGCCGCTGGTCAAAATCCCTATCTTCTTAATTTTATTCATAAAACTTCTCCGTATTTTTATAGTTGCATTTACTTCAAAAATATTGTATACTCTATTACAACTTTGATATAAAATTTCCACAAAAAAAGTAAAGTTTATGACAACTTTATTTTAAAGAAAGGACTAACGACTCGATGACTACGAACGATAAAACGGCTAAACTGCAACTTTTGCTTTGTGAACTGAAGTTGGAGCAACGCCATATAAAAACGGATTTATCTCGTTTGTTGAAACAGGGTAAGACCATCGACTTTTTTGCCGCCCGCCGTTTGAGCTCTCAAAAAAGCGGATTGGCTAAAAAAATAGATAAGGTGGAAGCAAGTATCAATCCTAACATTATTGCATAAGTGAAATTTTTATTTTTTTACTTGCAAAATATAAAATCGTGTGTTACATAAAACGCACTTTAGTGAAATTTTATTAAACCGGAAAGGGGTGATTTAAGTGGTTCAGGTTACGGTTATCGGCAACGATGTAAACCAGTCTTTGAAGATTTTGAAGAAGAAAATGCAAAGAGAAGGCGTTTTCCGCGAAATGAAGTTGCGCCGTTGTCATGAAAAGAATTGCGAGAAAAAAGCTCGTCGTAAGGCTGAAGCAGTACGTCGTGCTCGCAAACAAATGCGTAAACGCTTAGATACCGAAGGTTTCTAAAAACAGAATGCTTATAACAAATACCTTGCTTGAAAGAGCAGGGTATTTTTTTTGCAACATTAATAAAAAAAGCGCCCGATGAGGACGCTTTCTTTTGTGATTATAAGCTTTTAGAAGTTATACGATACGCCGAAGGCAAATGCCTGAATCGAGTTACGATAGTCGGCCGTAACATTATAACCGTCGTTGCCGGTCAGGCCGGTATCTACACGAGCCTTGCGGGCATTAATGTAGGTATAAGCCATATTAAAGCTCAGGTGTTCGTTATATTGATATCCCAAACCGGCAGTCATCCAAAAACGATCGGAATCCGGAATACGCGGCGTACGGTGTTGCAATTTAACCGCACTCTGGTCATAAGCCAAACCTAAACGCAATTTCCATTGCTCATCCAACATAAAGCTGGTGCCGATGGCATAGAAGTTGGTGTCGCGCCATTTTTCCTGAACGCTGGCAATATAGCCTTGCGGCTGATTCATGGTGCGTCCGGTAAAGGTTAAATCTTGGAAAGAACTCCAGAATACGCGCTGATATTCGGCCATAATCGCCCAACGCTCGTTAATATCATGATAAGCACCGAATGAGAGCATCGCCGGCGTATCCAAATTAACTTTAATGCGCTGATTGAGCAAGGAGTCGAAAAGCGCGCCCTGACCGGCTTCTGCCGGATTCTCCGATGCCGAATACTCACTGCCCGAAGATTTCATGCTTCCCTTGATTTTGTGTTTGATTTCACTGCGGTAGCCCACACCAACGCGGGTTCTGTCGGTAAATTCGTACAACGCACCCAACTCATAACCGGCGGCCCAACTGTGGCCGTCTTCAGAAACGATACCGGTTTTGGTTTTGGAACTGCTGCTGGTCAGGTGTGCCCACAAATATTGAAGCTGTAAACCGGCACCGAGCGATAATTTATCGGTTGCTTTATAAGCAGTCATAGGAGTAAAGGTTGCAGTTTTAAGATCAGAAGTAATGCCGTGATCGCTGCCCACCCATTCATAATCATATTTGGTAATCATGCCGTACGGGCTGTTACCGGCCAAACCGATGAACCACTTATCGTTAATTTGGTGAGAAACCGTAATATTCGGAGCAACTGCGGCATGAACCACGTTTTCCACATCGGCGTCGCGTTCGCCTTTTTGTCCGCGAACATTTTTAGCGGTGGCCTTTGGGGCAATATAAGTACCGCCCATGGTAAGTTGTGTGCCCTTAAAGCGTGTCAAACCGGCAACATTGTAATATGTATAAGAGTTGTCTTCTGCACCGGCGGTTGCACCGGCAAAAGCGTTACCTTGCGCCGCGGCAGATTGTTCTCTTAAGTGAAAACCGGCGGCCATGGCGTTTGCAGAAATCAAAAACGCACCTATTGCCGTCGTGAAAGTTAAAACCTTTTTCATGATAGTCCTGTCTTTATGTTGAAACATCGGAAACCGTGTTATTGTTTCCATCGGGTAACCTATACTCAAGTTTTTTGATTTTGGCAAGAGATTAATACCGATTTATAAACAGAATACCGTTTGCGGATTCTGTAACATATTGAAATATATGTACTTATTGTCGTATCGGCGGCTTGTTGATTATTAAAGTCTTTTGCTTTACAATCTGCCGCACTGTGTTATAAACTAAGTAACTACTGAGTAACTACGGAAAGGTTTTAACCGTGAAAGAATTTGTAAGATTTTGCCTGAAATTCGTCTTAAAACTGATGAAGACGAAGTGTATCTTCAATTTTGATGTGAATAAATTGCCTAAAAAAGGCGTTTATGTTGTCAATCACGTTTCTTATTTAGACCCGATTATGCTGTTTGCGTTTTTGCCCGGAAATCCGGTGTTTGCGCTGAACGGTCATCTTTATCGTCGACATTGGATAAGTTTTTTGATGCGCAAGGCCGATGTCGTTCATTTTAATCCGATTGAACCGAGCGATATTAAAAAATTAATTGCCAAAGTCGATGAGGGGCGTTTGGTGGTGATTTTTGCCGAGGGGCGTATTACCGAAGACGGCGGTTTGATGAAAATTTACGAAGCTCCGGGGCTGGTGGCGGATAAATCAAAGGCACCGCTGATTCCGGTGTGGATTGACGGTCCGCAATACGGTTATTTTTCTAAAACCAAGGGACATTTACCGCATCGTCCGTTGCCGAAAATGCGGATTTATGTGGGCAAACCGCGCAGTTTCAAACTTAAAGACGAATTACGTCGTCAGCGCGACCACATCAGCAACGAAGTATATATGATTTTGCGCGAGATGTGCTTCGAAATCAATTATAATAAAGATATTTCGCTGTTTGCACAGCTGATGAAAACCGCCAAGGTTTATTCCAAAACCGGATGGCTGGCAAAGCGCCCGCGCATTATTGAAGATATCAACCGCAAGCAAAAATCTTTTAAAGATATTATTGTTGCGTCTTTTGCTTTGGGACGTACTTTCAGAAAATTCAGCGCCCACAACGAAAATGTCGGTGTGTTGTTGCCGAATGCAATTGCTACGGTATGCACGTTTTTCGGGTTGTCGGCTTTTGAGCGTACACCGGTGATGATTAACTTCTCGGTCGGCGCCAAAAATATGGTTTCAATGTGCAAAACCGCATTGGTTAAAACAGTTATCACCTCAAGATCATTCATCATTAAAGGTAAGCTTGAGCCGGCAGTGGAAGAAATTGAAAAATCCGGTGTTAAAATCGTTTATTTGGAAGATTTGGCCAAGAAAATGTCTTTGTGGACCAAAATCAACGCCTTTATAAGCTACAAAATTAAGCGCATACCGCATAAAAAAGGCGGCAACAAAAAGGCGGTTATTGTGTTTACATCGGGTTCGGAAGGTGCTCCGAAGGCAGTTATTTTGAGCCATTCCAACCTGATTGCCAACGTCAACCAATTGGCGGCGATTCAAACCATTACCTATAAGGATTTGCTGTTTAATGCTCTGCCGATGTTCCACAGCTTCGGGCTGATGGTGGGTATGCTGTTCCCGCTGTTCAACGGCGCGAAACTGTTTTTATATCCGTCACCGTTACATTATCGTGTTGTGGCGGAATTAGTGTATGAATTGGGTGCAACTCTGATGATCGGTACCGATACGTTTTTGCGCGGATATGCCAAAATTGCCCATCCGTATGATTTTCATACCGTTCGTTTGATGTATTCCGGCGGCGAAGCGGCCAAGCCGGATACACGCAGTATGTGGATGGAACACAGCGGAATTCGCATGATGGAAGCCTACGGCTCTACCGAATGTTCACCGGTAATGACCGCCAATAACGGTATTTTCAACAAATTCGGTTCCATCGGTAAACTGTTGCCGGGAATGCAATATAAGATTGAACCGGTGGACGGTATTGTTACCGGCGGTGAGTTATGCGTTAAAGGACCAAACGTGATGCTCGGATATTATATGCCGAGCGAACCGGGAGTATTGGTTCCGCCGCAAAACGGTTGGTATCATACCGGCGACGTGGTGGACATTGATGAAATCGGCTTTTTCACAATTAAGGACCGGATTAAGCGCTTTGCTAAAATCGGCGGTGAAATGGTGTCGCTCAACGCGGTTCAGGATATGGTTATTGATGCCACCAAAGAGATGCTGGGCGAATATAATTACGGCGTGGTGGCGATTCCGCATGAGAGTAAGGGTGAACAAATCGTGTTGGTAACCAATAATAAGAGCGTGACTTCGGCGATGTTGCATGATTATGTTAAGGCCAACGGTATGTCCGAGCTTTATTTGCCGCGCGTGATTTTATATCGTGAAAAATTGCCGGTGTTTGCTACCGGTAAGGCGGACAATGTAACGCTGAAGAAAGAGGTTATGGAGGAGCTTTATTCTCAGACGGCGGAAGCGGCATAAAAAAGTGTGTAACGCGTGTTTTGCGGTTGCGCTTTCATAAAAAAAGAGTATGTTTAAGAAAGTTTGATAATAAAAGGAAAAAAACAATGGCTATGAGCATAAATAAAGTGATTTTGGTAGGAAATTTGGGCGCGGACCCGACAGTCAGCACCATGGCTTCAGGCGACAAAGTGGTTAATTTACGTGTTGCCACATCCGATTCGTGGAATGATAAGTCTACCGGCGAGCGCAAAGAACGCACCGAATGGCATCGTGTGGTGATTTTTAATCGGCAGTTGGCGGATACGGCCGAGAGATATTTGCGCAAAGGTTCCAAGGTATATTTGGAAGGCCAGTTGCAAACCCGCTCGTGGAAAGATAACAACGGTCAGGACAGATATACAACCGAGGTGGTGTTGCAACGTTTCGGCGGCACCATGATTATGCTTGACGGCCGCGGTGGTGCGGATTCAATGCCGATGGGCGATTCCGGCGATGTATTCTCGGCACCGGCCGGAAATTCCGGTTGGGATAACAGCAGTGCGACAGCTCCGTCTGATTTGGATGACGATATTCCGTTCTAAACAAGAAAGAATAATCATAAAAAATCCGCCGATAAATTCGGCGTTTTTTTTACGGATTGGAAAACTGATTTCAGTTAGATTCTCGCTCCATTTTAATATCCGTGACAATAAACTCATTTACACCCTTTTCCGGTTCGTTTTTAGACGCCGGCATATCTGTTGTGGAATCATAATTATTTTCCGTTGCTCTGAAAGCATTGGGGTCCAGCGAAACATTACGGATTCTGCCCTTCAGACGACTCATAACGGTGTTGTTATTTTCTGCTTGAGGTTCTCTGCCTCCCCGGAGCAAGACCTTGCTCATATTTATTCTCCTTACGGTTACGCTGCATAAAGTATACCATTCGGGCGGTCGACAGTCAATAAAATTTTGCTTTTGGGAAAATCGTCACTTGCATATTGCCTAAACTTCGGCTAAACTGTTCGCAGTTTTTAATTAATGGGAGCAAAAATGAAGATTTTAATCGGTATGAGCGGCGGAGTGGATTCATCAACCGTGGCTTGCATGCTTAAGGAGCAAGGGCACGAGATAATCGGCGCTACCATGTCAATCTGGGATAAGAATACAAAATTCAGCGGCGATATTCATGCTGATTCTTGCTTTTCGCCGCATGAAGAACAAGATGTTGCCACTGCCGAAAAAATCTGTAAACAACTCGGCATACCTTATTATGTGGTTGATTGCTCGGCGCGCTATAAGCAGATGGTGCTCGAAAATTTCAAACACGAATACAAGGCCGGTCGTACCCCCAACCCGTGCGTGATGTGCAACTCGTACATCAAGTTTAGTGCGTTGCCGGAAGAGGCTCGCGCGCAGGGGATAGAATTTGATAAGTTTGCCACCGGTCATTATGCGCAAATTCGCCATAATCCGGCAACCGGACGCTATGAAATTGCGCGCGGTGTCGACCATACCAAGGATCAGTCGTATTTTCTGTATCGCCTCAATCAGGAGCAGCTCTCGCAGGTAATTATGCCGCTCGGCGCTTATACCAAACAAGAGGTGCGCGAAATGGCGGCCGGTTTCGGGTTAGAAGTCGCAGACAAGCCGGACAGTCAGGATTTTTATTCCGGCGATATTAACGATATTTTGCAAAACGAGCCGCAAATCGGTAACTTTGTAACCACCGACGGCCGCATTTTGGGACAACATCAGGGAATCTGGAATTATACGGTGGGGCAGCGTCGCGGAATGGGTATTGCTGCCGAACGTCCGCTGTATGTTTTGGGCTTTAATAAGGATAAAAACGAGGTTATTGTCGGCTTTGAGGAAGAATGCGAACGTTCGGGGCTGATTGCCGCCGAATGGTGCTGGTCGGCGCTTGAAGGGCTGGCTGGGCCGTTAGAGTGCGAGGCAAAAATACGCTCGTCACAACAACCGACGTCAGTCAGAGTTACGCCTTTAAGCGACGGCAAAATCGAGGTCAAATTTTATAATCGGCAAAAGGCAATTGCGGCCGGACAATCAGTGGTATTGTATCAAAACGATATTGTTTTGGGTGGCGGTATTATCGAGAGCTCACTATAATAAACACCGCAACCGCCGTCTGTTTACGCTATTTTCAGCATTCTATGTTTTCAATGCGAATGATTGATTTTTCGCAACGCTTGTAGATGTAGTAAAATCGTAAGCCCTTAATGATGATAAAACTGTGATTTCCTATACGTAATTTCCGTCCGTGTTGCATGATTTGCATAATGTGGCGGATATATCGGGCAGCCAACATTATTCCCCCTTTTTTTGCAATTTATTAACTAAAAAAATATAAAAGTCAATTAAAAAGAGAAAAATATTTTATTAACACCTCTGATAATTAACCGATGCAGTACATATTTTTGCTTGACAGTAAATGTGCTCGGGATTATCATTCCGTTTCGATAGTATATAATTATAAACCAAATATTATTTAGTGTATGAAAAAGAAAATAACCCTGTCTGACTTGCGTCAGGCTTTTATTGAGCTGAATGATTCCGAGGTCATCGAAGACACGGAGAAAATGTCGGACGAAGCGTTGCTTGATTGCAATTTCCGTGAAGATCTGCAGATGGACAGCTTGGACGTCCTTGAACTGATGCTGATTGTGGAGAAAAATTGTTCCATCAGTGTTCCGGACGATTCTTATGAACGTTTTGAGCGTAACGGAGGCACCGTGCGTGCAGCGCTCGAAGAAATTAACAGTGTTATCAATCGTTGAATTTGGTCCGAATGGCGTTTAATACCCCATTCGGACTCTTTTTATACAAAAACCCCCTGCTGAAACAGGGGGCTTTTGTATTTGAACGATATGCGTGATTAATACATTCCGCCCATGCCGCCGGCCGCGGCCGCACCGTCACCGCAATGGCATTCTTTTTCTGGAATTTCGGTAACCATTGCTTCGGTTGTAATCAGCAAGCCGCCGACAGAAGCCGCATCCTGCAATGCCGTACGTACCACTTCGGTCGGATCAACAATACCGGTTTTGAGCATATCTACATACTCGTTATTTTGGGCATCATATCCGAAGTTGAAATCTTTGCTTTCAAGCAATTTACCGGCAACCACCGCACCGTCAACGCCGGCATTTTCGGCAATCTGACGCAACGGCGCCTGCAGGGCTTTACGGATAATATCAATACCGACATTCTGGTCCTGATTTGCGGTTTTGACATTCTCAAGCGCTTTGGTTGCATACAACAACGCGGCACCGCCGCCGGCAACGATACCTTCGCGGACTGCGGCACGAGTTGCATGCAAGGCATCATCAATGCGATCTTTGCGCTCTTTTACTTCAACTTCCGAGGCGCCGCCGACTTTGATTACTGCCACGCCGCCGGAAAGTTTACCCAAGCGCTCTTGCAATTTTTCGCGGTCATAATCAGAAGTTGTGGCGGCAATTTCCTGACGAATTTGCGCAGCTCTGCCCTCAATATCGGCTTTGTTACCGGCACCGTCGATAATAGTGGTGTCATCCTTGGTAATTTCTACCCGCTTGGCCGTACCGAGCATATCAAGCGTAACGTTTTCCAGCTTCATACCGAGGTCATCGGAAATAACCTGACCGCCGGTCAAAATGGCAATATCCTGCAACATTGCCTTACGTCTGTCGCCAAAGCCCGGAGCCTTGACCGCACATACCTTAAGACCGCCGCGAATACGGTTAACCACCAAGGTTGCCAATGCTTCGCCCTCAATGTCTTCGGCAATAATTACGAGCGAGCGACCGTTTTGCGCAATCGGTTCCAAAATCGGCAACATCGCTTGCAAATTGGAGATTTTTTTATCATAAAGCAAGATGAACGGATTATCAAACTCGCAGTTCATCTTTTCCGGATTAGTTACAAAATACGGCGAAAGATAGCCGCGATCAAACTGCATACCTTCAACCACATCCAACTCGGTCTCCAAACCTTTGGCGTCTTCAACCGTAATCACGCCGTCGTTACCGACCTTTTCCATAGCCTTGGATAAATACTCACCGATAGTGGTATCGCCGTTGGCGGAAATAGTGCCTACTTGGGCAATTTCAGCCGAAGATTGCACCGCTTTTGAGCGTGATTTAACATCTTCAACCACAGCCGCTACTGCCATATCAATACCGCGTTTGACGTCTTGCGGATTCATACCGGCGGCTACTGCCTTGCAGCCTTCGCGAATAATTGCCTCGGCCAAAACGGTTGCGGTAGTGGTGCCGTCGCCGGCCTTATCTGCGGTTTTTTGCGCCACTTCTTTAATCAGCTGCGCACCCATATTTTCAAACTTGTCGGCCAACACGATTTCTTTAGCGACTGAAACGCCGTCTTTGGTCAATTTAGGCGCACCGTACGACTTATCGAGCATCACGTTGCGGCCCTTCGGTCCGAGTGTTACTTTTACGGTTTTTGCCAATGTTTCAACACCCTTGAGCATTTTGCTGCGGGCATCGGTTCCGAATTTAATATCTTTTGCTGCCATTTTCTTTTTCCTTTTTTATTGATTATTCGACTACTGCCAAAATATCGGATTCTTTAACAATCAGACGGGTTTCTCCGCCCACTTTGATTTCGGTGCCGCCCCACTTGGCGAAGAGAACGCGGTCACCAACCTTAACGGTCATCGGTATAATTTTGCCGTCATCGGCTCTAAAACCGTTGCCGACAGCTTCGACAATACCTTCAGACGGTTTTTCTTTTGCCGTATCCGGAATAATGATTCCGCCGGCGGTTCTGGTTTCTTCATCGACACGTTTGATTAAAACTTTGTCGTGTAAAGGTTTAATATTCATAGTTGATTCTCCTAAATAAAAATTTCTAATACCTTAGTTAGTGTTACAAACTTATAAAGTCAAGAAGCGGTGAAAAATTTTTTATCATGATTATTTAAAGGAATAAACTTTTTGCTTTACATTTGTGCCTTTTGCCGATAGAATCCAAAATTGAACGGGGAGTTCCTGTTTGAGGTGTAGTAACCTCTACAAAAGCGTTTGTGCAAAACGATATTTTTGCACGCCTGAAGGTCTTTTGGTGTGACTGGAAGGCGGCAAAATAAGCCTTGCGGTCAATATGTCGCACTATTCTTTTGTATAGTTACTAACTTCCAGTCGCTCTTTTGGCGACTTTTTTGTTTTAAAGGAGAAAAAAGATGGCGATCAACCTTCAGCTGCCGGACGGTATGGTGCGGGTTGTGGAACACATTGAGTATTATCGCTACGTTCCGCAGAAAATTTATGAAATTACGCAAGCGCTTTATATGATGAATGCCGAGGAGCAAATAAAAGTTATGAGATATATCACACGCATTACCTCAAAGCGGATTACCTTTCAAGCTCTTTCCCGTTGCCAAAGTAACAAGCGCGTATTCAAAGCCATGGCCGAAATGGATAAGAAGTTGCAACAATTCAGCCGATGAACACTTAAAATATCAACAAACAAAGAGCAAGCGTGGCATACACAATCGACGGTCCGAACGGGCCGGCCCGCATTTTATTAATCAGGCAGGAAATACCGAAGATTATGCACGAAAGCAAAATAATGTAGGCGATAATTTCCATACCCACCCAAGCTCCTATGGCGCACAACAGCTTAATATCGCCGCCGCCGAATGCTTCCGGATATTTCCATACAATAAACATACTGGCCAAAACCGGCATAACATAGCCCATAATTGCCCCCATGGCACTGTTTTGGGCGTGGCTTAAAAAGTTGATGTCAACCGTTGCCAACCACGGCCCTTTTTGTGCTGCATAGGCAAAGCCCAACATCAACAGCGGCAGGGTTAAAACATCCGGCAACAGCTCAAAACGCTTATCAATTTCTACCAAAAGCAACAGAATCCACAAAAACGAGATATACCACCATGCATAATCACTGCCGAAATCGGTGGCAAATAAATAGGTGGCGGCGCCGGTAAAAATTCCCCAACCGATACTGCGCATCAGATAAAAACGCATAAGCTGCATATATCGCGGATTATTTTCTAAATTTTTATACGACAGTGTCGGCGTCGGAATAAACAATTTGAGCAAAATATAGCCCATTGTCCCCGGCATCAGTTTGCCGATTCTCCGCGCTAAATAGGGAATCATCATCCCAAACAAAAAACCGCACAAAACATAAATCATAATGTTTCTCCTCCCATTCTTGCCGACATTATAGCAAACAAGTCATAAAATTTTATTAATTCCGCATATAAAATACTTGACAAAAATGTGGTATTATGTATACTAATCATATCAAATAACAGGGAGAACTGACATGAGATGTAATTTGCAAGATTGCGAAAACTTTAACACCCGGAGCGATGTATTGAAGAAAAAATTGCAATCCGGCGTCATGGTTTATTTTGTGCCGCATATCAATAAAGAAACGGGTCTTCCGTCCGAAAATTACGATTATTGCAGTCCGGATGAGAAAATCAATGCAATTTGTGAGGGTTTTAACGACGGTAAACCGCGTGCGGTTAAGTCTGAAAACATCTGGCGGGTAGTAAAAGCCATTGAAGAAAAGGCCGGTATGCGGCCGCAATCCCGCTCTTCCGAAGGCGAGTCAAAAGAAGCTGCTTATCAGCAGGTGCTGAAAATCATCAAAGAATTCCATCCGATGAGTGCCGATTCCGCTATCGGCGGGTTTTTGAGCAAGTTTACGCGGTTTCGCGGCATTAATCTGAAAAATGAGCCGGAAAAATTTATTAACCTGATTGTTACGGAAAATCCGGAACTGACAGATAAAGTGGTTAATGTATATATTGATAAAGTGCGCCGAAAAGAACATTATGACAGCCATTCCGATGCCCGCATAAAATTATCAAGAATGGTCGAAAAAATACCGGCACTAAATGAGGACGGCAAGATGCAGTCGTTTCTGCAATATGTCAGAGAAGATATGCGTCAGCAGGCGGCTCAATTTTATTTAATGGAACAGGATGACAGAGTAGCCAAGAGTGCTACGGACTATGATACAACCTATTTTTATGTTGCGCATAATGCCGATTCCTATAAAATAGGTGAGCGATTGCATGGTGAATTTCCCAAAGATGAAATGAAAAAGGCTTATATGTCTCTCTCAGAAAAAGAACGCTCCGATTTACGGCTGAAACTTTCGGTATTGTATGCCGAATGCGAGCGCAAAAGCCAAGTTAAGTCATATACGCAAAGATAACGCGATTGAGCAAAATAAAGGGCGAGGGTAATGACCTCGCCTTTTGTTTTGTGAGTTTTTGCAATTATCAATAAAAAACGCTTGCAAATCAAATATTTTTGGTGTACAACGCATTTACTTTCGGCACCCCTGGAGGCTGAAAGCGTGTTAATTTTAATAAGGAAAATAAAATGACAGAATATACTTTTAATGCTAAAAAGCGTGAAAAAGCAGGTAAGGGGGCAGCTCGTGCTTGTCGTCGTGAGGGCCGTATTCCTGCAGTAATTTATGGCGGTAAAAAAGACGTTGTCCTCATCAGCCTTGATCCGGTTGAAGTGGCGAAGGCTTTGGATTTGGAAGATTTATACCAGTCCGAAATCACCGTTGATATTGACGGCAAAAAAACTAAGGTTGTTTGTCAGGATGTTCAATTTCACCCTGTTTCCGATCAACCGATTCACGTTGATTTTATGCGTAAATAAGAGGCGAAAATGTTTTTGGTGGTTGG
>JBGUGE010000013.1:0-29517 GCA_045111335.1 Alphaproteobacteria bacterium | reverse complement strand
TTATCATCTCTGAACTCCACCTCTTTTTTTACTTTCAAGTATTTTTTCGGTGCATTCTGCTTGATAAGCGGCACTTTTTTCAGTGTTTCGTAAAAAACTTCGGCGCTTCCGTCCATAATCGGCACTTCCGGATTGTTGACCTCAATTTCAACATTATCAATCCCCAAAACGGCCAAAGTTGCCATAATATGCTCGATTGTGCTGACAATATTTTTATCGGCATTCCCCAAACAGGTACAATTGCGCGTATCAACCACATAGGAAAAAAGAGCAGGAAAGCGATTGTTTCCCGCCAAATCAGAACGCACAAACACAATCCCCGTATTTGCCGGTGCCGGCTTAAACACGAGCTTACTTTCGCATCCGCTGTGCAATCCGACGCCTGTCAACTCTACCGCTGCCGATAATGTTTTTTGCTGCATTATTATCTCCTTAAAACCATAACCGAAGGCAATCTGTAAGCCGAGTTCTGTACACAATTTGCTTTGCTGTTAAGAGCAAAGATTTCGTGCGATAGCTATTCATCTGCGCCAAACGTTTCCGCTTGACTGGTGCGACCTACCTCTGGAGCGGGTCGGAAACACCCCGTGTGATTTAACGCTGAAAGCACTAAACCCTCCTCATTTGGTCTTACATCAGATAGGGCTTGCCTTGCCGCACGCATTGCTGCGCACGCGGTGAGCTCTTACCTCGCCTTTTCAACCTTACCGTGAACTGGCACGGCGGTAATTTTCTGCGGCGCTTTCCCGTGGATTTCTCCAGCCGGACGTTATCCGGTATCTTGTTCCCGTGAAGCTCGGACTTTCCTCATCTTCGGATTTTCCTTTCCGAGACGCAGCTATCCGATTGCCTTCGCTCTTTTGAGAAATAACCCGATTTATAAATAAAATCAATGTTTTTTAAGTATTTTCACAACTTTTAATGAAATATTAAATATTCGCCTGTACTTTTTATGGTATAACAATCGTTTAGAAAAGGAGCTTGACGCATGAAAAAATTGTTATTAACGGCTTCGGCTTTGGTTTTGGGTATTTTTGCAGCTCAGGATGCCATGGCTGATTGTAACGGCTTGTACCTCGGTATTCGTACCGGTACAGCCAAGCACGATTATTCCAAGAAAAATCACATGAGAATGGACGAGTTGGATTCTCATGTGTGGATGTTGGGTGCTGCCATCGGTTGGCGTTATAATTATTATCGTACGGAACTGGAATATGTTTGGCGCGATAAAGATGATTGGGCTTTGCATGTTGGCCCGCTGACCGACGAGATTGACTTCCAAACCCGTTCGTTTATGTGGAACCACTATATAGACTTTTTGCCGTATAACTGGTGGTCTCCGTATGTTGGTGCCGGTATCGGTTTCACCAAGCTGAAGTATAATGATAAATTGACAACTCCTGACGGTGTTATTCGTTATACCGACGGTTATAACAATAAACCGACACGTTTCACTTGGTCTGTCGGCGGCGGTTTGACTTTGAAGGTTACAAACAAATTCAACATTGACGCCGGCTACCGTTATTATGATATGGGTGCAATCCACAAGATGGATGTTAAAGCGCACGAAATTTATGGCGGTTTACGGTATGTATTCTAATATAATTAACTAAAAAAAAGCCGCTGTAACAAGCGGCTTTTTTTGACTTTAAGAGGAGAAACATAATGGCAGACAAACTTTTCGGAACCGACGGTATGCGCGGGGTGGCAAACGTCTACCCGCTGACTATTGATTTTTGCTTAAAATTGGGGAATGTTTTGGGGCTGCATTTTTGCCGTGACAAACGTCGTATAGCGATTGCCCGCGACACACGCATTTCAGGCTCCATGCTGTTTTCCGCGTTAGCTTCCGGTCTGACGGCACAAGGAGTTGATGTGTTGGATTTAGGAGTTATTCCGACTCCGCTTTGTACCACCTTAACCCCTGAATTGGAAGTGGATATGAGTATTATGATTACCGCTTCGCACAATCCGTATAAAGATAACGGTCTAAAACTCATCAACCGAAGCGGCGACAAGTTTGCCGACTCGGAAACAGCCAAGGTGGAAGAGTTGATGCAAGCGCCGTTCGAGCCGACATATAATCCGCAACAAATCGGTCAAATAATCGCGGCAGAATGCGGAATCGATGACTATTTTGAAGCCATAAATTCGCTGAGTAAAGCAGATTCCCTGCAAGGTATGAAAATTGCCCTCGACTCGGCTAACGGCGCATTTTCCGATATTCTGCCGTATGTTTTCAAATATTTGGGAGCAGAAGTAATCAGTCTTTCCGATGCACCGGACGGTTATAACATCAATGAAAATTGCGGCTCGCAACACACCGAAAATCTGGCTAAAACCGTGGTTGAAAACGGTTGCCAAATCGGAATTGCGGTAGACGGTGACGGTGACCGCATCATTATTTGCGACGAAAACGGTAAGCGCCTTGACGGGGATCAGATTATCGCTTATTTAGCCACCTATTTGCACACCCACCATCTCTTAAAGGGCAACGCCGTTGTCTCCACCATATTCTCAAACATGGGGCTTGGCAAATATATTCGCTCACTCGGTTTGGGATACTATGCCTCAGCGGTCGGCGAGCGTTATGTCATTGAGAAAATGCGCGAAGTCGGCAGTAACCTCGGCGGAGAGGAATCCGGACACATGGTTTTGAGTGATTATTCTCGCACCGGTGATGCACTGATTGCGGCGATTGTTGTCTGTTTAGGTATTTTTGAGAGCGGAAAAAAAGTAAGCGAAATCTTTCCGGTATTTACTCCGTTCCCGACCGAAGCGCATAATTTGAAATTTGCCGACAAAGCAGTAATCAGCAAAATATTGGATAACCCGCAGGTACAAAGTTGTATTGCCGAAGTTAAAGAACGTCTTTCCGATCACGGTTCGCTGATTGTGCGTAAATCCGGTACCGAGCCGGTAATTCGTCTCAAAATCGAAGACGAAAACGCCGAAACCGCCGCGCGCGAGGCAAATATTTTGCTTGATTGTATCAATAAATGCGCTTAATATGCTTATAAATTTCACATTTAACGGAGAATAAAATGGTTGCTTTTCTTAAATTGGTTTTCAGTATTTTGCTTAATCCGATTGTGCTTATCGGTTTGGGCATCAGTTGGTATGTTATTTTTCATTACGGCTTGGAAAATTATCGGCAGTTGCTTGCTTTGCCGCAAGTTTACGTTGCCTTGTGGGGGATTTGTCTGGTTTATGCGCTGACATTGAAGCACGTTTATATCCCGAACAGCAACAAGATTGACTGGTGGGGAACTTTCAAGAGCTCTTTCGGACATTTGCTTGTTATGTTGGTAACGATTGTCGTAGCTTGCGCTGTTTTCTATGTTTCGCAAGATAATTGGGGCGAAAAACTCGACCGCTATGCCCGCAACCAAAAGGTTCAGGATACGCTGCCGATTAATCAGTCGCGTTAGATTTGTAATGCTTTCAATAAGGCCGTTTCTTTAGTGAAGCGGCCTTTTTTTTGCAGCCTGCTCGCAATGTGATTTATCTTGACTTAAATCGATTTATTTTGTATACTGAAGGTGCATCAGTTAAGGATTATGTTTGATATAAAAATACACATTATGTGTTTTTTTATCTTCGAGCATAATCCTCTTTTTTTTATGTTAGAAGATAAAAAACAAATAAACGATTCTGTTTGATATTTATGGCAACATGAATATTGGGCAGAGACCTTTATTGATAAGCTTTATCCAACCGTTTGGAATTGAAGCACGATGACTTTACGAAACAGGAGCCTGATAAACTCCCATAGCGAAGCATAGTAACTATGATTTAGAAATTCGTATCGATATTGTGTTAAAGACCAAACTTCAGTGTTGGATTCAGTAAGTCAATATGACAATGCCGTATGGAAATCAGGGCTGGGTAATAAATTTTGATTTAAGATGAAAGTATTCAGTACTATTATCAAGATTGTCATGTGCTGTATAGCACTTGTAGCATCCGTGGCAGTAAGTTGCGGTGCAGTCGGTTTACTCATGTACATGCTTGTGTGTGAGTAAATCCGCTCTGAGCGAGAAAGTTAACTCTTTCCCGCTCAGTTTTTTTATGATTTTATTTTTTATCCGCGTACGGATTGTCAGCCTTGCGTACCGTAATACGAATCGGAATCCCGCCCATATTGAAAGTCTGACGCAAACTGTTCAGCAAATAGCGAAAATACGAATCCGGCAAACCCTCCGGATTGCTCGAAAAAATATAAAATGACGGCGGACGGGTTTTGGCTTGTGTGATGTATTTCAACTTAATGCGGCGTTTATTCTTACCGAGCGGCGCCGGATTTTGCTCCTGCACATCGGCAAACCACTTGTTGAGCGGTGCGGTCGGAATCCGCATATTCCAACGCTCATAAACCTTTAAAAGCGCGCGCATTAACTTATCCAACCCCTCTTTTTTTAGAGCCGAAATCGTCACCGTCGGCACTCCTGCTCCCTGCGCCAACGAGGTCTCGAGCTTATAATTGAGCTTTTCAAGGGTTTCCTTGCGCTTGGCAATATCCCACTTGTTAACGGCAATTACCAACGCCCTGCCCTCGTCAAGCACATTGCGAGCGATGGTTAAATCCTGCTTATCCAACACCGAATCGGCATCCAAAACCAACACCACCACTTGTGCCATATTGGCGGCATATTTGGTGCTTTCCACCGACATTTTTTCCAAACTGTTTATCACTTTCGACTGGCGGCGCAAACCGGCCGTATCTACCAGATTAAACCTGTGCCCCTGCCATGTCCACTCGGTTGTGATGGCATCGCGCGTCATACCCGCCTCAGGGCCGGTCAGCATACGATTTTCCCCTAACAGTGCATTCACTAAAGTCGACTTGCCGACATTCGGACGGCCGACAAACGCCACCTGAATCGGGCGATTATCCTTAATCGGCTCAAAATCTTCCGGTATTTCACCGATGGTCGCCACACTCGGAGTTTCCGCCTCCAGCTTTTGTTTATTTTCCTCAAGCTCCATCAGCTCAACATACAGTGCATCAAAGCCGATGCCGTGTTCCGCCGAAAAAATAATCGGGTCGCCGAGACCTAATTTATAAGCCTCACCGATACCGTTTTCCTGCTGCTTGCCCTCGCACTTATTGGCCAGCAAAATCACCGGCTTATGCGTTCTGCGCACCAAATCGGCAAACTGCTCATCATAAGGCTGCACTCCGGCTCTGGCATCATACAAAAACAAACACACATCGGCATCATTGATGGCCATTTGCGTTTGTTGCCACATCCGGCTTTCCATGTTATCGGTGGTAGAATATTCATAGCCGGCAGTATCAATTACTTCCAAATCCAAATCTTTAAACTTGGCCGGTGCCATTTTGCGGTCACGCGTCACCCCCGGCATATCGTGTACGATTGCCAATTTTTTCCCGACCAAGCGGTTAAACAATGTCGACTTTCCGACATTCGGACGCCCGATAACAGCAACTTTAAGCACGCTTTTCTCCTATTGATAGGCCACAATCTTGGCGTTTGCCGTGGTAAAGATGATATACCCGCCGGCCGCAATCGGTGCCGCGTTCAAATCTTCATCCAAATCAACTTTTCCGACCTGCTCACCGGTCTTCGGATTATACGTCAACACATTTCCGTCGGAAAGCGCCACCACCAACAGATTGTTCATCATCACCGGTCCGTGAACCGTAATTTTGGAGGCTTTTTTACCCAAATCAATCGCGGTTGCCCACAAAACATTGCCTTTTTCTTTATCTACGGCAATCAGTTCGTTAGAGTTGTTGACTACGAACAAGGTATTGCCGGAAAGCAGCGGTGTCGTAACTCCGCCGATTTTCTTTTGCCACTTAGGCGCACCGGTACGCATATCGACGGCCGTAAATACATCGGCACTGCCCAAAAGATATACCGTGTTACCGTCAATCACCGGCGATGCTTTAATCGTGTGCAAATAAGTCGATGAATAAGCATAGCTGTTTTCCACCAAATCGGTTGACCACAGCGGTGTCCCGATGTTAGCCCCGAAAGCCTGTGCCTCACCGTTGGAGAATCCGGTAATAACCATATCGTGTTTTTTGCTGTATGCCGCCATGGCTCCGCCCATCAGCGTAGTATTTTCCATGGCAATATCATAATCCCACAGCACTTCGCCGGTATCGGTACTCAAAGCAAAGAAGTGGTTGTCGGCGCTCTGAACAAAAACCTTGCCGGCAGCAACCGTAGGCGCAATTCTGAGCGGCATACCCAAATTCTTTTCCCAAATTTTTGCCCCGTCCATAAGCTGAGCCGCCACTACCACTCCGAATCCGGTCGTGATGTAAATGGTATCGGCTTCAATTGCCAAGCCTACGCCTTTGAGCGCCATATCCCCGGCATTATTATTTTCCGGCTCCAACTCCACCTGCCAAATATTTTCGCCATTAGCCAAATTAAACGCACTCAGGCGAGCCTCGGCATCCAAAGTATATACCACATTACCTTTAACCAAAGGTCGGGCCATCAGCACTTCGCGTTTGGAGCTGCCCGTACCGAAATCGGACTTCCATTTTTTTACAAAATCGGTGCCAACACCGGCGTTCGGCATAACATGACGCGAATTGGCTTCTTTTTGCAGCCAATCCGGTGACGATGTTTCCGCAATTTTAATATAGGACGAACCGTTGGAGACGTCCGGCTTGATTGCGGTTGATTCGGTTAACACGGAAATACGCGTACCGACCGGCAGTTCTTTTTTGGTGCAAGCCCCTAAAATCAATACGGACACCAAACATCCGCATCCCAACAAAAAACGGTTTTTCAACATTCTTACCTCTGAAAATTACATATCACTGATTGAAGACAACATATCCTGAATACGGCCGCGGAAACTCTCCGGTAAATCTTTGATTTTCAGAATTTTATTATAGATTTCCTGAGCATCCTCGATGTTGCCGTTTTTAATGGCCGACATCGCTAACAAATCCTGTGCCGCCGGAGTCCATGAATTGTTTGCCTCGAGCAACGGTTGAATCAATTTGGAAAATTCTTCATAACCGAGCAAATCCACCTGATAAGTTGCCAATTTAATCAGCGCAATATTTCTGACTTCTTCATTGATTTGCTTTTCGCCGATTAACTTTTCCAAGGCGGCAAAAGCTTCTTCCTGTTTGTTTTCGGACAACAAAACATTAGCTATTTGCAATTTGGCAAAATCACTGAACAAGCCCTGATTATCCGATGAAATCTGTTGCAAAGCGGCAATTGTCGCGTCGCTGTCGGGCTGCAGTTGCACCGCTGTCATATAATTTTCGGTACGGTTTTGATTGCGCAACAATCTCCACTCCTGAAGTTTATCAAACGAAACCGCGGCAGAAACGGCCAACACCACAAAGGCCACAATCAGCGCACCGTACTTATCCCATATAACTTTGAGATTATCGTTTTTAACGTCTTCATCCACTTCCTGAATAAACGCATCGGTCAATTCCGGATTAATGTCGGACAAATCGCGACGACCGCGCACCGGCGCTTTAGCGCTTGATTTTACCGCAACAGCGGTTTTGGTTTTTGCACTTGTTTCCTTTTGATTTTTTAATGCTTTTGCCATTTTTAATTCCTTTTTCTCAAATAACTTAATTTAAATTTTTTCTATACATAACAAAAAACAAAACATAAAGCAAATCATTTTTTACTTTACGATTTCCCGTATTACGCACCCGCGTATCCAGCGCAAATCCTCAATCGGCATATTTTTGCCGAAGACAATGCTGTTATCGTGCGAAATAATGGAAAGATAGTAGCGGTCGGTTATCGGGTTATGTCCGATATCCACGGATTCAATATCCTCTTTTGGTAAAAATTCGGCATCCATACGCAAAATCGAAAGGTTGTGTCCCAGCACCACCTCCGAGCGCGTAATAATCAACACATCTTTACTCAGCACACAGGCGACAATAAACAGAATACAGCTCATGCACAGCACGAAAAACGCTGCGAATCCTCCGATACCGATGAGCGGCAACAGCAGAGAAAAATTCATAAATGCGACCACAATCAGTGCGCCTAAAATTACTGCCCCCAAAATGCACAGAATCGAATAAACATCAAAAAACAGGCGACGTTCGCGCAAAATAACTTTGTCTTTTTTGCATTTGTATTGAATAACCGGAGGAGCATGTTCTTCTTCGCTCAAAAGATTTGCCAAATTCCATCTTTGCGCCATATTCCGCAGAGTTTTGCTCAACTCGGTATGGTTGCGCGATACCAACCCGCGATCGGTCATAAACAACGCCGGCATTCTCAATTTGGCGGCATAATATTCCCACTTTTTGCGTACGTCGTTACTGTCGGTAGAAATATACAGCGGCACCGTTTTATCCTTGTCCGGATGATACAGCTCGATGATATAACGGTTGCGATTCATCAGACCGAACTGATAGTATTCCACCGAAAACAGAACACCGGTATAATTATATAATTTTTCCGTTAATACCTTAGGCTTGCCGAACAAAGGATAATGCGTTACTTTAACATTATCTCCGTCAAAATAAATGGTTTTACAGCGGCGCATGGCAACAACCGAGAGAAAAATTATCAACAACCCGAATAATAAAATGAACGTATCAAAAGAATAGCGCAAAACAAACAGCTGATGTGCCGTAAAATCGGTATTAGTACCGAACTCATAAGTTTCATCGCTGAAATGGAGAAAATACGCCAAAATTTCAAAAGCACCCAAAATAAAAAACATCAATCCGCTACCAAACCCGCACCATGCTATTCTGCGTGTAATACGGTCGGTTTGCGTTACCGGTAGTTTTTCGATATTCAGCTTGAAATCGTGGCTGTAATGGTTGGGTGCCAGATAGATCATTTTCTTCTCCTCGAATTTATAAACAGTTGCAGTTTACACCCATAAAAAATTTTTTTCATCATTTTTTTTAAATAATGTTTGTTTTTATAATATTTAAGTGTACTATCAACATATAATTGATTTCAAAATGGTGTGATTTATGCTAAGTACAAATATATTTTATTCCGGTTACAATGTGCTGTTCAGTATTCTGTCGTTGTTTGTCGGTATCTGCTCCGTGTTTTTGGTCAGAGATTCCAAAGATTTCCGCGGTTTGTTGCTGTTTCAGCTCGGCGGATTGCTGATGATTTTGCTTACTTATATCACCACGCAGAACCACATATTGTATAAAATCGGGTTGAACGACAACTTTGTGATTTTTGTGCAGATTTTATTGGCGGTACTGATTTCGATTTTTTGGATTAATTCCGCCACCGAATTGTATAATCGTCGACTGGCCAATCGTGAGGCGCTTACCGTTTACATCACTCTGGCGGCCACTTTGTGTATTTATTATTCGTTTATTGAATATCGCTCGGAATTTGTGTTTATGCTGCGGCCGATGTTTTTGATTGTGAGCAGTATCCTGCTGTTCTTCAGCAGTCTGATTTGTTTGATGCGCCATAAAAATATCGGTTATTTTTTATTGAGTACGTCGCTCTTTTTGTTGGCCGGAAAGCTTACGGTTTCAACTTTTTTCTACCAGTACAACTGGCTGAATCTGAACATTTTTAACTGGATCTGGATTTACGTTTTTGCTGTATCCGTGGTCTTTATGCGGTTCAGCAACGACCGTGATGATTTGGAGCGCTCGTGGAATACAATTGATAAGTTGAATTTGCAGATTATGGATATGATTGACACCTCCCCGTTTCCGATTGTGATTGCGCGGGCACAAGACAATAAAATCCTGACCATCAACAACAAAGCTTCTTTGCTGTTTGGCTTAACCCGCAAAGATTCGGTATATCACTCTTTGGATGCAATTCTGGTTGATGACCTGAACCGGAGCAAATTTTTAGAAAATTTAGATGCCCGCGGCAGTGTGGAAGACTATGATATTATGGTGTGCAACTTGCTCAATGCCGCGCCATTTTGGATGTCTGCTTCGGCCAAGCGCATCGAGTACAACAACAATACTTCAACATACATCACTTTTCAGGATATTGCCATGCGCAAGGAACAGGAAAATAACCTGTTGCATCAGGCGCACAAAGATCCGCTCACCATGGCGTGGAATCGGCCGTATTTTGAAAAGTTCGTACCTGAACGCATTAAGGAATGTATCCATAATGCGCAAAAATTCAGCTTATTGTTGTTAGATGCCGATAAATTTAAAAAAGTTAACGATAAATACGGCCATAAATTCGGCGACCGAGTACTTATAGAAATTGCCAAACTGTGCCGCAATTCGTTGCGTGATGATGATATTGTGGCGCGTTTCGGCGGCGAAGAATTTGTGATTTTTCTCAATGATGCCGATGAGCGTTCGGCAATGCGGGTGGCGGAGCGATTGCGCCAAAATATTGAAAACAATAACTTCAAAAACGACGATGATGTTATGGTTAAAATTACTGTCAGCATCGGTGTGGTTTCGTCTGAAAAAACCAACAGTTTAGAGGTGTTATTACGCCAAGTTGACGAGGCTATGTATTTGGCAAAGCGCAACGGCCGTAATCAGGTCGCGCTTTATGATGAACAAGCCGTTAAATCATACCAAAGCAAAAAGTCCAAATCGGCCAAACGCAACATTCACCCGATTTTCCAAAATGAAGAAAGCGAAGAAATTTCGCTGTTAGACAGCTATGGCAGCCAACCTTTTTAAGGGAATAAAATGAATTGCGCATATCAACATATCTGCGGGGGATGCCCGTTACGCACCGATGACCTCAGTCAATATCGTGACCGGAAATCGGAACGTTTCAAACGTATTATTGCCAGCCTTAAACAAGATAATATTCCGCTCGGTGAGCCGGTGTTTATAGATGACGGACAGCGGCGGCGGGCGGAGTTAACGTTTAAAACCGCTAAAGGTCGTGTTATATTAGGATTTAATGCCGCACAAAGTCACAACATTATTGATATTCAAACCTGCGCGGCCATAACGGAAAAATTGAACAGGGTGTTGCCGCGCGTGCGTAATTTTTTGCAAAAATTATGCGCCATAAAAACCACCAGAAAAGTAAAAAACAAATTTATTATTTCCAATATCTCACAGGGTGAAATTTGGCTGACCGAGGCCGCCAACGGCATAGATATTCTTTTGGAAACAGATGAGGTAATAGGTTTGGAACAGCGTATGGAAATCAGCGAATTTACAAATCAAAATCCGGAAATCATTCGCTTTTCCGTCGGCAAAAAAAACACCCTGCCGGAAACAATCACGGAAAAAATAAAACCGCATATAAATATTGCCGACCGACAGGTGTTTATTCCGGCCGGAACTTTTTTGCAGGCCTCGGTTGCCGCTGAAAAGGCGCTGACCTCATTAGTGATGCGTTACATAGGTGATACCTGCGGCAATATGGCAGATTTGTTTTGCGGCGTCGGCACTTTTTCTTATCCGCTGTCAAAGAATCTGAAAAACAAAATCACGGCAATCGATTCATCTTCCGAATTGTTGGACTGCTTTCAAAAAACCGTTAATTTTCTGACCATTCCCAACATTAAAATCGAAAAAAAGAACCTATTTAAATATCCGCTTGATGCGTCTGAGCTGAAGAATTTTGCAGCGGTTATTTTTGACCCGCCGCGGGCCGGTGCAAGTGCCCAAATAGAACAAATAGCGGCAATGAATCAGGCGGATAAACCGCAAAAAATTGTTGCTGTTTCCTGCAATCCGCATACTTTTATCAACGATGCGAATCGGTTGCTTGACGGCGGATACGGCATAACCGAAATCACCATGGTCGATCAGTTTGTATATACCGAACATTTTGAGCTGGTTGCCCTGTTTGAGAAAAAATCATAATAAAGGAGAAAACAATGAGTTTAACCGACACCAAATTACAACAAATGGCCACCGCTTTGCGGGTTCTTAGTGCCGAGGCTATCAATCGGGCAAATTCCGGCCATCCGGGAATGCCTCTCGGTATGGCCGATGTCGCTACCGTTTTGTTTGCCAAATACCTTAAGGTAAACCCGTCGACGCCGCAATGGTTTAACCGCGATCGCTTTGTACTTTCGGCCGGTCACGGTTCGATGCTTTTGTATTCTTTGTTTTATTTTTTGGGATATCCGGATATAACCTTGGAAGATATCAAAAACTTTCGCCAACTCGGTGCCAAAACTGCCGGACATCCGGAATACGGGCATTTAAGCGGTATTGATATGACTACCGGCCCGTTGGGACAAGGTTTGTCATCGGCTGTCGGTATGGCTTTGGCCGAGCGGGTAATCAATGCCAAGTTCGGTGACGATTTATGCAATCACTACACCTATGTTATTTGCGGTGACGGCTGTTTGATGGAGGGTATTTCGGAAGAAGCGATTTCATTGGCGGGATTGTGGAAATTAAATAAACTGATTGTTTTTTGGGATAATAACAACATAACCATTGACGGCACGGTTGATAAAGCCAACGGCACCGACCAAATTGCACGGTTTAAGGCCGTCGGTTGGAACACCGTCAGTATTGACGGCCATAATTATGACGAGATTGCCGCCGCAATAGAGAGCGCACAAAAATCCGATAAGCCGACGCTAATTGCCTGCAAAACCGTTATCGGTTTCGGAGCTCCTAACAAATGCGGCACTTCCAAGGTGCACGGTGCACCGCTCGGCGAAGAAGAGTTGGCGGCAATGAAACAAAATTTAGGATGGACATCGGCTCCGTTTGAAACACCGGCAGAAATTATTGCCGCATGGCGCGCGGCCGGTCAAAAATCGGCGGCGGACTATAATGCATGGCAACAAAAAGCTGCATCCGATGCCGAATTTACGGACTATATCAACAATGTGTTAGCGCAAAATTGGGATAAGGCTCTCGGCGAATTGAAGAATAAGGTAATTAAAGAGCAAACCAAAGTTGCTACCCGCAAAGCCTCGCAAATGTGTTTGGAAAACATCGTAAAATATATTCCGCAAATCATCGGAGGTTCTGCTGACTTGGCTGCCTCAAATCTGACCTTTGTTGACGGCATGAAAACCATCACGCGTGATGATTATAACGGCAACAATATTATGTACGGCATCAGAGAACACGTTATGGGCGCGATTATGAACGGACTGGCGCTGCACGGCGGAGTTATCCCGTACGGCGGTACTTTTTTCGTGTTTTCCGATTATATGCGACCGGCGATGCGTTTGGCGGCGCTGATGGGGCTTCGCGTGGTGTATGTTTTAACTCACGACTCCATCGGAGTGGGCGAAGACGGCCCGACACATCAGCCGATTGAGCATTTGGCGACCTATCGTGCCATGCCGAATATCAACACCTTCCGCCCGTGCGATGTGGTAGAAACGGCAGAGGCGTGGCAGTTAGCACTTGAAAGCAAGCATACTCCGAGCATTTTAGCCTTGTCGCGGCAGAGTGTGCCGACTTTACGCCGTAGCGCCGCGGATAATCTGTCGGCCAAAGGAGCATACGTTATTTCTCCGGCGGAAAAGCAAGCGATTGCCACCATTATAGCGACCGGTACCGAAGTTTCGTTAGCTATTGAGGCGCAACGCGAATTGGCTAAACAGCACATTGGGGTGAATGTGGTTTCCATGCCGTGCCAAGAGCTGTTTGACGCACAGCCGGCGGAATATAAACGCGCCGTTTTAGGTAATCTGCCGCGAATCGCGGTTGAGGCCGGAACTTCCTTCGGCTGGGAACGCTATGTCGGCGATACCGGCACGGTTATCGGCATTGACAGCTTCGGAACCTCGGGTAAGGGCGACGAAGTTTATAAGCATTTCGGGCTCACTGTGGAAAATATTATGAAAGCTGTCAAAAAATATCGATAATATTTGCAAAAAATCGCTAAAAAATAGTCGAAATTAACATTTCGGCTGTTTTTTTTTACAAAACCCTCTTGACAAAATAGTAAAAAAATGCTAAAAGGGACGATGCAAGAGAATTAGTTATTTAGAGATTTAGTCAAACCTTTCAGAATATGAACAGAGTTTTTATTACCGGAGATGTTGTCACATTGGTGACAATTCCGGAGTTTCTGCCTACGCTGCAGGTTCCCCATATCGGGGAGTATGACAGTCCGTTTATTATGAAGCTCACTCCGTGTGAGAAGCGTAACGGACAATACTACGACCTGCGCAAAGGCGTAGAAGTGAAAAAGAGTGAGAACATGTTAGAATGGCTCAATTTGAGTGGTACCGTCTTCTCTTATGAGGATGGTCTCCTTCTCCTCATCACAAAAAGATTTGTTAACGGACATTTCATGGGTATCCCCATCTCAAAGAATGAGGTGCGGAGCAACATGATGCCCCGGAAAATTTTCGACCGAACGAAAAAAACAAAGTAAAACTTGGCCCCCGATGATTGAAAATGTCATCGGGGATCATTTTTTTCAAGCATCATTATCAAAGAAAACCCCGCCGAGCAAATCGACGGGGTGATTATTTTTTCACAAAAGATTTCTTTACTTATTCTACGCGACTTGTACCGGACTGTACGGGAACTGTTGCGGTTTTAGTATTGTTTTCTTTTGTTTTATTCTTATTCTTTAAGTTTGCAAAATAACCCTTGGCATGATCGATGAATTTTGCAAAACTCCACGAGTTATTTTCGGCAGAATTGCTGTAAAGAAAATCTTGGCGAATATCTTTGGTTATTTTATGAGTAGCCGGATTATCCTTAAACTCGGCTTGCTCTTTTTTGCTCAAATTTTCCCCGACGGTTTGCAAATATTTCTCGCGTCTTTCCTGCAAAAATTCGAGCATAGGCTTATTGCCGGCCGCTACACGCTCTTTTTCAACAATTCCGACAAATTCCTGATAATTGGCGTCTTTAAGCGGGTTGGTAGGTTTTTCCGTGTATTTACCGTCATCGCCTTTAATTTTTTGCTTTTCCGGATTATAACCGTAAACCATCTGGAATTCTTCGCAAAGAAGTTTGCGTTTTTCCAACTCTCCGAGTATCGGCACCAACCGTTCATCCGGCTTTTTAGGCGGCACTGTCGGCTTCAGATTTTCTTCCGGTTTTTTAGGCGGTACCGTCGGTTTCAGAGTATCTTCCGGCTTTTTAGGCGGTGTGGTCGGCTTTCCTCCTTCATCCGGATTTTTCGGCTGAACCGGTGTTTTGCGTTTGAATACATTTTTGATTCCGTCTTTAAGCGAACCGATACGGTCTTTCAGTTTTTTAGCACCGAGCAAAGTGCCTAAAACTCCAACCATTGCCACACCTTCCGGCCGGTCATTATCAAACATAACCGTGCCGATTACCGGATTTTTACCCGGAATATTCACTTCCTTCGTCGGAATATGGCCGTCGGAATAAGTTGAGTGCGGATCACGGCTGGCATACAAATCCGGACGCGACTCTACCGGTTCGCTGACCCGTTGAACAAAGTTTTGCAAGCCGGATTCTTTCCACAAATCACTGCCCTGAAAGGCTTTAACCGCCTCATCGTTAATCGTACCGTCACTGTTAATCAGATGACCGACTTTGTTGACCACATCAGGATCCAGATGATGTTCTTGAACATATCCCGGACCATAAACACGACCGTCTTGAGCATTGTAAGCGTGTTTCAACATTTCATCCGGGTTGATAATCGGATGATCCGGATGCGCGGCATTATACTGTTCCACCGCCCTTATATAATCATCATGACTCATCCCCGGATGAACTCGATCCGAAATATTATATTGCTCGTTGTAGCGCTTGGAATCGGCCTCCAACGCATCGCGGTCAACTACCAATTCCTTTCTGTCTTCGGTACCCGGATCGATAATTCTTTCTTCTCCATGGCGGAACAAATTATTGTTCGGATTATATTCATTGTAGGCGTTAATACCGGCATCTGCCGTGGCTCGGCCGCCCCATGCGCCTAATCCGGCCGCCAACAGCATACCGCCGGCTTTCAAAACAGCCTTAAACTTACTGTCGCCGGCATCACGTGATGCTTTATATGCGGTCATGGCACTGTTGGTTCCGCCTAAAGCCATTGAGGCCGCACCCAATGCTGCACCGGCTACTTGCAACCCCGGAATCGCCATACAGGTAACCGCCGCCACACCGAGTGCTGTTGTACCGAGTGTCATCAATATCCGACGGTCTTTAATCATGGCTTTGAAGCCGCTATCCAAACCGGCCGCTTTGCGTTGCTTTCTCCAGGCCAAAACCTGCATAGTGGTAGTGGCAACACCTAACGCGGCACTCACCCCGCCGGCCATCCAGCCCAGACCGGTCACGCTCTGTGCCATGGTACCGACCACACGCATAGTGGCCGAAAGCGCAAACGCGCTGGCCGCGGTCTTAACCAAATTGCGTGTATAGTGCTGCTTGCCTTGCGATTTATCGGATGCCAAACGGTCTTTGGCGCGTTTATCAATGCTTTGAATCGGCTCAAACAGTTTGGTCGTAACTTTCAGGTTCGGATTCTTAACCTTTTTGCTGTCTTTATCGCACTGCAGGCGCTCGGCTAAACGCTCGGCATAACCGCCGGTTTGGTTCACAATATTATCCATTCCGGCTTCAAAAGTTGCCGGACCGATTGACATCGGGCGTTCAATATTGCCTAAATTGCGCTTAAATTCATCAAAATACTTATTGTTGGTAAATTGATCCTGCATTTCGACAATACCGTGATTGGCATTATCAACAATATGCAAGGTATAAAGGGTTTGCGGCAACTGTTCCGAGACTTCTTTGCGTAAAAATTCCGGCGTAATTTCATCTTCGGTACCTAAATTTTGCAACATCACCGTTTGTTTGGCAGCCAAAATCGCCTTATCGAGTTTGCTGCCCGGAATAACCTTGCAACCGGCTTTCCACTCATGACTTTGCTTACCGTTTTCATCAACAAACTGCGGCTCTGCTTCCGGCAGCAAACGGCTTTGTTGCAAATAACCCATTTCGGCCGGTGCTAAATCGGAATATCCCTTGGCCGTGCTGAAATCGCGATTAGGGAATTGCTGAGTTAGGGCATCAAGCTGTTGCTTGTCCAACATTACCGAATCGTGAGTCAAAAACTTAAAATTCGCAACTAATTTAGCGGTTTCGTCATCGATTTCAACGCCTTCCATCTTTTGGCGGATATCATCAAAGCGCTTGTCGATTGCGTCGGCTTTTTCGGCGGTAACAGCGCTTAAATTCCATACTTCGTCATACGCCTTAATTTTGGATTCAATCACGCCGAGTGCCGTCTGCATATATTTCAATTTACGTCCGGCCTCGACCTTGATTTCGTTGGTTTTTCCGTTGGAAGCCGCATCCGTTAAGTCCGCATAGCGAGCGGTAAACATCTTTTCATAACCTCGCTTGGTATCGGCGATATTGGTTACGTCGGCAAAATACAAATCCTTATCGGTGGCTACCATCGCTGTCAAATCATCTATGCGGCGTGTAACTTTAGCCAACTTATTGGCGACAACCTGTTGTTGCTTTTCATCCTTGGTTTTGGCGGCCTTTTCTTTTAAGCGCGTATACATCTCGGCCAAAACAGACGGCGGGGTCAGCTCAAACAACTCGTTACTGCTCAAAATTTTATCGGTTACACGGTCGTTGAGTTCCGCAATTTTTTTATTGGAAAGTTTTGCTTCATATTTTTGCAGCATATCAATGGTGGCTTCAATATCGTCAATATCCGGAAGCTCCTCATCAAACACTTTCATATCCCGCATGGCGGCGAGCTTAAGATAATCCAGCCATTGTTCGTTGGCATCGGAATAGGCACTGCGAATGCGAATCTGCGCGCTCTCCATTTCCGGCTGCTCATCAATTTTTTCTCTTTCCGGCTGGGTTTGAGTTTGCGGAATCGCACCGACCTTCAGCACGTTATCGCTATTGTTCTTATCTTTATCCTTTTCATTATCTTTGGTTTCCGGAATTACCCCGACTTTCAGCGTGGTTTTGCCATTATCCTTATTTGTCGGTGCCGATTGCGGCCGGTTACCGGTATTAATGTCAACATCATCGAAGGTCATTCTTGCCGGATTATATCCTTTCGGCAAAGTCCTATCCAATCCGGTCAGCCATGTGACATAATCGACTTCTTCGCGCTCATAAGCAATGCGGATATATTCCGAAACCGTGAACTGATTGTCGGCATCTTTATGCTCAAAGGTATTTTTAATATGGCTGTTAATTTCGTCTTTTTCTTCCGGATGAGCTTTCATATATTCGTCTTTATGAGCAATAAAGCTACGAATTTCCGGAACAATCTGCTCCGGATGACCTGCATTGATGTGAGCTTCTTCAGCGATAATCAACTTGTCAAACGCGTTACACACTTCGTCTTTATTTTTGAACAGCATACCGGTTTGTCGGGTGCTGTTTTCCGTAGCTAATGACGCCTTTCTGTCTTTTATTTTAGAGGTTAGAGAATCTTTAAGTTCGGCCGACATCGGAACATCTTTCATCAACCCTTCCAAATTTTCAAGCCCCAATTCATCAAGGTTAAAATCCGCCTTATTGTTAAGCTCGGTCAGAAATGCAATAATTTGGTCATTCATTACCGGATTGTAACGCTCAAAATACATACTTAATTTTGCGTTATCATTGAGTTCTTTATTATCAGCCATGGTAGTTCTCCTGAATATTTATATTCAGTTTAGCACTTTTTTCTATTTTGTCAAATATTTTCGCCAACTTTAATGTGAAATTTTTGTTACAAAAAAAACGGCGAAAATAATCCGCCGCTTCTGCACTTAAACCGTTGTACCGATTGTACTCGTTTGCTGCCGCAACAGACACTCCAAACCGCGGCATTTAGCCTCGTCAAGTGCTATCAGTTTGTCGGTCACTCGCAAAGTTTCATCAATATTGCGTTCAATTTCCTTGTCATAAACCGCCTGATAGCGAATGGTGTAATTTCTATCAATCAAAAATGTGGCACGCTGAGCCATTCCGTCGGTTCGTAATACTCCGTAGCCGATACTTATTTGCTTGTTGATATCCGAAACCAGCGGAAATTTAACCTGTCCGATACCGCCGTCAACCAGCGATGTTTTACGCCATGCCGCATGCGCCGCAACCGAATCAACACTGACCGCCACCAACTTAACTCCGCGATTGGCAAAAGTTTCATAAGCCTGATTAAAAGCGGTAATTTCCAGCGGGCAAATTGCGGAAAAGTCCGCCAAATAAAACACTAACAGGGCATAACTATCGGCAATATAATCAAAAAAATTAAAACTGTCGCTGAAACTGTTATCGGCAAAAACCGCCGGTGCGCTGAAATTGAGTGCCTGTCGGCTGACTCCTACCTGCGGGCAATTTTCCGTTATCAAATTTTCCGAAACATAGCTCCGTCCCATGTTGCCGGGCGAAGTGCAACCGCAGTTATCGTCATCGGAACAATCGCATCGCGCGGCGTAATCATATTTCCATACTTTTGGCATAATCCCCTCCTTTTTGCGGAAAGGATATATGTGTAAATTGCTTGTTTTCAATAGATAAAAACGGCAGACATAAAATCTGCCGTCTTGAGCCAACCGATGTAAACAAATTTATTTAACTATTTTCCATGTATCAAACGCTTTATCAAACAACGCTCGAGCCGCCTTCTTTTCCGCAGCACTCTGAACTCTTGATCTGTATTGCTGAATGTTCTGCTTAGATCTCAAATTGCGCAACGTGTTCATTACAGAAACACCGTACGGCACATATTTTCTGTATTCATCATGCAAAGCCGGTGAGCGAACTTTCAGTATTCTGGCGATATTCTCCTCAACCGAACTATCCATTGATATTGTCGGATATCCCTTAAACGCAATGGTTTCGCGGGTGCTCTGATCTGTTTTGCCGATACTTACTTGCAACTCGGAAATCATGTAATCATAACCTACTACATACCGATGACTGAAACAAAGATAATCATTACCTTTAACCAAAACAACCCGTCCTTGGTTTTCCGAAACGCCTTCAGCCGCACCATCATCGTTATGATCATACTCCCAGCGTTCACTCAATAAAACTTTAGTTCCGTCTTTGTGGGTATAGCCGTCGATGGAAAATTTACTGTCATCCTCACTCAATAGCGGAAGTACGCTTTCTATCTTGGCAATATTGTTGATAAATTGTTTTTTTGGGGTTGGTGGTTTTAGACCATCACTCATTTTACTCTCCTTGTTAAACGATTACATCTGCAGTGTATCTTAATATTGGACGAAAGTCAAGTATTTTTTGTACATTTCACAATCACAGCGGAAAAATCAACCTTTCAAACCCACGGATAACGAGATAAATACGAAGGAGGGTTTTGGCGCAATGTACAACAAGAGGTACACCTATCAAAACCACGTCTGACGTGCGTAAATACGCCGTAAGCCTTTTCTCGCAGTGTACGAAAAAGGGTACATAAGAGAAAAGGCTTACAAGTAGTTACCAGTCAAACGTGGTTTTTTATTTTACTTCTTCGAAATCGGCATCAACCACACCCTCATCCTTGTTGTCGGAAGCGGCTCCGGCCTCGGCACCTTGTGCGGCACCGGTAGCGCCCTGAGCTTGTTGCGATTTATACATTGCTTCGCCTAATTTCATTGAAGCCTGCATTAAGGCGTCGGTCTTAGACTTCAGCTCTTCGAGATTTTCTTTTTCCATCGCCGCCTTGGTATCTTCAATGGCCTTGGTGATGGCGTCTTTTTCAGCCGAAGAAACCTTGTCGCCGTATTCTTTGAGGTTCTTTTCCACTTCGTGAACCAAACCCTCGGCGTGGTTTTTGGCTTCTACCAACTCTTTGCGCTGTTTATCGGCTTCGGCGTTGGCCTCGGCATCTTTCACCATCTTGTTGATTTCGTCGTCGCTCAAGCCGCCGGAAGCCTGAATGCGAATGGCCTGTTCTTTGTTGGTGGCCTTATCTTTGGCCGAAACGTTCACAATGCCGTTGGCATCAATATCGAAGGTTACTTCAATTTGCGGCATACCGCGCGGTGCCGGCGGAATACCCACCAAATCAAACTGACCGAGCAACTTGTTGTGCGCGGCAATTTCACGTTCACCTTGGAATACGCGAATGGTAACTGCGGTCTGACCGTCTTCAGCGGTTGAGAACACCTGGCTCTTGCGGGTCGGGATGGTGGTATTGCGGTCAATCAGGCGTGTAAACACACCGCCCAAAGTTTCAATACCGAGTGACAGCGGGGTAACATCAAGAAGCAGAACGTCTTTAACATCGCCCATCAATACACCGCCCTGAATAGCGGCACCGACGGCCACAACTTCATCTGGGTTTACGCCCTTATGCGGTTCTTTGCCGAAGATTTCCTTAACTTTTTCCTGCACTTTCGGCATACGAGTCATGCCGCCGACCAAAATAACTTCGCTGATGTCGCTGGCTTTCAATCCGGCATCGGCCAAAGCCTTTTTGCACGGTTCGGCAGTCTTTTCAATCAAATCTTCAACCAAAGATTCCAGTTTGGCACGGGTTAATTTGATGTTTAAGTGTTTGGCACCCGAACTGTCCGCGGTAATAAACGGCAGATTAACATCGGTTTGCGTAGTAGAAGAAAGCTCGATTTTAGCTTTTTCCGCCGCTTCTTTCAAGCGTTGCAACGCCAAACGGTCGGAGCGCAAATCAATACCCTGCTCTTTTTTGAACTCATCGGCCAAATAATTTACAATGCGTTGGTCGAAGTCTTCGCCGCCCAAGAATGTATCACCGTTAGTGGCTTTAACTTCAAACACGCCGTCGCCGATTTCCAAAATGGAAACATCGAACGTACCGCCGCCCAAGTCATAAACCACAATAGTGCCGGAAGCTTTTTTATCCAAACCGTAAGCAAGCGCGGCCGCCGTCGGTTCGTTGATGATACGCAAGACTTCCAAACCGGCAATCTTACCGGCATCTTTGGTTGCCTGACGTTGAGAATCGTTAAAGTATGCCGGAACGGTAATCACGGCCTTATCAATGGTTTCGCCCAAATAACTTTCGGCATATTCCTTGATTTTTTGCAACACAAATGCAGAAATTTGCGACGGTGCATACTTTTGACCTTTTGCTTCTACCCACGCATCTCCGTTGTCGCCGGAAATAATCTTAAACGGCGAATGTTCCTTAAACTTGCTGACTTCTGCCGAATCATAACGACGACCGATTAAACGCTTAATGGCAAACAGCGTGTTTTCCGGATTGGTTACCGCCTGACGCTTTGCCGGATATCCGACCAAACGCTCGGTATCGGTAAACGCTACCATAGAAGGTGTGGTTCTTGCACCCTCGGAATTTTCCAAAACTTTGGCATCCTTGCCATCCATAACGGCAAAACAAGAGTTGGTTGTACCCAAATCAATGCCGATAACTTTATTACTCATGTTAAAAATCCTCCTTTTTTTCTTTCTAAAGGAGTATATAGGGAGCAAATTTTCCCGATGCAAGTGTGCCGAGAATTTTTTTGTAATTTTTTTTATTAGCACTACGCAAAGATAAGATCCCTTGACGCACGAATGCGCCGCATCGTGCGAGGGATGACATGTATGGCCCGAGGCCGCGCGGCAACTCAGAAGATTCTTCACTGCGTTCAGAAGAACGAGTCATTTTTTTCGTGCCTGCACAATTTCGCTGTGTACAATAAACTGTATAGCAACTAAAAATCAGGAGCATGCGGTAAATAAGAAGGGGGTTTTCAACGACGTGTACAACAAGAGGTACACGAGGCGAAAAACCCCAAGTAGTTACCCATTAGACGCGGTTTATTATTGAGCGTTGATGAGATAAATTTCCACCCGCCTATTCTGCGCTCTGCCCGCTTCGGTATCATTGCTGGCAATCGGTTGCTTAGAACCGGCACCGGCCGCATATAAGCGCGAGCCGGCCACACCGCGCATAGCTAAATAGTTGGCTACGGTACGTGCACGACGTTCCGACAGCGGGTTATTGATTTTATCATTACCGGTACTGTCGGTATGACCGATGATTTGCAGTTTGGTCTTATCATATTCTTTGGCAACTTCCGCCACCGAATCAAGAACCGCATTGGCTGAAGTTTTCATCACATCGTTGTTGGTATCAAAGGTGATGCTGTTCGGCATAATCAGGCGAATATTGTCGCCGTCGCGTGCCACCTGAACACCGGTTCCGGCAAGTTTTTGACGCAGTTTACTTTCTTGAATATCCATATAACCTCCGGCAGCCGCACCGGTTGCTCCGCCAATTCCGGCACCGATAAGTGCGCCTTTTTCACCTCCGATAAGTGCACCGACACCGGCACCCACCGCCGCACCGATACCGGTACCCCATGCGGTTTTAGCCACTTTACTTTCGCCGGTGTAGGCATCGGTTGCGCAGCCGTTCAACAAACCTAAAGCCACCAAACATAACATTAATTTTTTCATTTATTTCCTCCTTAAAAATTAGCGATACGAGCCAGAGCCTCTTCAACTTTGGCCTTATTCTCCATAGCCTCGGCCTGACGGCGTTTTTCTTCTGCCACCACCTTAGCCGGTGCCTTGGCCACAAACTCCTGATTGCCCAACTTGCGTGCGTAGCCGTCTAAATTTTTGTTCAGCGTTTCTAACTCTTTACTTAAGCGGGCACGTTCCGCCTCAAAATCAACCACACCCTTAAGCGGAATTAAAATTGTGGCCTCACGACAAACGGTTTGTACCATATCTTTGCTGATTTCCGTATTGCCGAGCGGGACTGCTTTTTCCAAACGTGCCAAATTGCAAATCAGCGTATTTTGCGCCGCTAATGTGGCCAAATCTTTGGCATCGGCCCTAACATACGCCGTCAGCTTGGCTCCGGCCGGCAAATTCATAGCTGATTTCAAAGAGCGAATGGCCGAAATAAAATCTACCGACCAATCGATATCGCGCTTATCAGCCTCGCTTGCGGTTTCATTTTGCGGCCACGGCGCCGAAATTAAGTCGATATCACGCGCCGTCAAATTGTTCCACAATTCTGCGGTAACAAACGGCATAAACGGGTGCAATATCACCAAAATTCTATCCAAAACCCAAGCCGCAACCGCGCGTGTTTCTTTAATATCATCAGCATTTTCGCCGTAGAAAATCGGCTTAGTCAGTTCAATATACCAATCGCAGAAAGTGCCCCAAACAAACTGATATACCGCATTTGCCGCATCTGAAAAACGATAATTGTTGAGGTTGTCGGTTACGCCTTTGGTGGCCTCAATTGCCTTGGCAATAATCCACTTATTGATGGCAAGTTTAGCACTGCCGATATCAAAATTCTTAACCGAATAGCACTGATTCATTTCGCAAAAACGTGCGGCATTCCAAAGTTTGGTGGCAAAATTACGATAACCCTGAATACGCGAATCCGATAAATTGATATCGCGACCCTGAGTTTCCGACGAAGCCATAAAGAAGCGCAATGCATCGGCGCCGTATTTTTCGATGGTTTCCATCGGATCAACCGTATTACACTTGGATTTACTCATTTTACGACCTTGTTCGTCGCGAACCAAACCGTGAATATAGCACTTTTTAAACGGAACACGCTTCATCATATACATGCTCATCATCATCATGCGGGCAACCCAGAAAAAGATGATATCAAAGCCGGTTACCAAAACCGACGTCGGGTAGAAGGTTTTTAAGTATTCGGTATTTTCCGGCCAACCCAAAGTAGAAAACGCCCACAAGCCCGAAGAGAACCATGTATCCAACACATCGGTTTCGCGGCGCAGCTCAACGTGTTTGCCATAGTGTTTATCGGCTGATGCTTGCGCCTCCTCTTCATTTTCTTCGCAGAAAATAGTCTCATCCGGACCGTACCAAATCGGCATTTGATGACCCCACCACAGTTGGCGTGAAATGCACCACGGCTGAATGTTGTTCATCCACTCAAAATAAGTCTTTTCATAAACCGGCGGCACAAATTCCATCTCTTTATCATGAACGGCGCGACGTGCTTCCACCGCTAATTTTGGCGCATCAACAAACCACTGGTCGGTCATATACGGCTCAATCACCACACCGCTGCGGTCGCCGTACGGAATCACCATCGGGTGATCTTCGATTTTCTCCATCAGTCCCAATTTTTCGAGTTCTTCAATGGTCTTTTGGCGAGCCTCTTGTGTGGTCATACCGTTATACGGCGTATTTTCATTAAGCGTCGCATTCGGATTCAAAATGTTAATCATCGGCAAATTATGGCGTTTACCGACCTCAAAGTCGTTAAAATCGTGCGCCGGCGTAATCTTCACCGCACCGGTACCTTTTTCCGGATCGGCGTGGTCATCGGCAATAATCGGAATCACACGATTAACAATCGGCAAAATGCAGTTTTTACCGATTAAGTGCTTAAGCTTCGGATTATCCTTGGAAACAGCCACAGCCGTATCACCAAACATAGTTTCCGGACGAGTGGTGGCAATATGGATAAATTCATTCGGATTATCCTCCAACGGGTACTTGTAGTAATACATTTTACCGACGGTTTCTTTTTGAACAACTTCCAAATCGGAAACGGCAGTTTCCAACGCCGGATCCCAGTTAACCAGCTTCTTTGCCTTATAAATCAAGCCGTCTTTATATAACGCCACAAAAATTTTGCGAACGGCGTGCGAAAGTCCTTCATCCATGGTGAAACGTTCGCGGCTCCAATCACATGAAGCACCTAAGCGGCGAAGTTGCTTACAAATAGTGCCGCCGGAATGTTTTTTCCACTCCCAAACCGTTTGAACAAATTTTTCTCTGCCCAAATCATGACGGGTTAAGCCTTCTTTAGCCAAATTGCGTTCAACCACCATTTGGGTAGCAATCCCGGCGTGGTCCGTTCCCGGTTGCCATAAAACTTTTTTGCCAAGCATACGGTTATAGCGAATCAAAATATCCTGCAAGGTGTTATCCAGCGCGTGTCCCATATGCAAAACGCCGGTAACGTTAGGCGGCGGAATCACAATTGCAAACGCTTCTTTATCCGAGCGCATGTCCGGCTGAAAAGCCCCCGATTTTTCCCATTTTTCATAAATTTTCTCTTCGAATTCCTTCGGATTATAGTTTTTCTCTAACATTTTTCTTTCCTGTAAATTTAATTGTTGCGCATAAAAAATCATAAGGGAGGAAGAAACCTTTTCAGGCTTTGCTTTCTTCCTTTACGCGCACTCGACCGACCTCGGTGTGATAAGTATTAAAATAGCGGCGATATTTTTTCATCATTTTTTTTGCCACGTCGTCAAAGCTCCATACTCCTAATTTATACGGAATATCCTCACGTTTGACCAACATTTTTTTAGATAACACGAATACATCGTCTTCCGGACGTTTGCCGCGATAAAACGATTGGAAATAAGTATTCCGCTCATTATTGATTATCGCTGCCCGAATGGTTTTTAAGATATCGTCAATCGACTCATCTTGTGTGTTATCCATAAACTTTTCCCCGAGTTAAAAACATTAACTGGAACGGATTATAACAAAACTAATTTTAATTGGCAACAGTTTTTATCGGTTTTTTAGCAAATAAAACCGTGCCGGAAATTGTGTTGACACGGCTTTCTTAACTTGCTATCGTTCAACTCAGGTTCAGGGTTTTCACAGGAGGCTTGAAATGAAACGTAAATTGGGCAAGTATTTTGCAATTTTATTGTTGGGGGCGGCGGCGCTGTTTCCGGCCTGTTCCCGTGCCGATGATAGTGACGTCAAGGATGAGTACCTCGGCCTCTCGCTCGGTTTGTTACAATCCAAAATTTCCAACGCAACCGGCAATTTTGTATTATCGCCGTTTTCCGTTTATATGGCGACCGATTTGCTGGCAAACGGTGCCGGCGGACTGACTCTCGAAAAATTGCAAAAAATGATTCTGAGCCCGCGCCATAATTTGTCGGTGGCAGACATTAATCAGGATTTGAGCAGGTATATGCAAAAAATTTCGCCGGCCGTCAAAATCAACAACTCGGTGTGGGGCAACCAATTTAAGCCGGAATACATCAAGACGGTGGAAACTTTGGCGGCGGAGGCGCACGATTTGCCGCAGAATACCAGAGTTATCAACGATTGGATAAGCAATAAAACCAAGGGCAAAATTAATAATGTTCTGCCGCAGGAAGATACCGATTACAGCGATTTGTATCTGGTTAATACCGTGTATTTCGATGATACATGGGCCAAAACTTTCGATATTAAAGCCACTGAGGTTAAACCGTTTTATAACCTTGAAAACCAGCAACCGAGCGATGTTTATATGATGCATCAACATTATTCGACCTGCAATCAGTATTATGAAAACGAACAATTCCAAGCCGTCCGCCTGTGGTATCGAAATTATACCGTTTCCCAAGATGGAGCGGATACCAATTCTCCCGAGAATCGTTCGAGTTATCGTGATTTCACTCGCTATCCGCCGAACCATATTGACCTTATCCTCCCGAAAGAAAATCTTGACTTTAAGGAGTTTATCCGCGGCTTGCACCTCAAGAATATGACAATTCCTTATCATGAATACGGCGATGTGGAATTAGACCTGTATTTGCCGCGCTTTGAAATTGAATATAAAACACCGCTGAATCAATGGTTCAAGGCCGGCGGTATTCCGCTGTTCAGTGATGATGACAATGTTGATTTTTCTGCCATGAGTGATGTGCCGCATTATGTTGCAAAAATTATCCACCAAGTCAAGATCCGCGCAGATGAAAAAGGCACTGAGGCTGCCGCAACGACAGCAGTGCAAATGATGGAGCAAGCCGTAAGTTTCAAGGAAGAAGCCGCCAAACCGCACAAAATATTCAATGCCGAGCGTCCGTTCATTTTTGTGATAAACGACGGCCTGTTCATCGGCGCCTTTATTCAAGGCCTAAAAGTGGAAGCAACGGACCGGTAGTTATTTTCCGGCAAATCGGCAAAATTTAAAGAAGTATAAATTAAATATACCAAAAATATATAATAAACTGAAGATGAAGTATTTACCTACAATCTTAATTTTTTGAAAGGTGATTTTCATTTGATTGCTCCCCAAAAAGTATGCGCCATTGCAATCATTTTATTACCCCAAAAGGCAACTCTTTTATAATGATTTTATATAGTATCCTTCAATAATAGCTAATACCAGCCAAAAGATTTGCAATAATACAGCCCATTGCGGTTTACGGATAAAAATAAATGGTAATATTAGAAATAACAAAAAACCACCGATTAATATTTTATAGTGTAAAATCATATTGTCTTCGGACTGATAATACCAAACGGGATTATTCTCATCTATGGACTTAACAAATCCACCATCTCTTGCAGCATGAATAGTATTATAAAGTGCCGCAATGATTCTCATATAAAAAAGCCCAATCAGAGTAAAGAGAATATACGCAATGACATTTATATATTTCTTAAATTTTGTAAACATTTCACACCTTCTGCCAATAATGTGCCGTAATTTAATATATAAAATAAATATAAAGAAGGCAAGGGAAATTCCCTGCCTTCCTTAAAATTACCACCCTTTCTTATATTTTACTTTAAGTGGTAAAGTTCCATTATATTTTAGTAAAGGCTTGCCATTTCTGACAAGCCTGATTGATAAATTTAATCCAACTCTAATAATTCCTGCCATGTCTTCTCACACCATTCTTTTTGATGCCCAGTTTGTAGACAGTCTTTTTTGTATGCATATTCCTGATAATAAGGATATAAGAACAAGAAAGCTATACCGCAGATTAAAGCAAATACGATACAATAAAGTGCACTTTTATAAGTAACACTGACTACTTTATCTAATATTTGCTTTACGCATATTCGGCATTCTTCTGTCATCCAACAAATCCTCGCAACTTAATATACTCTACTGTTACAAACTTCTTCACTATTACCTTCATCCATACATTCTTGAACTAATTTTGTATTTTTATCTAAATTCATATAGAAATCTATGTAGTAAAATGCCGCACTTGCAAGGAAAAAAAGTGCAATAAGAAACGCAATCCAGCACAAAAGCTTAATAACGTCTGTTGATATATCTTTGAACAAGCTCATCACACTCTTCCTTTGGATATTTACTGCCAAAAAATCTTCCTATTCTGTTAGCATATTGGTCTCCTTCACTACTGTCAAGAGTGTTTTTACCAACTTTTTTATCATACCATTCTCTTAAGTTTGATGCAAGCATCGCCACATCAGCTCCGCCTTGACCATACTGTGCAGCACTGCAATTCATATATGCATGTTTGTACTTGTCTGTCACCTTTTGCGGTGCTAATTTATTATAATTTTGCACCATATTTGGAACAGCACTTAACGCAGAATACTGATAAAGTTCTGATCTCTGTATCTGTGGCGTAAAATTACCTTCTTTTTGAAGCATATAATCATACACTTTTTTGCCATCAGCAGCAGTCTCCCAATAGCGAGGAATATCCGTAGAATTACTGCTATTGAAACCCGTATTATTACTTTGCAAATTGTTATTTAATTGTTGCTGATTAGTATTCTGAAAATAACTACTCGGTTTGCCGATTAGGCTTTCGGTATTGACGGTATAGTCGGAATTGGCAAAAACTTGACCATTATTTGTACCGTTATTAAATCCGCCGCTTGCGTAGCCATTAAATCCACTATTGTTCAACTGATTGGTTACGTTTTCAATGTTTTGCGCATCTTTAAGATATTTTAACACATACTATATACAATATTTTGGTAAGAGGTGC
>JBGUGE010000012.1:0-15023 GCA_045111335.1 Alphaproteobacteria bacterium | reverse complement strand
GATTACTACTCCTTGTTTATTGTTTTATTTTTATATATATAAAAAGCACCTTGCTTTATGTCTCCATTAAGCAGGGTGCTTTTTTTTATCCCCTAATATGGCACAATTTTTTGCTTGTTTTTTTGCAAAAATAAAATAATGATATTTTAGGGAAAAATTACGGGAGCGAACATTGAAAAAGTGGTTTTTAATATTCTGGTTATTTCCTGTGTGCGCACAGGCTTTTTGCTTACAGACCTATAATGATAAAAACGGGCAATCTCATGGCGTACGTTGCAGCGGAAAACCGCTACCGGAAGTTGAATGTTCGCAAAAAGGGGATTTTTATTGGGACGGTAAAGTCTGCCGCGAAATTGCGGTTGTGAAAAATTGCAAAGCACAGGGCGGAGAGTGGCTAACGGTGCAAATCAGATATGATATGAGTTTGGGAAATGTGGTAAACAGTCCTGAAAATACGCTTTCTCGCGGTTTTAAGAATGTGTGCGTGTGTCCGTCGCGAAGCCTCTGGAACGGTGCGCAATGTGTTGCCGATAGGCAGGTAGTTGCAGACAAGCGTTGCCAACTTAAAGTCTGGTGCGAAAAGAAAAGAGAAGATATCAATTTACGGATAACATCGGAAGTGCTGGGTATGTCGGAATGTCCGCATAAATAGGGTGAATTTGTCAGTTATGCTTGACATTTGTCAAAAATTTGCTAACATAACAGACATGAAACAGTATTTATATATTATTTCAAATGAATATGGAAAAAGACATTATTCTCAAAGGGCTGACGCTTACGTTTGCCAATGGTCGTCCTGACCAGCTGTTGGTAACAATGGCCGTCAGTGTGCGTATCGAAAACGGTAAAGAGGAGATTTATCCGATACCTGAGATTGCCACGCTCAGTCTTGAGCCGTATCGACAAGTGATTTCGCTCAACGACAAGCATGCGCTGGTTTCGTGGGGTTCGGAGGTGGAGTTTCATGTTACCGGTACCGATGATGAGCTCAAGGTTGCGCTTATCCGTGCCAAAGAGCGCAAGAATCCGCTTTCGCTGAAAGAATTAATAACACTTCCGGCGAAATCTTAAAAGCAAGATGCTTAAACAAAATCAGAATCGTCGGTTTCAAAACCGGCGATTTTGTTTTATTGTGCGGGTTTTAATAAATATTAAAGCTGTTCTTCGCGGTCTTCCGGTTCCCACGGAAAGTTAATCCACACGCCTTGCGGTTCGGTTAAGGCGGCAAAGTCGGGCTGTATATTCGGATTCTTGTTAATCAGTGTATAAATTTGCGCGTGCGGATATTTTTTACGTAAATATTTTAATGTTTCGCCGCTGTCGCAGATATCATCGATAATATAGGTGTTTGGCTTGTCCGGAATTTTATCGGTAGTGGTGTCGATGATTTTTGAGCGCTCCTTATCGGAATCATAAGAAGAAAGGCGAATAAACAAAATGTCTTTACAATCAAGATAATGAGCAACCAGAGCTGTCGGCATCAATCCGCCGCGCGATACGGCCGCTAATTTATAATTATCGGCAGCTTGTGCCTTGATTCGCTGTGCAATCAGACGGCAGGCCGCCTCAACTTGTTCCGGAGAAATAATTTTCATGATTCGCCTCATACTTATTTTATAATGCGGCGTTATAGCAAAAAATAAAAAATGCGTCAACAGATATTTTGAGTTTGACAAAATAAAAGGAATATGTTACAAAGGAACCTGAGTTTATTACGATTTATATATTATCAACAAAAAATTATTTAGTATGAAAATTGATCAAACTTATGTAGGTGTAGTATGTTCCGTTCTCAAGGAGATTGGAACAGGTCTTTCAACGTTTAAGCTGTTTGCAACCGGAGCAATTATGCACCAGCACAGTGACAGTAGGTGGCACTTCACAACTCCGATTCTGGTCTCGATTCATTTGCGAGACAACGTGAAATTGTCACCGGAGCAGGTGTATGCGCTCTCACATGAGGGAACCGCCGTAACGGTACGTGTGGCCGGTGATCCTGAGTTTCTGGAGGCCAAGATTGTTTCCGTGACGGGGCGTACGCGTTGCACCTTGCAGGAACTTGCAGTATCGCTTGAAGAAAGCATGCCGAAGGCCGAAAACGGGATCAAGTTGGAAATCAACGGCGATCTCCATTATCACAAGGTTCGCGTTGTTCAGGATTAAAAGTAAACCCGCCGGAATCGAATCCGGCGGGTTTACTTTTTAATTGACAGATGCGTCATAAACTTTGTCGCGCGCCAAGTTAATTATTGCGAGGCGTTGAGCCTCGCTGATAGTCTCTTCGAGGACTGCATCGATGAAACGAATCGTTTCCTCAAATGACAGAGTACTCAGGGCGCGACGCAATTCGGCTTCTCCCTTGCGGAAGTTGCCGTCGGCATCAATCACCACTTCGACCGGCAGGCCGGGGACATGCAATCCGCGGTTGCGTGCCTCAGCGGCAATGGCTGTGTAGCACTGATTGATAATCTGCTTCTCAATCTCATGGAGATTCATGTTAGTCACCGCTAATCTCAATGAGAACACCTGCTTAAATAATGATGATACTTCTTCATTACTCAAACCCGCCAACTGGCAAGATTGGATGTACCGACTGAGTTGCCAGATTACCTCTCTAATTTCATTTTCTTTCATAATATAAATAATTTTGGTTTGCGTTATCAATTTAACAAAATTGTACAAAAAATGCAAGTATTTTTTATGCTTGCCTATTTTAAATTTTGCCCTACAATATCAAAAAACGATGAAAGGAAAAAATATGCTGCATATCGGGTGTCATCTCTCAATTTCTAAAGGTTTTATGCATATAGGCAAAGAAGCCGCCTCCATTGGCGCCGATACGTTTCAGTTTTTTACGCGTAATCCGCAGGGTGGCAAAGCTAAAGATATAGATGCCGCCGATGCCGCAAAATATAACGAATTTGCCGCGGCTAACGGGTTTGCAAAAATTGTGGCGCACGCGCCGTATACCTTAAATCCGTGTTCGGATAGCCCTGAAACGCGCGAATTTGCTTTAGAGGTGTTTACCGATGATTTGGCGCGTATGGAGTATGTGCCGTACAATTATTACAACTTCCATCCGGGATCTCATGTCGGGCAGGGGGCGGATAAGGGAATCGAAATGATTATCGGTTTGCTTAACCGGGTTTTGCAACCGCAGCAGACTATCACGGTTTTGCTTGAAACCATGTCGGGCAAAGGTTCGGAAGTGGGTCGCAGTTTTGCGGAATTGGCGGCGATTATCGAGGGGGTAAAGTTAAAGGAAAAATTGGGAGTGTGTCTGGATACCTGTCACGTTTTTGCCGCCGGTTACGATATTGTAAATGACCTTGACGGGGTGTTGACGGAGTTTGATAACATCATCGGTTTGGCGCGGCTGAAAGCGGTGCATTTGAACGACAGTCTGATGCCGTTTGCCTCCAACAAAGACCGGCATGCCAAAATCGGCGAAGGAGAAATCGGGGCTAAAGCATTGGCGCAATTTGTGCAGCATCCGGCGATTATAAATCTGCCGATAATTTTGGAAACGCCGAACGAGTTGGCCGGATATGCTGCCGAAATCAAAATGATGCGGGCTGCCGCGGAAAAATAAACAAAATTAATTTTATATTTGACAAAATAAAACAAACGTGTTATAAACGACACGTTATCTTTACTTTTATTATATGCTTATGAGAAAATTATTTACCAAGTCCGTTACTACACGGCACGAGGCGCTGGATGTAACATTCAGTGTCAATCAGAGAAATGAAGTTTGTGCAACAGTAGAGAACAGCGCCGGCCAGGTGACCCACAAGGATTTAGGTCTGGTTGATCTGTACGGTCGTCCGACCAAGGTGCCGGGCGCAGTCCACAATGCTCTCGATTCTCCGAATTCGACACTGATTGATACCTTTGCACGCATCTGTATTGCACGGCTTAGGTGGAGTACCGGATGCCTGCTGCTGCTGTGATCCCATGCCTTCAAAAAAACAAAACACCCGACATGCTATGTTCGGGTGTTTCATTTTATACATATTTGTCGGCCCAATGGCAAACATCGGGAGCGTACAAAATAAAAAACAATAACACTGTGGCGGCAAACACAATCTGCATCATATAAGGCTCTTTAATAGGTAAAGGAATAAATACGAATGCAGTCATGCATGCAAACATCACAACCCAAGCCAATCCGCACACCGGAATCAGCAATAATAACAAAGCCAGTGCGCGCAAAGCAAGTTTCTTGATCATCTTCAGTGTGATCTTCGGAAAATGTATTTTCATAAGCGTAACAATTTGATTCTGAGTATAGGGTAATGTATCACAATATAACGAATATGAGACATACCGTTCCGAATAACAGCGCCCAAAATAAAGCGCGGTACATAATTTCTCTAATAATTTTCATAGGCCAATAATTTTAAGTTGGCTGAAATATATCATAAATTGTGTCTAAAATCAAGAAAATTTATCTGCAAAAAAAGGCCGCAGATTTAACCGCGGCCGTATACCCTGTGGGCTGGTTTATTTACGTTGAGTTTTGGATCTGGATTTACCCGCGCTCTTGTCAAATTTGAACAAATTATCGGACAATGCTTCATCTTGTTCAATATCAAACAGCGACACGGTAATCTCAATGTTTTGCGGATCAATCACCTTCCATTGTTTAAGGCGGAACGGCTCGTTGTCAAAAACCAGCGTAATCGGCTTAACTCCCGGAGTTTGCGGCGTTTCCACCGTTATTGAGGTTTGGCCGCTGTCTTTATATAAATCCGTCACCTTCAGGTTAGTGCCGTCAAATTTGATTTTGCGGGTTAAAATAACCGTCGCCGGAATATCTTTATAGTCAATATTCGTAATCTGGTCCAATTCCTTGTCGTGATAAATAATATAATCTCCGTTGCCGACAATCAACAACGGCTCCGGTGCGGTGTATTCCATACGCATTTTGCTCGGCTTGGATATATATATTTTACCTTCGGCCGTGCCTCCGTTGCTGGCCATTTGAATAAAATTAGCCTTTAAGGAATGCAAATTGTTGAGATAGTTTTCGATCTTGGCCAAATCAGCCTGACTGGCTTCGGCCGCAGAACCGAAAAATAAAACACCGCAAATAACAGATAATAACTTTTTCATTTTTCTACCCTTTGATTTTATGCCCATTTTTCCCAATGTATTTTATCGGCGTGGTAGCGGTTTTCAACCTCCGCGCTCGGTATTGCCGGAACTCCCATCGGAATAATGGCTACCGGACGAATATTCTGTGGTAAACCGAAGCGCTCCTGCAATTTTTCAATTACCGCCGGCATCGGCGCTGCGCCGCAAAAACAAGCTCCGTATCCTAAATCGTGCGCCGCCAATAAAATTCCGTAAGCGGCGAGTGTTCCGTCAATATCGGCATAACTCCATTGGTCGGTTTCTTTTTCACGATGGAACGAAACCTCAGTATCGGAGCACACCAAAATCACACACGAAGCGTCTTTGGCAAAGGCTGTCCATGGTTGCACCGTATGCAACGCTGCCAACTGTTCTTTATCTTCAATCACCACAAAGTGCCACGGTTGCGTGTTGTGAGCCGACGGGGCAAACGAAGCCGCCGCAATGATTTTTTCGATATCTTCGTGCGGGATTTTTTTGCTTATGTCAAAGCGTCGCACGGAACGTCTGGTTTTCAAGCCCTCAATCAGATTCATTATATCCTCCTCTAATTAACTTTGCGCTGCAATTCATGAATGTGCGGCAAAGTATAGTTTTCGACAATAAAGCCGATGGATTTTACCGTCATTTTATCACATTCGAGAACGGCGTCAAATATATTTTGCGGGTTGTCCTTTGTTTCCGTTTTTTCGGAAAGAGATTTATATAACAGAGCCATTCGGCTGAGCGAATCGATAATTTCCGCAATATAGGCCGGTATTTTCAGATTATCGCAACCGCCGAAAAATCCCTCTACAAAGCCGGTTTCAACCGCCTCAAAACGCAACCGACAAACGGATTTCAAATCATCGTTTTGAGAAATATGCGACAGCTTGAGTTTATTTTTTTTCACCAGCTCAAACATTTCATCCCATAACCCCATAAAAAATTTGAAGAACAGCTCGGCTTCTTTTTTGGTTTCAAGCCGCGGAACGGCATTTTCCGGCCACAACGACGAGATAACGTCGGTAGGCCGCAGCTCGGTGTTCGGACTGCAGATTGCGCCGGCAAAACGCAGTTTTACCACCTCAAGCGGCGCCATGCAATTATAGTGTTCCAAAAATTTTTTGAACTTATCATCACCGATATATTTATTTTCGCTTTTCATTTTCAGAATCTTCGTTTATTATACCAAAACTAACAATATAATTTAATGGAGTTTTTTAAATTGTCGAGTCTAAAATTTTATATTGCCGGTTTATTGCTGTTTTTATTGAGTGCGTGCAGCTTGTTTAATCCGTTTGTTGATCGTCGCCGCAATCCGGGGGCAAGCCAAGATAAACTGTATATAGGCGAGTCTAAACCGAATGCACCGGTAATCTGCTATAATCCGCTGTTTACCGATGATGATACTCTGCAACAAATGGCCGATGAAGTGTGTCAGACCGAAGAAACTGGAGATTATGCCGAGTTGCGTAATAAAAATTACTTGGATGGCAAACTTTTATTGCCGGCACGGGCGTATTATCGCTGTGTAAAAATAGGTATGGAAAACTCTCAAGAAGCAAAATAAAAGGAATAATTGAATGAACTTGTTATTGGAAAATAAAATCAATGATGCCTTAAGTCGCATTTTTAAGCAATTGGATTTAGATGAAAAATTTGCGTTTGTAAAAGTTTCGGATCGTCCGGATTTGAGCGATTTTCAATGCAACGGCGCGTTGGCTCTGGCTAAAATCGCGCATAAAAATCCGCGCGAAATCGGCACAATGATAGCCGCAGAACTGGAAAAATGCAATTTTTGCGAATCGATATCAGTTGACGGACCGGGGTTTATTAACCTTAAGCTTAAAAACGAAATAATTGCGCAAAATGTCGATAAAATGGCCGAAGATGAGCGCTTGGGCTGCGGCACGGTTGCCGACCCGCACAAGGTGGTGCTTGATTACGGCGGGCCGAATGTGGCCAAAACCATGCATGTCGGACACTTGCGTTCGGGAGTTATCGGCGAATCGGTATCGCGGATTGAGCGTTTTGTCGGCAATGATGTGACCAGCGATGTTCACTTGGGGGATTGGGGAACTCCGATGGGAATGATTCTGGCAGAAATTATCAAACATGACGGTAATTTGGATAAGGTTTCGAGTTATGATATCGGGCAAATTACCGAATTTTATAAGCAGGCAAATATTCGTTGTAAGGAAGACGATGCGTCGCGCGAGACGGCACGTATCATTACGGCAAAATTGCAAGACGGAGATGCCGAGTATCGCAGGGCATGGCAACATTTACGCAACGAATCGCTGAAGGCCATCAGGGCAAATTATGAGCAATTGGATGTTAATTTTGATTTGTGGTTGGGTGAAAGCGATGCGCATGAAACCTGCCGGAAAATTGTGCAAATTGCGCGCGATAATGGTCTCTCCGAAATCGATAACGGAGCGGAAATTATTCGGCTGGAAGAAAGCAATAAGCCGAAGCCGCCGATTATTATGGTTAAATCCGACGGCGGATTCGGATATCAGCTGACCGATATTGCCACCATTAAGATGAGGGTGGATGATTTGCATGCCGATGAGATTGTATATTTTACCGACAGTCGGCAAACATTGCATTTTGAACAAATATTTGAGGCCACACAAAAGCTCGGTATTGCACCGGAAGTCAAGTTGCAACACATTGTGTTCGGCACGGTTAACGGGGAGGACGGTAAGCCGTTCAAAACTCGTGACGGCGGTGTGATGGATTTGGAAACGCTGATTGAAATGTCTAAGGAAAAAGTGCGTCAATCGTTGCCGCAGCCGGATGAGGTTGCAGGTTACGGTAAGGCGGAAATCGAAAAACTGACACAGCAAATCGCGATTGCCGCCATTAAATTCCAAGACTTGAAGAACACTATCGCTTCCGGCTATACGTTTGAGCTTGATGACTTTGCCAAGTTTGAGGGTAAAACCGGCCCGTATATCCAATACGCGATTGCCCGCATCAACTCGGTGTTGCGCAAAGCGGCCGTCGGTGGTTTGGAATGCGGAAAGATTGTATTGCAGGCGGCGGAAGAGCGTGCTTTGGCTCTGAAATTGGCGCAGATACACAATGTGGTTATGCGGGCGCATACGGATAAAGAGCCGAGTATTATTGCCGAATATACACACAGTTTGGCACAGATTTTCAGTACATTTTACAATGCCTGTCCGGTTATGACGGCGGCAACGCCGGAACTGGCGGCATCGCGTTTGAAATTGGCCAAAGTAACGCGCGATGTGCTGAAACTGATGCTCTATCTTTTGGGAATTGAAGCACCTGAAATCATGCTTAAGGCCGAAAATAAAGGAGAATAGTCCATGGTAGCAAAAAAGGATACCAAAAAAACAAAGACTGCGCCGGCAAAAGCTCCGGCCCGCAAAGCGGTAGCCGTCAAGTCGGTAAACCTACCCGAAAAGGCGCCAAAGAAAAAAAACGTAAAACCTGCTGCGCCGCTCGCACCTTCTAAGCCGGAAACAACGGTTTATGCTGTGCCGCGGGGTGAGAACTACTGGTTTATGATTCTGCTGTATTTTGCTTCGTTTTTAATCGGTCTGGGTATTATTGCCATGATTGCCGCCAATTGGCAACAAATTCCGAATAACATAAAATTGCTCGGTGCACTGGTTGCCATGGCCGTCAATGCGGTTTTATTGACATGGACCATCAAGGCTCAAAAAAATATCTTAAAGCAGGTTGTGGCCTGTGTTTATGCGTTTTTGATTATGGCGGTTATCGGGCTTATCGGACAGATTTTCCATTTGCCGACCGATATTGAAAACGGTTTTTTGTTATGGAGTGCCGTCAGCTGGCCGCTGTTGTTTGCGGCACCGCGTTTGTTGTGGCTGTGGATTCCCTTGTTTTTCTGCGGTATCGGTTGTTTTGATTTGAAGGCGCTGTGGCATTATATTTTTGACGGCTATTATATTGCGTGGTTCACTCGTCCTGAAATCGACCTGACCCGGCAGGGGATGTGGTCTGATTTCGGGCGTAATTTGTGTATGTTGGCGCTGTTTACAACGTATGAATTATTTATGCTGAAAGGTCCGGAAGATAACAAAACCATCCGCCGTCCGTTGTTCTTTTACAGCGGGCTGATGATGTATTTGTTATATTCCCGCGTGGTTAGGGCTTCTTATGCGTCGGTATTGGTGCCGAGCCTGAGTTTCGGGATGAAGGCGGGTTTGTTCGGGGTATATCTGTTGCCGTGCTTAATTGCGGGGATTGTACTGTTTGAGCTTAATCGCCGCCGCAATCGTACCGGTTTCATGCCGTTTTTCCTGTTCGGCACATTGTTCGAGTTGATGTGGGTACTTATCATGATTGCCGCCGACATAAATGTTCCGTCGGTACAAATTAACGGTATGTTCAACCACTATCCGTTTGAGGCAGTATGCCCGTTGGTATTTTTAGGCATTACCACAATCTATACCTCATACCGCCGAGTTGATTTTCGTGATCGGTTGGCATGCTATTTCGGGTTGTTATTGTGGTTCGGAATTACATTTAACGAAAACATCTTCAACCTGATTCCGTCGCTTATATTATGCGCCGTGGTGGCGTGGTTGGCTTATAAAGAAAACAGCCGCAAGTGGTTTAATATTGCGGTGTTGGCGGCAGTTATTCGCATTTTGGCATATTATGCCGATGTCAGCGATTTGCAACACGCCGGATTCTATTTAATCGGTTCAGGGTTGTTTATTATTGCGGTTATTTTGCTGCTGATGAAATACGGTCGCCTGTTATGGGAGAACAGAAATGAAAAATAAATATGTATTTGCCTTGTTTTTTCTGCCGATTATCGTACTCGGTGCGGTAATGGGATATTATCTCAACGCAACGCGCTTTAATTGGGTGGAAGTTGTGGTTTCCGGATATGATCCGAAAGATTTTTTCTCCGGATATTACATGGAACTGCAACCGAATTGGGATAAAACGGATTGTACCCAGTTTTTCAAATCGGAATGTCCGCAAAAAGCTTTTCGCAAGCGCTATAAATTTTATATCAAACGCGAGCAGTCGGACAAACTGACTGCGGCTGTAAATGCCGGAATCGTTAAGTTGGTATTTGCTTATACTCACGGCCGCACACCGTATATTGTCGATTTGTTGGTGGACGGGCGTTCGTTTATCGATTATTTGGCTGAAGAAAACGCACGCGAAGAATAATACCGGTATAAATCCGGATATCGGTCGGCATAGAGCCAATAGTATCATTTAAAAGCACTCGCAAATGGTTCGGGTGCTTTTTTTACGCATTATACATTTTTATAAACAAAAAACTGGACAAATAAGTTTCACTATGCTAAAGTAATAATTACCGAGAGAATTAGTTATATATATTGTCAAATCCAAATAGTATTGCCTTATGAAGAAGTTCATATTTTCAGCAGTATTCGCGATTGCCGTGCTGTTTCTCAGCAGCTGTGTATCTTATGATCGAGCCGTGGTTCCGGTTCCGGTGCCTGTGGGAGTTGTGTATTATCCGGGCGGGTATTATTATCGTCCGTACTATCGCAACTATCCTCCGCGTCCGTACTATCGTGAGCCGTATTATCGCAATCATCGCCATACGCCTCCGCCCCCGCCACCACGCAATCGCCAGCAGCATCAACGCCGTTAACGGTGTTTATCAACAAAAGTGCCATTGTCGGAGCAATCCGCAACGGCACTTTTTTAATGTCACAATTTATGAATAAACTTTTTAACTGACGATTTTTTTGCTTGACAAGGCATGATTTATGTTTTATACACGCAAGCAATGAATGCAAATTGCTGTGTTCATTACTGTCCAAGACCGTGGGTGAGGCAGGGGATTTTATGAATGAACCGCGCTTCTTAATATCCGACGCAGACGGAGTGAACTTGAAGATTTCTTATCTAAATCTTTTCTCCTAAAGGACAGAAATGGGTTCCGCATTGTGCCGCATGGTATGATGTGGGTTTTGGTAACGTTCCGTAAAGGAACATCATTCGTATGGAGACAATAAGTGAACCGCGAAGAAAAAGCAGAATTGCTGGCTGAATTGAACGGTATTTTCAAAGACTCCGAATCCGTTGTGATTGCCGAATATATCGGTTTAACCGTGGCGGAAGCAGAAGCCTTAAGAAAGAAAATCCGTGAAGCCGGTGCTTCTTTGAGAGTTACTAAAAACCGTATTGCCCGTCTTGCTTTGAAAGATACCAAGTTTGAAGGTTTGGCCGACCTGTTCAAAGGTCCGGTAGCCATGGCTTATGCCAAAGATCCGATTGCCGCCTGCAAAGCTTGTGTTCAGTTTGCAAAAGAAAACGAAAAGTTGGTTATCGTAGGTGGTGCTTTGTCTGACAAAATGCTGACCTTAAACGAAATCAAAGAATTGGCCTCGATTCCGTCGATGGACGAATTGCGTGCCAAACTCGTCGGCCTGTTGCAAGCTCCGGCTTCGAAAGTTGCCCGTGTATTCAAGGCTTACAGCGAAAAAGAAGCCGCTTAATCTTTTTTGCTGTTTCTTATGGCTCTTGCTTGCCGTTTTTTCGCTTATGTACTTCTTGGTACACCGCGCTCAAAAATGGCAGTGCAATACCTCATCTGAAACCGCAGAAAAAGGCATTCTTTTAAGGGTAAAAGAAATAGTTTTTAGTAATAAATTTGAATTAATTTTATTTGGAGAAAAAAGATGGCAGATTTAGCCAAAATCGTAGATGAATTGTCAGCTTTAACCGTTATGGAAGCTGCTGAATTGTCAAAAATGTTAGAGGAAAAGTGGGGCGTTTCCGCTGCCGCTGCCGTTGCTGTTGCCGGTGCTGCAGGTGGTGCTGCCGCTGCTGCTGAAGAAAAGACCGAATTTGATGTTGTTTTGGTTGAAGCAGGCGCTAACAAGATTAACGTTATTAAGGAAGTTCGTGCTATTACCGGCTTGGGCTTGAAAGAAGCCAAAGATTTGGTTGAAGGCGCTCCGAAGACCGTTAAAGAGAGTGTTGCTAAGGCAGATGCCGACGCTATGAAAGCGAAGTTGGAAGAAGCCGGCGCTAAGGTTGAATTGAAGTAATTTACCTTAAAGACATTTCTAAAACAAAACAGCCGTCTGAAATTTCAGGCGGCTGTTTTTATAACGCATAAAACTTTTAATTGGCTATGCGATATTCGATATATTCAGGTGTGTAATAAATAATATCAAAATTAACTCCGTTAATGTTGATGCGTCCTTGCGACGGCGAGGCCACGCGCTTGGTTGTGGTTCCGGAAGCGGCATCATAAATCAAAAACGAAAGCATATTGTTCTCAATACCGTTATAGCGAATATCAAAATGCAACTGGGTATCGGAAACCGCCTGCGAAGTGTTTTGAGCCCGAACAATTCTTAAATATTGCGGACTGTAAACTAACGGTTCGTTGTTAACATATAATCTGTTTCCTTTGCCGATCATCCCTATGTGCTCGTAGATTCGACCGCTTTCATCAACAATCAGTGTATATCCGGTGTTACCCAATTTGAGTAACATATAACTGCGGTCATTTATGCTGATTTCGCCGAACGGGCGTAATAAATCATCGGTATAAACGGTAAAGTCATTATGCATACCGGAAATGATACCTTTGGTATTTACCCGATAGGCCTCTCCGGTAAGTGTGTGTGTGGTCAGAGTATAAGTTGTAGAATCGTACATACGCTGTCCTCTGTTGGCAGAAACGGCAACGTTACGCTGGTATTCATGCGCATTAACCGTTTGTGCACTTGCCATACCCGTGTCGTCACACGGTTCGTTCGGATACAGCGAAATCGGATATACGCGGTATGAGCGAAAACGATTCTTCCAATAAGATTCACTGCCCTCATTATCAAAGATGTCGGCAAAAACCGGTTTTTCTTCTTCCGGACATCCGTTAAGCGAGGTGCAAGGGTTGGTATACACGGGTTGCGGGCAGTCGCCGTAGCATTGAGCTTGCGCGGACACGGTCCAACCGGTTAATAAAAGCGATATTGCTGGAATAAATATTTTTTTCATGATAAGCTCTTTTTAATGTTTAAGTATATATACTGCAGTCATACTAAATCCGTTTTGGTAAAAAAAGTTATAACGAAAGTAAAAAAATGGAACAAAATTTCGGAAATTGTAAAATAATCAGGTTTGAGCCGTGTGATGAAGTGCCGGAAATGCTTGAAAATTTTGCTGAAGAGTTTTTTGAAGTGGTAGAAATAAATTATACCGACGATGCTAAGGAACAGCTCATCGGATATATGCGCACCGATAGCGATGTTGCCGAATTGTCAGCGGCTGCCGCGCAATGGCAGATTGAGTTGCCTCCGTATACGATTGAGCTGTTAAAAGGGAGGGACTGGCTGAAAGAAAACGTAATTAAGTTTGCGCCGGTAGATGTGGCGGATTTCTATGTTTACGGTATTCACGAAACCGCGCCGGATACTCGCGGCAAAATCGGTATTAAGGTCTATGCGGCGACGGCATTCGGCTCCGAGCATCAAACTACCAAATGTTGTTTGGAAGGTATTTCCGAAATTAATCGTTTGATCGCGGCACCGCAAAAAATTTTAGATGTCGGTACCGGTTCGGGGATTCTGTCGCTGGCAGCCGCCAAACTTTGGCCAAAGGCTGAGATTGTGGCGGTGGATATTGATGAAGAATCGGTAAATGTAACCAAACAAAATGCCGCGGATAACGGGGTGGAGTCGCAGATTACGGCATTATACAGCGACGGCTATACGGCAGAAACGGTGCGACAGAATGCACCGTATGATGTGATTTTGGCCAATATTTTGGCGCGGCCGCTGATTGCCATGGCGCCGGATATGGCCGCACACTTGAAAATCGGCGGCTATGCGGTTATTTCCGGATTTATCGATAATCAGGAAGATTGGGTAATCGGTGAGCACGAAAAACACGGTTTGGCCCTACAAAAAATTTATGCGGACGAACAATGGCGTGCCGCTTTGCTGAAAAGGATAAAGTAAATGATACTGCAGGAAATCAGAGAAAAAATGAAGCACAACGGAATTGAGGCTTACGTGATAACGCACGGGAATCGCTTTATCGGACAAGATATTTCGGATAATGAGAATAAACTTAAGGCGTTGTGCGGGTTTACCGGTTCGGCAGGTATTGCGGTTGTTACCGAAAAGGAGGCTTTTTTGTTGGTGGACGGCCGCTATGAATTGCAAGCGCGTCTCGAAACCGATAGCAGAAAAATTACGGTGGTCGACGAATCACCTCGCTTTAAAATAATATGTGATTTGTTGCGTGCCAGAAACATTACAAATGTCGGCTATGATGCATGGTGCCACAGTGTTGCTGAAATGGAATTCCTGAAGCGGCGCTATCGCGAAATTAACTTCTGCGATGTGGTCCCCCTGATTGAAGTCGAGAACAGAACAACAATAAAGGCACGGCGACGGGATGTTCGTTTTGCCGGACTTGATTATGCCGAAAAAGTAGCTATGGTTACGGAGATATTGACAAAGCAACAAGCCGATGGATATTTACTGACTTCGGCAGACAGTGTTTCGTGGTTGTTGAATTTGTATGCGTGCGATTTGCCGTGTACACCGATAGTGCGAGCCTACGCGTTAGTTGCAAAAAACGGCGAGGTGACGCTCTTTGCCGATAATTTAGCGGCCGATATGCCGGTACGTAATTGGGAACAATTTGCGCAATTTATGGCACAAGCCGGCGGCAAGAAGATATTGTATGATGCCCATACCGCACCGGAAAAAATTAAAAAATTGGCAAATGCGGAAGCGTTGTTGATTAAAGCAGATGATGTGTGCTCGTTGCAAAAATGCGAAAAAAATCCGACTGAAATTCAGGGAATGATTAACTGCCATATTCGTGACGGGGTTGCGTTGGTTAAGCTGTTGGTGTGGCTTGAAAACGGTTGGCACGGCTTGCAT
>JBGUGE010000011.1:0-10652 GCA_045111335.1 Alphaproteobacteria bacterium | reverse complement strand
TTCTTAAAAAGCTTTTTTCGGCATATTCCGAATCATCTCGCAATTGTTCCGTAAGATAAAGGGCTTGAGCATAGGCCATACATTCGGCATCGGTCATCGGAGTGTTCGGATTATTTTTGCGTTCATCGGGGTGAGCCGCGGAAATGGCAACTTTGGCCTTTTTAAAGGCCATTTCCGGATTTTTTTTATTTTCATCGTAAAGTTTTTTCAGTTCTTTACACTCTACCTGTCTCATTATTCACTCCTCAAAACTGTTATTGTTTGAGCGCAATTGTACCATATTTGTCAGGTTAAGTCAATAATTTTTAAGAATGCTGTTTTTTTACTTGAAATCTGAAAAATTTTGCGTTATGTTAGCACCACTTCCGAGAAGGCAGATTGCCTTAAAACAAGGGAATCTCGTTGTGAATTGAGGTTTACGACTATCGGGACAATAATGTAAACAAACAAAAAAAGGATAGATTTAATGAAAAGTATTGTTTCTGCAAAGAAAAAACTCAGCCGTCGCTATGGCGACAACCTGTGGGGCGACAGCAACAGCCCGTTTAACAAAAGATCGTATCGTCCGGGACAACACGGTCAAAGAAAAGCAAAAGTTACCGACTATGGTCAACAATTGATTGCTAAGCAAAAGATGAAAGTTTACTACGGCAACATTTCCGAAAAGCAATTCGGTAAGTATTACGCCGAGGCTATTCGTCGTTCGGGCGATGCCGCCGAAAACTTGATCGGTTTGCTCGAATCTCGCTTGGATAACCTGGTTTATAAAGCTAAGTTTGTTCCGACCGTATTTGCGGCTCGTCAGTTTGTTAACCACGGTCACGTTACCGTTAACGGCAAAAAGGTAAACATTCCGTCTTATATGGTTAAGGCCGGAGATGTTATCGAAGTTCGCGAAAAGTCTAAGAATATCAATATGGTAATTAACGCTCTGGAATCGCAAACTCGTGAATGGCCGACTTATTTGGAAGTTGATGCCAAAAAGATGAAGGCAACTTACACCTTCGTTCCGAAGTTTGAAGATGTTCCGTACGCGGCTGTGATGGAGCCGAATTTGGTCATCGAATACTACTCCAGATAGTAAAAACTCATATAATTGGCTACCACTTGTTAACGGGTTGGCTTATGTACCATTTTTCGTACACCGCGCCAGCCCGTTAACTGCGTATTGGCCTAATTCTATGAGTTTTTTAGATGCAGAGCGGAGGGTATCTCTTTTTTTGTAAGTATATAATAAGATTTTTATATAATATGTAGAATTACTGCGGTTTTTATACTAACGCAATTCGGCTATGTGTCGAAATATAATAAGAATAAAACTATTATATAAGTATTAAATAATATAAACAAATGAAATAAACTATGAGTAAAGCATTTGGAAAAATATTTGGAACAGGCAGTTATGCTACTGCAGATGACTATGCAAATTATAATAATAGTCATGTAGATAAAAACAGAGGTGTGGTTGTACCTTATACCAGACAGGATGGCAGTATTGGTTACGACTTGGTTGATGAGCGCCCGAAGGAATTTAATTGGAAGCCGACGGGACATACATTTGAGGACAATTTAAAATATCTTCACCTAAAAGCGTTGGATAATCCTATTTATAATGCGGGCAACAAAGATTTTTCACGTAATTTGTGGGAAACATATAATCAACAATCTTTGCGTCCTTATGATAATTATTTAACATGTCCGGAAAGAACAGAACAACTGCGTAACGGCAATAATTTGTTTTTAGATATAGAAAATAATCCGAATGCAAATTATCAGATACCAAGCTATAGAACCTCAGATAGTTCCGGTCAATTTTATATTGATAATTATGGAGGAATAATTGAAAAATATGCACAGCAATATAATGTAGATCCTGATTTAGTTAAGGCTATTATGTATAATGAAGCGTCAACCGGTCATTGGGGAGGCTTAAATGAGTTGGCTGATAAATATAGAATATCTGGTAGTCAAATGCCGATGAATATTCGTGGTGATACTTGGGGAGATTTTGACGGACAACATTATGATACTCACAATCCCGAACAAAATATTGAATTAGGTGTGCAACTTATAAAAAGGTTGCAAAATTCTATTCATAATCCTACAATAGAAAAAGTTGCAACACTTTATAATCGAACCGGAGCTATGGAAGTCAATGATTACGGTGCCAGAACCCGAACAATCTATAACCAAAAACCGTGGTTGAGGAAAAGATAACACAAAAAAGGAGTATATGATGGTACGGCAAGAGAAAATACTTGCAATATTGAAATATATTGGGTGTTTTCTGCTTTGTAATGTTTTATTAGGCCTTGTAATGTTGCTTATAGCTACATTAGATCAAGAAAAACTTGAGCTGACCGAATGTTTTTTATTTGAAGCCGGGCGAATCAAAGAAACATTTGACTACCAAGGTTATCTGCAAGGATATTGCTACTATCCGCGAATATGTGCGTGCGTTGCAACTTCCGAATGGATATTGTTTTTCTATATTTGGTCACTGCCGATTTTTGTTTTTTATGAAGTTTTCCGTCGCAAAATTATTCCGATTCAATACGCATATTTGTTTGTGTTAGGGGAAATCGCTTTTTGGTCGATGCTATGCTTCTTCAGTCAAGACAATATTCCGTATAAATGGTTCGCGGTTGATAATACCTATAAATTTGCCGCACCGTTAGCAATTATTTTGCTCACTTTACATAGCTTGCCGCCTAAAGTGCTTAGAGTGTTATCAATAATCATCGGTATTATTTACGGACTGTATGTGGGCTTCTGGGGGGTAATAATTCTCTCCAACCTTCTGAAACTATGGTAAAAAAAGAGATAGGTCGTTGTCTTCTTTTTACTTATGTACCCTTTTTCGTACACCGCGCAGAAAGGCTTTCTTCGTATTAACCTCATTAAAAGAGTTTTTTATACCGTTGCCTTTGGAATAAATAAAATACCCTCCCGGTTTTATCCGAGAGGGTATTTTATGTGTGTGATCAGATGGCAAATAATCCGGAGATACTAAACGCCAGATTGAAAGCGCTCAGCAGACACCCGGGAACCGGATCTTCATGTTCGCCTCTTGCGCCAAGGTTGGCGAGGATTATGATGATACCGGATACAAACATAGGCCACATCAGCGGTCTGATTGTTTGTATTTCGTGTGCAAACACGAATACTGACACCCACCCGAAGATGGAAATCAGAATGGTTATGGCTATGCTTGAAATATATAACCATCTCTGGAACTCGTTTGCAAAATAAACCTTCGGGTATCCGTATCTGTTATCTGTCACATGAAACATAATTTGGTTCAGTATTATTGCTATACCGAACACTACTGCCAAAACAATGAATAACGTTTCCATCTTTTCGAATTTTGAGGTTCAACAATAGGATATACAAAACAAATCAGTATGAAAAGCACCATCATTTTAGCACACAAGGCCAATAATCGATATAATCTTATACATACTAATTTTGTTTGTTAATTCATTATAACATTAATTAGACAAAAGTCAAATATTTTTTGCAAAAATTGACGGCGATATCGATTCCGCTCCGGATGAAAGTTAGTCCGCACCTTATTATTTTACCTATATTAAATCTTGACAATATTTGTGAAAATGTGTAAATTGTAACAAAATTTACATCATTTATATATTTTCAAAACAATTTTTATGGAACAAATGAAAACAATCGGACTTATCGGTGGAATGAGCTGGGAGTCCACGGTGACCTATTATCAGGTTATCAATCGTATTATTGCCGAAGAACTCGGTGGATTGCACTCGGCCAAGATTCTGCTTTACAGCGTCGATTTTGCCGAAATCGAGCGTTGTCAGGCTGAGAATCAATGGAATCGCTGTGCCGAAATTTTAGGTTCGGCCGCGGATAGTTTGCAAGGCGCAGGTGCGGATTGTATCGTGATTTGTACCAACACCATGCACAAGGTTGTGCCGCAGATTGCGCCGCGACTGTCGGTGCCGGTGTTGCACATTGCCGATGCTACCATCAACGAGCTGAAGGCGGCAAACATCAAAAAGGTAGGGCTTTTGGGAACCAAGTACACCATGTGCGACGGTTTCTATAAAGACAGAATTGCCGAATTCGGTATTGAGGTGATTGTACCGAATGAAACGGACATAGCGTTTATCAATCGGGTGATTTATGACGAGTTATGTCGCGGTCGGCTGGTTCAGGAATCGCGTGACGGTTTTCAGGATGTGATTGCCAAACTGCACGCCGCCGGCGCACAAGGAGTTATCCTCGGGTGCACCGAAATCGGTTTACTGCTTAAGGGGGCCAATGCTACGGTGCCGCTGTTTGACACGACTCTGATTCATGCTAAGCGTGCCGCATTATTTGCCATCGGTAAATAAAAATCGCAGCGTATGAAAAAGAACAAGAAAAAGACCAAAGAAAGGTCTGAAGCAAAGTCGCAAGAGTTGACACCGTTAGAGGTGGAAATCAATCGCATCGCACAAAGAGAGGCCGTTGCTCATTATATCGGCGGTGTCGTTATTATCGTAGCGTGGCTGATCGGTTGGAAATGGGGCGTAGGCGCATTGGTTTTCGGGTTATGGAGCCGGTTTTGGTACGATCAGGGAAAATTTTCCCTTTGCTGTGATGAGTACGAGGTCGGCGGTTATCCCAAAATTGGAATGCGTTGGATGGTAAAAAGCTGGATATGGTTAGCCGCTTTTGCCATTGTTGCTAACGTAATTTACGAATGCTGTTATGCTTAAAAAATTTCGTCGGAGGTGAAGACTTCCGGCGATTTTTTTATGGTTCGTGACTTTTCTTAAATGATTTGACTATTTTGCAAATCGGGATTAACCTTTGGTATCATTAACAATAAATAAGGAGCGGATTATGAATATAAACTTTCCGGAAAATCAATCGTGTAACAATATTTTTGAAGCTTTTGTAAAAGCTTGGGTAAATTTCTGCAATTATAAGGGCAGAGCCTCGCGGTACGATTATTGGAGCTTCATTTTTGTAAATTTTTTGATTAATTTTGCTTTTATGTTGGTGGGATTTTTTGCAATTAGCATATCAGAACAAGCATCTAACGGAGTTGATATAAGCTCGACGGTGTATAGTGTTGCATTCCTTGTTCCGTGGATAGCGGCAATAGTACGACGGTTGCATGACACGGGTCGCAGTGCGCTCAAATGGTTGTTGGCTTTCCCGTTGTTGGGATTTTTCCTGGTATTTATCTTGGGAATTCTTGCGGGATTTAAGTTTGACGCAAAGAATGTCTCAATAATCTTAACGGCATTCTTTATCTGCGGATATATGCTGACATTACTGGTGTTGCTGTGTTTGCGCGGTTCGGAAAAAGATAATAAATACGGGCCGGCGGTGGCAGAAGACGCAGGTCAGCGGTGGAAAGGTCTGGCTATGCCGATTTTTATGATAATAATGCCGATTTTGGCAGCATTTGCCATGGGGGTTGTGAGCGGATATTCCAAAGCGATGAACAGATACAAAACCGAAAAGGAAATTGCGCCGGCAATCTATGACGTGTTAAGCAAAGCTAAGGGACAGGACGGCAGCGATGCCATTGCTAACTTTGACCCACAGGCCTCTAATGCGCAGCCGGTCGGGGTTTTGACAACCACTCCTTCCGGCAATAAAGTGGAAATTAAGCGTTCGGGAGATTTTTTTGAGGTAACCGTTGATAACGTTTCGGGAGAGTTATGTGTGGCTTTATTCGGGTATAACTGGTATGAACATCCGGATTTTATGACAATGGGTATCAACGAGGGCGAAAATTGTCAGATTTGTTTAAGCACTCCGTGCACAATAACCTGGAGATACAAATAATTTAACGGTTGGCCGCCGAGTTCTATTCGAAACCGATTACTTCGCGGCGGCCGACATGGTCTTGTTTGCTGACAATGCCTTCCTGCTCCATGCGCTCGATTAAGTTGGCGGCGCGGTTATAGCCGATACGCAGTTTACGCTGAACATAGCTGGTGGAGGCCTTTTTGTCGGTGCGAACAATCTCGACCGCCTGCCGATACAGCTCTTCTTCATCACCACCACCGAAGTCACCTTTATCAAACACCGGACCTGAATCCTTCGGATTAAGTTCACCGGCGGTAACTTCTGCCACATATTTCGGCTCGCCCTGTGCTTTAATAAATTCGACTACGCGCTCGACTTCGTCATCGGCCACATAACAGCCGTGAACGCGTACCGGGCGCGAACCCGATGACATATACAGCATATCGCCCATGCCCAAGAGTTGCTCGGCGCCTTTTTCACCCAAGATGGTTCCGCTGTCGATTTTGGTGGTTACATGGAAACTGATACGGCTCGGGAAGTTGGATTTAATCACGCCGGTAATCACATCAACCGACGGGCGTTGCGTTGACATAATCAGGTGAATACCCGCGGCACGAGCCATTTGCGCCAAACGTTGAATCGCCGCTTCTACTTCTTTGCCGGCAACCAACATCAAATCGGCCATTTCATCAACCACGATTACAATGTACGGCATCGGTGAAGTATCGATGATTTGCTCTTCATAGATAGGTTGACCGGTTTCTTTATCAAATCCGGTTTGAATAGTCTTTTTCAGGCCCTTGCCGGTTTTTTGCATTTCTTCGATTTTCTTGTTGTAGCCGGCAATATTGCGAACATTCAGCAGAGCCATTGAACGATAGCGGTTTTCCATTTCCTGCACCGCCCATTTGAGCCCGACCACCGCTTTGGCCGGATCGGTAATGACCGGAGTAAGCAAGTGCGGAATGCCGTTATACATGGAGAATTCCAATTGCTTCGGGTCAATCATGATAAATCGGCATTGTTCCGGTGTCATACGGTATAAAAGTGACAGAATCATGGTGTTAACGCCTACCGATTTACCTGAACCGGTGGTACCGGCCACCAACAGGTGCGGCATTTTGGAGAGGTCGGCATAAACGTGTTGGCCGCCGATATCTTTACCGAGTGCAACGTTTAAGATGTTCTTGCTGGTGACAAATTCGTTATCTTCAAACAATTCGCGAATCCATACGGTTTGGCGCTTTTCGTTCGGCAATTCGATACCGATGGTGCTGTGGCCGGCAACTACCGCCATACGCACCGAAGAAACGGCCATTGAGCGGGCAATATCGTCGGAGAGCCCGATAACGCGGGCAGTACGGGTACCGGCTTTCGGCTCAAGCTCATAAAGCGTAACCACCGGACCGGGGCGAACCGCTACAATCTGACCGTGAATATTAAAGTCGTTTAACACCTGCTCCAAGCGGGCGGCACGTTCCTTTAAGGCATTTTCATCAACTTCGATGGCACCCGTATCTTTCGGCACGGTTAGCAAATTGATATCCGGCAACGTATATTCATGAGGTTGCGATTTCGGTTGCGGAGCACTTTCAACCTGCGGCACTACTACTTTGGCGGAGGTAGTTGCACGCTGTTCTTGAGGCATTTGCTGTGTCTGCGCCGGCGCCGAGGTCGGAATATTCAGTAATTCTTCCTGCACCGCGGTCGGACGTTGAGCGGCGGCTTTAGGCAGAGTTTGTTTGGCACCTTCGGTTTGATAAATGTCCTGCGGCGAAATTTTTGCCGTTGTTTTCTTTTGCATTACCTGTGGCTCATTAATAAAGTCAAATGTCGGGCTGACAGAAGTTTTTTTGGCGGCTTCGGTCGGTTGTGACTGCTTGGAAACGGTAGTTGTCGCCGGTATTACGATTTTCGGACCGGCTGCGGATGCCTCGGCAACCGTGGTTGGTGCTGAGGTAAGGGAAGTTGTGGTATGCAGAGTCTGATTGTTCAACGTCGGTTCAACACGTTCAAACGCCGGTTCGCGCCGCGGTCCCAAAGTGGCCAACTTGTTTTGCATTTTGGCGCGCATATAGCTCGGGTTGATTTCCTTAAACTCGTTATAACTGCGAATGTGAACAAGCTTTTTGAACAGCTTGAACATAAGGTGCATAATTTTGCGGACAATATCCGTGATTTTGGTACACAAACGCCACCAATACTTAAAGGTTATGCCGGCGGCAAAGTTGAAGGCCATCAATGTAATGAAAATAAGCAAAATCAGTACGATAATTTTGTTGTACGGCGGCTTCAGCAAAGTCAGATAATTGGCATAATTGTTCAACGAACTGCTGAAATGACGCGTCCATTCGCCGGTCAGATTATATGGCAGATTAAAGCGTCCCAAGTAGTTGCGGCAAGTTAAATCAATAAAACAGGCAAAGCTGATAATGCCGACAAGCCACGCAAAAATTCGCATTTTCCACTCAATAAGCTCGCGTTGACGAAGCAGACTGCCCCCCCACAGAACTGGTACCGAGAGGAAAAATATCAGTGCCAAACCGAAAGAGCTTAACACAAAATCGGCGCTGTATGAACCGAAAATACCTAAAAAGTTATGGATTTCACCTTCTTCCGACAGCACTTTGTTGAATGACGGGTCTTCGGCGCTGTAATCCAAAATAGCGGCCCAAATCAGCAGTGGCAACGCTATCAACACGGCTCCGGTCAGATTGCAAAAAATCTTTTTGAACCATGTTTCGGATTTTTTTTCTTCGTTTTTGCTTTGTTTCATTTTTTCCTCAAATTAAAGCGAATCTTAATCGTTCAAATTATAGCCGATAATCCTCAATAAAATATTAAAGTCAAACAAAGAATTTTCTATAAAATTGCGGAGATTTTCCTTAATTTATCAACCCCGCTGTGAACATAAACGGCGTTTTGCTTGACATTTAAAATCTCGGTTATATACATTCTGTAGAAATTAATGAAAGGAATTTGATGAAGTACGCTTTTGTATTTCCGGGGCAAGGCTCCCAATTTGTGGGAATGGGTAAAGAGTTGGCCGAAAATTTTGCTTCGGCACGCACCGTTTTTGATGAAGTAAATGATGCCCTCTCGCAAGATCTGTTCAAAATCATGACCGAAGGGCCGGACGCCGAATTAACCATGACTGCCAACACTCAACCGGCGCTGATGGCATTTTCCATGGCGGTGGTGCGAGTTTTGGATCAGGATTTCGGTGTTTCCTTAAAAGACAAGGCCGCGTTTGTGGCCGGTCACTCTTTAGGCGAATATTCTGCCGCCTGCGCTGCCGGTGTGTTTACGTTAACCGATACGGCCAAATTGTTGCGTCTGCGCGGCGAGGCCATGCAAAACGCGGTACCGTTCGGAGTGGGCGGAATGGCCGCAGTTTTGGGATTGTCGTATCAAGATGTCGGAGCGTTGGTAGATGCTTGTTCAAGCGATAAAGACGTTTGCGTGGCGGCCAATGATAATTCTGACGGACAGGTGGTACTTTCCGGTTCAATGGCGGCAATTGACCGTGCGGTGGAGATTGCCGAGGAATTTGGGGCGCGCAAGTGTGTCAAACTGGCGGTCAGCGCACCGTTTCACAGCCCGTACATGGAGCCGGCGGCCGATGTGATGGCGCGCGCGTTTATGGGAGTAGGGGCTAAAAATGCCCAAATTCCTTTGGTGGCAAACGTTTTGGCCGAACCGATTACCGACCATAAAGAAATTATCAAATATTTGATTGAACAGGTAACCGGTACCGTCAGATGGCGCGAAACAATGATGTTTTTTGCCGAAAATGATGTTACGGACTTAATCGAATTAGGCGCCGGAAAAGTGCTTTCCGGAATAGCCAAACGCTCTCATAAAAATATGAATGCGGTTTCTGTCGGCTCAATCGCCGAAATTGAGGAGCTGGCAAACAATTTATAACCTTAAACTGAAAGGAAAATCCAATGTTTAGATTAGATGAAAAAGTTGCTTTGATTACCGGTGCTGCCGGTGGAATCGGCCGTAAAATTGCCCGTACTTTACATGATCAGGGTGCATATTTGGCCTTAACCGACCGCAACGAAGAAAGCCTGAAAGCACTCAAAGCCGAGCTCGGCGATCATGTTGAATATTTTGTTGCTGATTTGGGCGATGCGGAAGCAATCAAAAAATTGGTCAGCGATGTTGAAGAAAAATTCGGTAAGATCGATATTTTGGTAAATAATGCCGGTTTAACTCGCGACAATCTCTTTATCCGTATGAGTGATGAAGAATGGCAGCTTGTTTTGGATGTTAATCTCTCTGCCGGTTTCAAGTTGGCGCGTACCGTGGTTCGCGGTATGATGAAGCGTCGCTACGGTCGTATCATCGGTATGGCTTCGGTTGTCGGTGTTATGGGTAATGCCGGTCAGGCCAACTATTCCGCTTCCAAAGCCGGTATGATTGCTATGAATAAATGTCTTGCTCAAGAGGTCGGTTCGCGCGGCGTAACCGTTAATTCCATTGCTCCCGGCTTTATTCGTACCCCGATGACCGATGTTCTTCCGGACGATGTAAAAGCAGCTCTTTTAGCTAAAATTCCGGAAGGTAAGCTCGGCGAAGCTCAAGACATCGCCAATGTTGTAGCATTTCTCGCATCTGATGAGGCACAATACATTACGGGACAGACTATTCACGTTAACGGCGGGATGGCCATGATTTAAAAATCCGTATAATGGGTAACTACTCGTTAGCGGGTTGGCTTATGTACCTTTTGTTGTACACCGCGCCAACCCGCTTACTGCGTATCTGACTCATTCTCCGGATTTTACACGCTGTGTACTATTTGTGTACACGTCGTCGAAAAATATCTGCGTATTTCCTCAATTCTCCGGATTTTACAC
>JBGUGE010000010.1:0-48245 GCA_045111335.1 Alphaproteobacteria bacterium | reverse complement strand
GATTACTACTCCTTGTTTATTGTTTTATTTTTATATATATAAAAAGCACCTTGCTTTATGTCTCCATTAAGCAGGGTGCTTTTTTTTTATCCCCTAAAATGGCACAACGTAATCCCGATATTTTCTAAACATTTAACGAACAACAAACACAGTGCAAAGCATGGTTGCAACTGTGCGAAAATATTTTTTCGATGCCGTTATGAAAATATTAACAATTTCGTTTTAATCTGTATGCAGAAAAGTCTATAAGGAGAAAGATTATGCTTAAGCTTAGCCGTAATGGTATCGGGGTTTTAACCTCACAATATAAAAGCGTTTTGAAAAAATGCGCACTTTTGAATATGGTTGCTGCCGGCTTTTTGATGTTTACTCCGCCGGTACACGCTGCCGGCACGGGTATTAACATCGAGAGTTTGAGAACGATGGGTACGGAAATCGGAGAGGATAAAGAATATAGTATCCTTTTTGTAAACGGTGAAACCGGCAATAATATTAAAGAAATGTTTTCCGGCAATGATGAACGTGCATGGATTACAAACTACGGTATAGTTCGTTTGGGCGAAGGTATGTCCGGTGGTGAAGTTGTACATGTTGATACAACCATTTCCAATAAACATAGTACGCCGAGAACGGATTCTACCAGTAGTATGATGCCGTCCGAAGGTGGTGGTGTTATCAGTAACCAGAGTACGGATGATTTAATCAGTGCCAGAACCGAAATTAACGGTGTGACGTTTAATAATAACAGTATTTCGGAATTTTATTTCTGGTACAACCCGGATGCGGTTTCCGACGGAAATGACCACCGTGATCCTTATCATAAAGTTGCGGCCGGCGGTGTTGTTGCCAACGTAGGTATTTACGACGGACAAGCAGCTCCTTCGGAATATGTTATGAGTAAAAATTCAACCTATACCAATAACTATGCGATGGAATTTATTCACGCTAACGGTGGTGCTTTGTACAATAGTATGGCTATGGGTCCGACGGGTGTTGCCGGCAATGGTAAATTGGTATCAAGAAACGATGTTTTCCGTTATAACCACGTCGGTAACGAAGATATGTCACTGTCGGTATTTGATGTGGTGCGTGATGCCGTAACCAGTGATGTTCGTGAGAATATTACGGATGTATGGAATGCCAGATGGAAAGATGATAGCGCAGTTAAGGCCTCGCACCCGAACGGCGTTACCTCGTTTGCCGGCGGTGGTGCTTTGTTTAACTCCGGCGATACCGAAGTACATAACGGCACGTTTGAATATAACTATTCCACGGGTGAAGAATCTTTCGGTGGTGCCGTTTATAACACAGACAGAATGTTTCATGAACCGTCACCTGAATATGTAAACAGAGATGGCATTTTGACGTTTTACGGCGAAAACAGCTTTAAGGGGAATATTGCGCTTGCAACAAGCAATGTCGGTGCCGGTGTGGCACGCGGCGGCGCAATTGCCAACTTGGGTACGACTCTCGTGTTTGATAATCAGTCGACTGAAAAGACGAAACTGACGTTTGAAAATAACTCTGCAAGATCGGGATATACGAGCTACGGCGGTGCTTTGTTCAACAGTGTTAGCTTTGACTTGGATCAGGGTAGTGTTTATAATATTCGCGGTGCAACATTTAAGGATAACTACGCTGAAGTTATTGATGAACCGGAAGACCACGCTTATGCATTCGGCGGTGCTATCTATAACGATAGTGTTATGGTTATTAATGACGCGGTGTTTGAAGGTAACTATGCCAAGACCAAGTCTTCGTCGACTTTCAGACGCGGCCTGTCTTACGGTGGTGCCATCTATAATGCCGGTACCTTGGGATTCGGTGCGGATCCTCTCAATACCGGTGAAGATGATGCCTATGTACCTCAGGATCTTAAATTTATCAATAACACGGTTGTCGGTTCGCAAGGCGTAGGTGGTGCTATTTATAACCAAGGCGGTACAATTATAGGTAACTTTGCCGATGTATCCGTTATTTTCTCCGGCAATACCGATGGCGTGACCCCGAGCGGTCAGGATCCGACAGTTGCCAGCAGCGGCGGCGGCGCTATTTACGGCGGTTCGGCTGAATCCCGCAAGAGCTCGACTACGTTTAATTTGAGCGGTACCGCTAACGTTCAGTTCCAACAATACAATAAAGATAACGTCTTTATGGAAAAAGGTAACAGCATTTCGTTTATCGGTGATAACGCTGCACCTGGTGAGCGTTCAAACGTCAGCACCAGTACTATTGATACGGATAAAACACGCGTTGATTTGGGTGCTACGTTTACCGGTGTAGGTAACTATGTTATCAAAAACACACAGCTGAACTTGATTGACGGTACAAACGGTACCGGTACGGGTTATATCGATTTCTATCCGAGTATTGATATGCGCGACAGTGTTGTAAACATGGAAGGCTCAATGACATCGTTCTTCTACTTGAGTTCAAATAACGATGTTTTGGTGAATAACGACTTCTATATCAAAAATAAAGATGCCGTATTGTATTATGCCGATTATGACAGCAGCTACAATCAATTTACACTCGGTAATTACATTGATAACTCCGGTTTGATTGTTTATGATGATATGCCGCAAAACGGTATGGCTGCAAAGATTTATCCGGACGAGATTACTTCCGGTGATTCCGATATCAAGATTGCCACAACCCTTATCAACCGCGGTGCGGTAAGTACGGCTGTTGACGGGTATATCACTCACAATGTTCATATCGGTACTTTGCAAAGCGATAACGGCAAATTTTATATCAATATGGATAACAGTAACTTAATCAAAACTGATAATGAACACGTTTTGATTCCGGAAGCTCCTGAAGGATATGAGTTCGGTACTTATGAGGGACAACACTATAATTCCGAAGTTATTGTTATTGATGACAAGGTAAAGGGTACCTCTCAGATTACATTGGTAGACTTGACCAACACCGATTATTCGCAGGTTGCTCTTGATGTCGGTCAGCGTATTTACTTTGCGCAAACTCAGGTTGATCAGGGCTTGACCGGATATACCTGGAACGTTACCAATGCCGTTAATGATAACTATCAAATCAGCATCGGTTATGATGAGAACGGTTCGGTTTATGACTGGTTCTTGTACAGAGGTGCCGAGGTTGAAAAGCTTATTCCGCCTGAGGATATGGTTGCAATAACCATTCCGAGAGCTACTTTGGAACAGCTTCGTTCCATCAGATTCCCGTTGGATAGAACCAACCGTGGTCAGTGCAGTTGCTATCAGGATAATTGCAACAACTCGTTCTGCCAATATGAACACGGCTCGCCGAAAACCAGATTGTGGTTAACCCCGTTCTATCGTCAGGGTACTTTCAAAAAGCCGTTTGAAACAGACTTTAAGCTGCTCGGTGTTGACCTCGGTATGGATTATCAGCCGACGGAAACAGATTTAATCGGTATCTTCGGTTCGTATCGTTTCGGTAAGTATGAAAACGATGGTAACCAGAAGCACTACGGAGATAAGAAGAAATACTTCTCGGTTCAGGGTGGTGAGCTTGAGCTCAAGAGCCTGACAGCCGGTCTGTATTATCGTAAATACATTGAAAATCTGTATATCATGGGCGCTGCTTACGGCGGCAAGATTGATGGTGATATCAAGGCCGACAACGGCGTTAAAGGATCTATCGACGGTAAGCATGTCGGAGCACAAATCGAGCTCGGATACGATATCAAGACTACGCGTCGTACCACTTTGACCCCGTCTTTCCGCGGAACTTATGACTATATCAAGTTTGATAAAGGCCATACCAACAACGGTAAAAAGATTTCGGTCGGTAAGATTAACAGCTTTGAGATGGAAGCCGCTTTGAAACTTGAATATCGTTTCAACAACGAACGTCAGTTATCAACCACCGGTTACCTGAAACCGTCCGTAATCCAAACCATTCCGGATGGCGGCAAGGTTAAAGTGGGTGATACCGAATACACCAAGACTTTGGATAACGAAACCTTGGGTAGAATTGAAGTCGGTGCGGATACCAACCTCACAACCAACTTTGCGGTTGGCGTATTCGGTAACTACACCTTCGGTTCTTCTTATGAAGCCTGGGGTGTAGGCGGTAACCTGAGATACACATGGTAGTTTTCCCGAAATATTATTAGGTCCTGAAAAAAAAAGACTTTGTCAGCAATGATAAAGTCTTTTTTTTTAGGGTGATAATTGTTAAGAGGTTTATTTACTGATTTTTTTATCCAACTTTTCCAATATATCAATATAAGAGGAAATCAGGTCCAAGCCGTATTCCCAAAATTGCGCGTTGTTAGGATTGAGCCCGAACGGTTTGAGGATTTTATCATAGTCCTCCAGCGCGGTTTTGGAAAGCATATCCAAATATTTATCGGCGAAATTTTCCACTTTACCGGATTCTTTGACGCGATACAGCGAGTTGACAAAGCAATCGGCATACGAGTAGGCGTAAACATAGAACGGTAAGAAGAAAAAGTGCCCCACCATCGACCATATATGAGTGCTGTCCTCATCTATTTCAACATATTTGCCGAGACTGTCGCGCATTTCTTCAACCCAAATTTGGCTCAGGCGCTCTTCCGAAACCTCGCCCTTTTGACGCTCGTTGTGGGCGCGCGTTTCAAAGCAATGGAACGCAATCTGCCGAATGGCGGTGTTGATCATATCGCCCACCTTAGAAGCAATCAGGCACAATTTGGCTTTGTCGTCTTTGGTGTTGTTCAGCATTGATTGAAAGACAATCATTTCGCCGAACACCGAAGCCACTTCTTCCGAAGTCATACGCGTGTGCTCGTTGAGCTCACCGTTTTTGACGCGCAACTGATGGTGACATCCGTGTCCGAGTTCGTGCGCCAAAGTTAATACATCATTCTGCTTGCCGGCAAAATTCAGCATTAAGTACGGATGGCCGGATTTAAGCGGCGAGCTGCAAAAAGCTCCGCTGCGTTTGCCGTCACGCGGCGGCACATCTATCCAGTTGTTATCAAAAAAGTCTTTGGCGATATTATAAAGCTTCGGTGAAAATTCTTTATAAGCATTCAACACAATTTTTACCGCTTCGTCCCAAGTGTAGTTGATATCGGCCGAAAACGGCAGCGGTGCGTTACGATCCCAATAGTTGATTTTGTCGACACCGAGCCATTTGGCCTTGAGTTTATAGAAGCGATGAGCAATATCTTTGTAGCGTTTTTTAACGGTTGCGGTCAAAACTTCGACGCTCTTATCACTCACATCTTCACTCATATTGCGAGCCGAAACCGGAGACTTAAAGCCGCGTTTGACATCTTCGATAGCCTTATCTTTCATCACCATATTATAGATAAACGTGAACAGATGGCTGTTTTCATATAACACACGATTCATCTCCTTGCCGGCTTTGCGGCGGAGTTTTTCATCTTTATCGAGCAACAGCTTGGATAGCTCGGCATCGTTATATTTTTTGCCGTCGACCGTATATACCAAACGCGATGACGTTTCTTCATAAAGGCGTACCCACGCTTCTCCCGAAGTAATGGATTTTTCTATAAAAATCTGCTCCTCCGGCTCGGTCAGCTCATAATCCTTGAACTTGCGTAAACGCTTAATCCAGTATTTATAAGCCTTTATGCGCTTATCTTTCAGCCATTCGTTGATTTTGTTCTGCGGCAAGCGATTAAATTCAAGCGAAAAAAATACAATCGGCTTAATGTAGTCGGTCATTTTTTCTTCAATCGACTGATAGAAAGCAACCGCCGCCGTATTTTTCATTTGCGTTACCATGTTAAGATAGGCAAAACCACCCAAACGGCCGGAGATTCTCGAGCGTTTTTCAATATCTTTGATGAGGGTGCAAAATTCGTCGGCACTGAGCTCGGCCAGACGTCCTTTATAGGTTTTGGCAAATTTAACGGCACTTTTACGGTATGTTTCCATATCTTTTACAATTTGCGGATCATCCATACCTTTATATAAATCCGACAAATCCCAAGCAGGCATACTATTTTTCATCTTTCAAATTTCCTTTTTGTAATTTTTCCGTAGTTTGATTCTGAATTTCTTTAAGCACATCTTTCGGTTGCGGTGCAACGGCGTCAGTTACTTCCGGTGTTTGCGGCGGAATGATGTCGATGTTGGTTTCATCAGCAATATCCCCCTTTGTACCGATATTCTCGGCATCGGTTGCTTTTGCCGGCAACGCCGATGCTTCAGACGGATTTTCCGGATTGTACAACACAACATCCGTATCAATGTTGATAACACGGTGCTTAGCGGCTTCAAGCTCCTGCTGTTTTTGTAAAATCATGCGGTTTTGCCGTTCCACATCATCCATATCTCGTGCCGCGTCGCCCTGATACGGATTTTCTTCCTTCACCGCAAACAGTTGCGGTTCAAACAAATAGTTGGCCCACGGAGTGCTTTGCTTGCCGTGCATCCAATCTGCAACACCGGTATACATTACGCCGATATTGCATTTCATATCGTGCCATAACAGCTTTAACGGGCAACCGATACGTCCGCTTTCACAACCGGAAAGTCCGTAAACCAATTCCTTGGTGCAAGGGATAAAACCGCGGTCGAGCGCATCTTGCCGCGGGGAGGCAAACAACGCCGCCGTCAGACAGACAACTCCTGCCAGAAAAACGGTTAAAAAGGTATAATAGAGCCATTGAAGTGCTTTTTCCATTAAATTGCCTTCTTATAAAAAATTTCAAGCTGAGCCAATTCTTCCAAGGTGTTGGCACTGGCGACTTCTTCCGGATTGCCCTCGAGAGCCGTGCATTTAAGATTCATTTTGTGAGCAATGGCTACGGCATCGGTCAAATAAAATTCGCCGGCGGCATTGTGATTTTCGATTTGCGCCAAAATATCAAATAAATAACGGCCGTCAAATGCCATAACGCCGGAATTACAAAACTTGATGGCACGTTCTGCCTCGGAAGCATCTTTATATTCCACAATGCGCTCAAGTTCCGCTCCTTTCATTACCAAACGGCCGTAACGACCGGCATCTTGAGGCGTAAATCCTAAAACAACCACCGAAAATCCTTCTTCAACTTTTGCGGCCGCGCGACGGAAAGTTTCGGCCTTAATCAGCGGCGTGTCGCCGAACACCACAAAAATCGTGCCTGCAAAGTTTTGGAACAAGCTTTTGGCGCAGTTTACGGCATGTCCGGTTCCGAGTTGTTGCGCCTGAACACAGGTTTCATAAGGTGCAACGGCAGCAGCAACATCCTGACCCTCCGGTGAAATAACCGTAACGATTTTATCTACCGGTACGGTTTTTAGTGTGTCGATAATGTGATTAATCATCGGCTTTCCGCACACCGGCATCAAAACCTTCGGCCTGTCGGAGTTCATTCTGGTACCTTTGCCCGCACCTAAAATTATGGCAGCTGTCTTATGATTCATATAATATCTCCTTATAACTTTTTTAATGAGTTGATAATAAAATATTATCAATATATAATGCGTTTGTAAATACAAGGACAAAGGTTATGAAAAAGTTTTTTTTAGCAATAAGTTTTTGTTTGGCGTTTTTAACAGCGGCACAGGTGTCGGCAGATATTATACCGTTGCAGGACGCCGGTAGAGTTCCGACCAGACATAGTGTACGTAATCGGTTCAATGAAGACAGATGGCTGCCGGACCCGCAAGATGAGGAGGCGGTACGCTCGTATTTTAAGCAGCGCTTTGAGGAAGTATCTCTTTCCGTGATGGATAAAGACACGGATTTGAATAATGCCGTGGGTGTGGATATTGTCCATTCGGCGGAATATTATCAGGCTCAGGAAGAGCAAAACAAAAAGGGTTTGTTTCAGACTTTTTATGAAAAGGCGTTGGAAGCACTCGGTGGCCGATTGCCGGATTCCGAATCGTCTTCTTATGAGCAGGATAAACAGGCTATGCAGGCGGTGGCTCAGGCGGCCCAAAAGTTTTATTCGTTTGCCGAAGATGAACCTCAGGCTCAGCAACCGTCAATTCCTACCGTCAGTGTAACCTTGCCGAGCGGGCGGAGAATTTTGGCACCGGCAAGGGAGCATATTGCTTATTTTTTGAGCTATATCGACATTCATGCCAACGGTTATTTGAAGGTGGAAGATACCATTACTTTGGTGGCCAATAACGAAAAATTTGCCTACGGTTTGGTGCGCATGTTCCCGAAATTTGCCGCCAAATATCAAAAAATCGATCTTTTGTTGGACAGTGTCACGGTAAACGGAACCAAGGTGCCGTATACGGCTGAAGAAATCGGCGATAATATCGTATTAAAGCCGAAATATAACCAGCATTTGCAACCCGGCGTATATACTTATGTGTTTGATTATACCGTAAATAATAAATTGACACCGTTGGAACAGAAACAATTTTTAGATTGGAATTTAACCGGACGTCCGCTTAATGCCCTGATTACCTCGGCAAATGCCATTATCAGCGTTCCTGACGGGTACGAATTCAGCGATGCGGTGGCCTTGGTGGGCAGTCCGGAGCGAATGACGCAGCGACGCACCAATAGCTATGCTTTGAGCAAAAATGTGGTGGCATTTTCTAACGTAACGCCGATGACAAACGGTGAGAGTATGCATATTTTGGCGGTAATGGATGATGCCATGTTTATCAAGGGCTTCAACAAAAATTTTTCAAATTTCCTTACCAACTGGGGTAATATTTTATATGCCGGTTTGGGGTTGCTCGCGATTTTGGTATCGTTTTTACTTTCATTGCTCAATCTTAAAAAAGAGCGCAAAAATCGTAAATATGCACCGTCTTACAATGGCGCACTGATGCGCAGTATTATGGTGGGAAAATACGACCGCGTGGCGTTTACATCGCAAATTTTGGATTTGTTTCGCAAGGGCGCGGTTGATATTCAACAAAGCGATAATCTTGTTTATCTGATTAGGAAAAACATCGATTCCGCCAAGTTGAGTTCGCCGGAGCGGCGCGCGCTTAAGACTCTGTTTTATAAACAGGGGAATGCTCTTGAGTTTAATAAAACCAATAATGTGCGCTTCAAAAAGGCTAAAAAAATTTTGGAGAGGGTTATCTTACGGCAGATTAAAAAGTATAATATTTTCCATAATATCGGCTACGTTCTGTTCAGCACGGCAATGTTGCTTTTGACCGAAATTTTTATTGCATTTATCAGTATTAATTTTGCGCAAACATTAATCATATTGCTGGCCACTACGTTGATGTATGCCTTTTATATCTGGATTTTGAACCATGACTTTAAGCGCTGGTATATTACCATACCGACCAAAGTGTTGACACTGTTGGCAATGGCGCTGATTTGGGGGTTCAGCAGTATTTACATCGGCGGAATATGCAGTCTGTTGATTATGTTGATGGTGGTAATTATATTTGCCTTTACCCGCATATTCTCGGAACAAAATAATTTTGCCGACGAGGCGCAGGAGGCAATCAATCAATATCGGGAATATTTGGTGAGTAATGCCGAATCAATCAACCTCAGCCGTGATTTCTTAAATCAGCAATCGAATATTTTTGCATTGGATATCGGGGAGTATTTCCCGCAGAATGTCAATAATAAAAGCTATTATCGATTAGAAAGTGCGGCCTTGCTCCGACAGCGCCTGATTGATATTATTTAAGCGTAAAAAAAAACGGCTCAAAGCCGTTTTTTTTGTTTGCAAATTGTTTATTTTTTGTTGCCGGATTTTGCGGTCTTTTTTGCGGTTTTTGCGATTGTTTTTGCCGGCGATTTATTTTTCTTGGTTACGGTTTTGCCGGCACCTGTCGTTACGGCCATTTTTTGCCCGACGCGGGTTGTTTGCTCACATTCCAAGCCGTCGGAAAAATCAATTTTATTTTTTTCAAACAAACAAATCACGGTACTTCCCATTAAAAACTTGCCGATTTCCGCGCCCTTGGCAAAGGATATGTTCTCGTTTTCATAAGTACGGGTACTGATTTCTGCCGAGCGGACAATACCGGCCCATTGAGTTGCCACGCTGCGTACGATTGCCGCGCCGACAAACACCAAAGCCATTTTGCCGATCGGTGTTTCAAACAGACAAACCACGCGTTCGTTGCGCGAGAACAACTCCGGAATATTGGCGGTATAAAGCGGATTAACCGAAAACAGCATCCCCGGAATATAGGTCATTTTCAGAAGTTTTCCGGATATCGGAAGATGAACGCGGTGATAATCTTTCGGCGACAGATAAACGGTTATGAATTTGCCGTCGGTAAAATGTGCTGCATCGTCACGGTTGCCGAGCAAGGCCTCGGTGGTAAAGTAGTGATTCTTGGCCTGCAACTGGAAATTTCCGGATAAATCACCAAACTGACTGATTTTGCCGTCTGCCGGAAAAACCAACGATTCGTCAGCGCCGTCAATCGGTCTGGCTTTTTCTTTTAAGGCCCTGGAAAAGAACTCGTTAAACGTCGCAAAATCTTCGATTTTATCAGCCGCTTCATCCATATTTACACCATAAACACGGACAAACAGCTTGATTGCCTCGGTGGTTATACGGCCTAATTTGGCATCGGCCAACAAACCGACTAAACGAGTCAGCAGATACTTGGGCAAGAAATATTGCAGATTAACTTTAAGCGAATCGAGATTCATTATACCATCCTTTCTCAAACTAAACCATTAATAAAGGCTATTTTTTTTGAAGTCAATCGGCAAATTTTTTTCCTGTGAATCAAGAACATCGCAAAAGGTGAATTTTGTGCTTGCAATTTTAGTAAAAAAGGTCTACTATTAATAAAATATTAAGAAGGACGGGACTGTATGAAGTATAGATATCTGTTACCTGTGATTATTCTCGGATGTCTTTGGCACACAGAGGCATATCCATTTTGGAGCGGTCCGGCGGACAAGATTTACAGTGCGGCAAAGCACAGTGATGTCGAGGCCTTAAACAACTACTTAAACAACGGATATTCCATTGATTCGGAAAACAGCGGCGGTATGACGGCGCTGTGTTTGGCTTATTATGATCAGAATTGGCAAGCGTATGATTTTCTGCTGCGTTACGGCGCTAATTCCAATAATGATTGTATGTATAAAAAGCCGAGTAATGTCGGAAAATATGTGATGGGTGGTGTTTTGGTGGCAGGTGTGGCCGGCGGTATAGCGGCAGCATCCGGCGGCGGAGGCGGCGGAGGCGGCGGTGATCCGGTATACACCCCGACCAGCAGCTCCGGCAGCAACTCAAACAATAACAGCTCGAATAATAATTCGAACAACAATAACTCGAATAATAACAACAATAATTCCAATAACAACTCGAACAACAACAATAATTCGAACAATAACAATTCCAACAACAACTCGAACAACAACAACTCGAACAACAACAATAATTCGAACAATAACAATTCCAACAACAACTCGAATAATAATACCGGCGACAACAATAACTCGAATAACAACAACTCGAGTGGTGACAATTCCGGTACGGTAAGCAATAATGACGGAAATCATGGTGATAACATCAAGTCGCGGATGGCCGTATATCTCAACTCTATCGGCTACACCACTACCAGCACACGGGCATTTCATTATTATACGGAAGATGATTTCCGCTCCAGTCGTGAATACGGCGGTCGGGCGTTTGCCAAGAGCACTTCAAGCAACGGGTATACTCGCACCTCTGTCAATTATCATGATGCAATTCAGGCCGCCACGGCATACAGCAAGTTTTTCGGTTATGACAGCGAAGATAATTTAGTCAGTCGCCTGAACAAAACGGTTACGGTAGGCGTAATCGATACCGGTGTTAATCCGTTGCATAAAGAATTTGCTTCTACCCAAAATCCGAGCGGCACAAAGGTCTACGGATATAACTTTGATTACGGTCCGTGCCGCAACGGTAAAACAAAAAATTGTTGGAAAATAACCAACAATTGCGCTCCCATAGGTTCACTGTGTTATTGGGAAAAACGCGAGTTGCTCAATGAGAAGGGCAAGGTGGTGGTTACCGAAAGACATACTCACCTGTTTGACAAAGGCAAGGGTTACTTTGATGATTGGGCTGCTATGTATCCGGAAGATTATGAGTGGGAAAAAGTTAAAGATGACCCGACGCCGCTTACCGGTACGGATCCGTTGACCGACAGTTCGTATGCACACGGTACTCACATTGCTGGTATTATTGCCGCCAATTGGGACAGAACCATGAGCGGGCTGAATATGATGGGCGTAGCCTTCAGCAACACCAATATTGCCGGCGTGCGGTGGGATTTTGCATCGTCACTTGCCGATCCGGTAAAGGTTTTGGTTGATGATAATGTGTTGGCTATCAATATGAGTTTGGGCCGCAAAGCAAACGACGAAAATAACGCTAAAATTATTAACCTGCGCCAGAGCAGTTTGTTCTACGGCATTTTAGATGCGGCGGCATATACGATTAACAAATACGAAAAGGTGACCTATAAGGATTATACGGCATACAAAGGTACGATTTGGGTTAAAGCCGCCGGTAATGAGGGCTATGAAGAGCCTGATTTGGAATCCGGAATAAAACAATTAGGTAAGCAGACTCTTAAAGATAACAGCACGGTTGACTTCAGTAAGTTGATGATGGTTGTGGTGGTTTCGGCTGATGTGGATTTGGATAGCAACGGCAATGTCGTAAGTTATCGCAAATCTGATTTTTCTAACTCCTGCGGCAGTACGGCGAAGTATTGTATTGCGGCACCGGGCGGCAACAAGAATGATGACGGACGCTCTGATTTGTATTCGGCAACCGATGTCACGGACGGCAAAAGCGAATATTTGGGAATGCACGGCACTTCTCAGGCAACACCGGTCGTGGTCGGCAGTATAGCCTATTTACAGTCAGCATATCCGTTCCTGCACTCGTCGGAAATTATCGATATTCTGCTTGAGACGGCTAATACCAACGGTGAAGGTTATAACCATAAAACCGAGCATTATGACGCAGTTTACGGCGCCGGTTTGTTGGATTTGGGTAAAGCCGTGACGTATTATCTCTCGCCGGTTCTCGGTACAAATACCGTAACCACTCTTTCCGGTACCAGTGTATCGTCACCGCTTATCAATTTGGATAACACCTCTCTGACGGTTACCACGGCTATGGCCGATGCGGTTACGGCCGCTCTGCCGGAAACGTTGACGGCATTTGACCGCTATTCACGTCCGTTTGATTTTCCGACTTCAAACTACATCACGGTTACACACTCCGGTTATACCTCGCTCAAAAATGATGTAAACCATATTGTGCCTAATCAAAAGACCAAGTATGAAACGCAGGGTAATATGCGAATGGCGTACGCGGAAGGGCCGCTCAACAGCGAGGGTTTGGGCTTTGTTGATGCCGACTATAAATTCGGTAACGGTGCTTCGGCCGGTTTCTTCTTCAGCGAAAATACGCGCTACAAAAATACGGACGAGGTCAGTGCCGATCAGATGAACCCGTTTATGTCGTTCAACTCGGCGTATGGCGCGCATTACGGTCGTGCTATCAGCCCGAAATGGGATGTAAGATTTGAGGCGGTTGGAGGTCGCAACGGGTTGTATGACGGCGATCCTGACTATCATGACAGCAAGTTCCAAAAGCAGGCTTACGGCTTTAATTCGGAGGTAGCATTCCAGCCGCGGGCAGATTTTGCTTTAGTCTTCTCTTCAGGTATGTTGCATGAAGATGATGCTTTGCTCGGTATGAACGGTGACGGTGCCTTTGCCTTACCGGAGAGCCGGACCTATCATACCGGTATTCGTGCCGTTTGGAAGTCGACACCGAAACTGACGTTCAGCGGCAGCTATTTTGCCGGTTATACCGAGGCTCAGGAATTTAATTCTTCAATGTTGCGCACTTCGGGGCTGCTCAGTGACAGTTTTGCGTTGGATGCTAATTATAAATACAATAAGACCACCGATTTCGGCTTCAGACTTTCGTCTCCGCTGAAAATCGAACACGGTAAACTCTATGTCGATTTTGCCTCCGGACGTGATAATTATTCCGATGAAGTGTATCGCAATCGCTATGCGGCAGATCTGAAAACCAAAAAACGCGAATATAAGTTTGCGTGGTATCTCAATAAGGAGTTGACGGAGAATTTACTCTTTAACAGCGAGTTTGATGTCCGCGTTAATCCGGAACATCGAGCCGCCTCCAATGACTATCGTGCGCTGTTTGGCGTAGCATGGACTTTCTGATATTAAAATGAGGCATTCATGAAAAATAATTTATGGAAAGGAGTGCGCTTTGTGCCGCTTCTGATAACGCAGTTTTTCGGCGCATTAAACGATAATTTATTTAAAACCACATTGTTGACTTTTGTGGCCTTTAAAATGGGGGCAAGTGAGCAGGTTTCCGGTATTTATTCCAATGTGATTGCCGGTGTTTTTATTTTGCCGTATTTTTTGTTTTCGGCTCTGGCCGGCTTGATTGCCGATAAATACAATCGCGCTTTTTTGGTGCGAATTTTGAAGATAACCGAGCTGTTGCTGATGGTGGGTGCCGGTGCGGTGTTTTTAACCAAAAGTGTGCCGTTGCTCATTGTGATTTTGTTTTTTATGGGCACTCAGTCAACCTTTTTCGGACCGATAAAATATGCGTTGTTGCCGCAGTTGTTGCGCCAAGAAGAATTGATTGCCGGCAATGCCTACGTTGAGGGCAGTACCTATATCTCGATTATTTTGGGTACGATTTTGGGTACGGTGCTGTCGGTTAATGCCAGTATTGCGTTGCTGATTTGCTGCTCACTTATCGGAATGGCGGCGGCCTATAAAATTCCGAATGCGGCGGGGGCTGATGAAAATTTAAATATAAACTTTAACTTATTTAAACAGATTCGCGACAATTACAAACTGATACACTCGCACATCGTGATTTTTCGTGCCATTCTCGGTGCCAGCTGGTTTTGGATGTTGGGGGCGTTTGTTCTGACCAATGTGTTTCCGTTGTGCAGCAAGGTTTTACATACCGAGCCGGAAGTTGTTACGTTGTGTTTGGTGTTGTTTTCGGTAGGGGTGGGCGCCGGTTCGTTGTTATGCAACCGGTTACTCAAAGGACGGGTTTCGGTTTTGTATGTTCCGCTGAGCGCGTTTTGTTTGAGTATATGCGCCTTTGCCATATACTTATTGGCGTTAGGTTTTCAGGCGCCGGAAACACCGCTTTCGCTCGCTGAATTTATCCGTTTGCCGCGCGGTACGGCATTATTGATATGCTTCTTTTTGTTTGCCTGTGCCGGAGGAGTTTATGTGGTGCCGCTTAATGCACTGATGCAAAAGCGCGCTCCGAAAAACAGCGTGGCTTCCGTGATTGCCGGTAACAATATCATTAACTCACTCGGAATGGTGGCGGTGGCGCTCGGTTCGGTAGTGTTATTGGCGTTGGGTCTGGATATTATAGATTTGTTTTTGGTAATGGCGGTTTTGAGCTTTTTAATGGCCTGCTACATCAGCAAACTGTTGCCGGATTCGTTGGCGCGTTCGTTATTGTATATGATTTTGGGGGCGCTGTATCGGGTAAAGGTCAGAGGTCTGGAAAATTTTGAAAATTCCAAGTCGCGCACTATTGTAATAGCCAATCACGTTTCGTTGTTGGACGGAGTGCTGGCGGCAGTGTATTTGCCGCGCAAAATGACTTTTGCCATTGACGAGGCATGGGGCAAAAAATGGTATGTGAAAATGCTCGACGGTTTGGTAAGGTTTTGTCCGCTGAATCCGGCGAGTCCTTTGGCGTTGCGCACTTTGATGGATGTCATTAATCAGGGACGGACGGTCATGATTTTTCCGGAAGGCCGTATCAGTGTTACCGGAACTTTGATGAAAATATACGAAGGTACCGGTGTGGTGGCGGAAAAAACCGGCGCCAAAATCGTTCCGGTGCGTATAGACGGTGCGCAATATTCCAAGCTGGCGTATATCAAAAATTTGGTAAAATCACGCATGTTTCCGCAGATTACGCTGACGATTCTTCCGCCATGCGAAATCAAGAGCGATGCCGAATTATCGCCGCGGATACGGCGTCAGAAGGCGACCTTGCACTTGCATGATATTATGAATGAGATGATGTATACAACCGAAGACAAGGATATTCCGCTGTTTAATGCGTTGTTGCAGGCAGAAAAACTCTATGGTTCGGCGCGACCTGTGGCGGCGGATATCAGCGGTACGGTTTTAAGCTATAAGCAATTTTTGCAAAAGATTTATGTGTTGGGCGGAGTGTTTAAAAAGATGTTTTCCGCTGAAGATAAAATCGGCGTTTTGTTGCCTAACAGTTTGGCCGGATTGGTAAGTTTTTGGGCGTTGCACAGCGCGGAAAAAGTCCCGGTTATGCTTAACTTTTCATTAGGTGACAAGCAGTTTGCGTCATGTTTGAAAACCGTCGGTTTGAAGAAAATCATCACCGCTCATCGATTTATTGAACAGGGCAAGTTGGAACGTTTGGAAAAATGCGCCGCAAAAGCTAAGTGTGAATTGCTTTATTTGGAAGATTTAGCCGCCAAAATCAGCCTCGGCGATAAGCTTTCCGGTATTTACGGATATCTGCGCCGCACGCCGTCAAAAGCCAAATCCGCAGAAGTGGCGGCAGTGCTGTTTACCTCGGGCTCGGAGGGGTTACCGAAAGCCGTGTTACTCTCGCACCGCAACTTGCTGTGTAATGTGTTGCAAATTCATTTGGCGGTGCCGTTTAACAGCCGTGACGTGATTTTGAACGCGTTGCCGATGTTTCATTCGTTTGGGCTGACGGTGGGGACGATTTTGCCGATATTAAACGGTGTAAAAACCTATTTTTATCCGTCGCCGCTGCATTACCGTGTTATTCCGGAAGTGGCGTATATTCTGCAGGCTACGGCTATTTTAGGTACGGATACGTTTTTATACGGCTATGGTCGGCGGGCTCATCCGTACGACTTTTTCTCGGTTCGTTTTGCCGTCGTGGGCGGAGAAAAGCTTAAAGAACGTACGGCCGCGATGTGGTTTAAAAAATTCGGTGTTCGCGTTTTAGAGGGCTACGGCACTACCGAAACCGCGCCGGTGTTGGCCGTCAATACACCGATGTTTTATAAAGAAAATACGGTAGGTCGATTGCTGACGCATATTGAGTACAGATTGCAAAAAGTCAGCGGAGTGAAAGAGGGCGGACGCCTCGAAGTTAAAGGTGATAACGTGATGCTCGGTTATATGCGCGCCGATAAACCAAAGGTGTTGGATAAGGCCGGTGAATGGTATGATACGGGCGATATTGTGAGCATCGATGATGAGGGGTTTGTCAGCATCTGCGGGCGCGTCAAGCGTTTTGCCAAAATCGGCGGTGAGATGGTATCACTAACCGCGGTGGAGCAACTCTTAGATGCTTTATATCCTGATGTAAAACAAGGCATAATTGCGGTTGAAGATGAGAAAAAAGGCGAAAAATTAATACTGATTACCTCAAACGAAAAGGCCGCCGTCGGCGAGATTAAAAAATATTTTCAATCACATGGTATCAGCGAATTATGGATTCCGCGCGAGGTTATGTATACGCCTAACCCGCTGCTTTTGGGTAGCGGTAAATTTGACTATATTGCCGCCGAGCAACTATATGAAAAATAAGCTATTCTTCAACCAAATGGTCGTCGAGTGAATAACCGGTGGAGCGAATGGTGCGGATATAGTCCGGTCCGAATTCATTGAGTGCTTTGCGCAACCGACGGATATGTACGTCAACCGTGCGCGGCTCAACATAGATGCTGTTCCCCCAGACGGTTTTCAAAACTTCATCGCGTGAAAATACCTGAGTCGGATTAGATATTAACAGCTGCAAAATTCGAAATTCGGTCGGGCCGAGTTGCACATAGTTTTCGCCGCGGAAAACCTTTTTTTCCGAAGGCTTGAGTATAATATCATGAAATATGTATTCTTTTTTGGTGGCGGCCACGGTACTGCCGGCACGGCGCAAGTTGGTTTGAATACGTGCCAACAGCTCCGGAATGGAAAACGGTTTGGTCACATAGTCATCGGCACCGGCGGAAAGTCCGGCAATTTTATCTTCTTCCAAACCTTTGGCGGTCAGCATAATAATCGGAATATTTTTCAAATCGGGATTGTTACGAATAATTTTGCATAATTCCAAACCGGAAATTTCCGGCAGCATCCAGTCGAGCAAAATCAGGGAAGGCGGATCTTTTTCTACGGCATTCAAAACTTTGTTGCCCTGCGCAACGCAAACGGTTTCATAACCGGCTTTTTCTAAGTTATATTTAAGCAAAATTGCGATGGCCTGTTCATCTTCCACAATTAAAATTTTTGCCATTATTTTTCTCCCAATTGATGCAATTGTTGAATAATTTGCTCCGGATCTTGCGCCTTAAATACGGCGTTACCGGCAACAAAAACGTCGGCGCCGGCTTCAAAGCACAACTCGGCGGTTTGCGGATTAATGCCGCCGTCGACTTCAAGCAAAATATCGCGGCCGGCAATCAACTGCGCCGTCCGTTTGATTTTCGGTAGCATATCACTCATAAACTTCTGTCCGCCAAAACCCGGTTCAACCGTCATAATTAAAACTGTATCGATAGTATCGAGAAACGGCTTTAATACTGCCTCTGAAGTATTCGGTTTGAGCGAGACACCTACCCGAAAACGGTGTTGTTTTAAATAATCGATAACCGCCGGCAAATCGGAGCAAGCCTCATAATGGACGGTAATTTGGTCGGCACCGCAATGCTCAAACATCGGCAAAAAATTAAGCGGTTCTTCCACCATCAGGTGCACATCAAAAAACAGCGTGCTGACCGAACGCATTTGCCGCACCATATCGGCGCCGTAGCTGAGATTCGGTACAAAATGTCCGTCCATAATATCAAAGTGCAGCCAATCCGCACCGGCATCTTCCACCATACGAACCTGTTGATGTAATCGCCCGAAATCGGCCGCAAGTAAACTCGGTGCAACTTTAACCATTTCAATCTCCTTATAACGATTATAAGCCATGGAAAGTTAATATGTCGTAAAGTTTGTGCGACAATGTGTGCTTGATTTTGCGTTATTCGCGATTATTTCTATGGCGTGGAAATAATTTTAAAGGAGAAAAATCATGGGTGAAATGGCTAAAAAAATCGCCAAGGTCGATATAGAAAATTTGCTTAAAGTATTAAACGAAGCCTATGCCGAGGAGTGGTTGGCATACTATCAATATTGGGTGGCGGCCAAAATTGCTTACGGGCAGGAACGTGCCAAAATTGAGGAAGAATTTACCGAGCATGCCGGTGAGGAATTGAAACATGCCGATTGGTTGGCAGATAGAATTATCCAGCTGGGCGGTGTGCCGGTCTTGGAGCCGATGAGTTGGAACGAGTTGGCGCATTGTAAATATATCACGCCGCACGATTTTAACGTTACCGCGCTGTTGCACGACAATTTGAACGCCGAGCGTTGTGCCATCGGGCGTTATGAAGGGATTTGCGAGATGACTCACGGGCGCGATTATGAAACCTATCGTATTTCCGAAAAAATCTTAAAAGAAGAAATTGAGCACGAGCAGGAACTGGAAGACTTTCTCGCCGATATCGAACAGACGTGCAAGGAATAAGGATAAACATCATCCCCCACACGGACACAAAAAACAACCGTCATCTCTCGAAGTGCGCTATGCGTCACTTCGTCAAGGGATCTGGTCTTTGCGAAGCGCTATATTTTTATGTGAATCGGAAGCAATGCCTGCGGCATTGAAAGACGAGATCCTTGGACGCACGGACACGCAGTGCCGTGCGAAGGATGACATTAATTAAAAAAGGCCGGTATAAAACCGACCTTCCGCTATGAAAACAAATCTGCAAACACGTGAAAGAAATATAAAAAAAATCCGCGGCTCTGCTTCTCTCAACTGAGAAAAACAAAACCGCGGACTTTTTGTAGAGAATACTAAAAAAGGAAACCTTCATCATTGCCTCGACCTATGCGAAGACTGTTTGCAGTGTGGTCATTATTAATCCGATAGAAACCTTCAACGCCGTTTTCCCCTGTATAATAGAAGAAATCTTCTTCTTCCAAATATTTGGAGAAACATATAAGCTTACCGTCTTTTTCAATCAAGATTGGCCACGGTGCGTGGTTTATTTCTGCGCTTAACCATGCCTTGCGGTCATCACTGACTTTTGGATCTGCGAGCAGTTTGCGTACATCCTCGTTGTGTCTTTCTGTAACATAGCCAACAATATTTTTGATGTTTATGGTTTTGTTCTCAAAGACAAAGTCAGCTCCCAGACCTGATGCAGATTCAGTCCAATACTTAAGTTCTCCCCATTCAGCAGGGAAGAATCCCTTTGGGACGTTAATATCCATTCGCCAGTCTGTGCGAGGTGTTTGATGGAGTGTCATCTTATATGAATCTTCCCCTACAATGATGATAACATCGTTGCCGTCAATCACCATTTTCGCATCGCGAAAAGAGTCCTCAGATGCGGACGACTGTTTAACCTCAGTTAGTTTTCCCCACTGGGGAGGAAAATAGCCCTCTCCGGCAGATGCCTCTTCAACAACCTTCCACTCGGTTGTGGGCGTAATAGCCCTTTTAATCGTGACCGAGTGCTGATACCGGCGAACCTCAGTAAACTTGCAGGTAATAGCACCGTCTTCTACAGCGGTGCTCATATCCTCAATGTTTACCGATACGAGGTTATTATCCTCGCGGCTATCTGCCTTTTCTGGCTGATAGAACAGTTTCATAGTCAGACCACCTGCCAGAAACGATACCAGAGAAACAAAAATCAATGATTTCTTCATACTCTCTATAATTTAAACTCGCACAGACTTATCTGTAACACTCCTAACACCCCCTACGCATACACTGTATACGCACGACATACGTCGCACTCCGTTATAAACGGTTACCTCCTGAAATTGTTTCTCTTTGGAGGGCTTTGAGGCCGGTATTCATGTTACAGCAAGACAAGGATTTTACACCTCATTGTGCTACGTTATTTGGTAATCTTGAAAAAAAACTTAGGTCTTGCATATAAATGAATTTTTTTAAATCCAACCGCAGAACGTTATGCAAGTTGACTATGTTTTTAACAAGATAATATAATCCATATATTGATTTGTAAAACATAATCCCTAAGTTTAAGCAGTTTCAGTATAGCAAATATCGTTGCATATGTCAATATTGAAAAAATCCGCCCAAAAATTTGCAAATCATGCAAAAAAAACACTTGAAAAATAATATTTTTTGTGTATAAGAGAGGCAGTCGCTTATAAGGGTGCGCTTATTTGCGGCTGTGGTTTAACTTCGCACAAGTCCGCTTTTATTAAAGTTGGCAATTTTTTGAAAACTAAATTTATATGACAAATACAGAATTTACAATGCCGGAAATGACCGAAAATTTCGCAGATTTATTGAACGAACAATTCGGTGAAAACGGCATCTTGGGTACCGTTGTTAAAGGTACGATTGTTAGAATTACCGACGATTATGTTACGGTTGATGTCGGCCTCAAATCCGAGGGCAACATTCCGGTGCGCGAATTCGGCACCAATCCGGAGCTCAAAGTCGGCGATGTGGTTGAAGTTTTGGTCGACAGATATGAAGACCGCGACGGCAACATCGTTCTTTCGCGTGAAAAAGCGCGCCGTGAAGAAGTATGGGTTGATCTTGAAAAATCCATGAACGCCGGCGAACGCGTCAACGGTATCATTTTCGGTCGCGTTAAAGGCGGCTTTACGGTTGATTTGAACGGCGCCATTGCTTTCTTGCCGGGTTCGCAAATCGATATCCGCCCGATTAGAGATATTACGCCGTTGATGGGTATTTCTCAACCGTTCCAAATTTTGAAGATGGATAAAGTTCGCGGCAACATCGTTGTTTCGCGTCGTGTTGTTTTGGAAGAAACCAGAGCCGAAGCTCGTGCCGAATTGATTGACGGCATCAAAGAGGGTGCAACCCTTGACGGTGTGGTCAAAAACATTACCGATTACGGTGCATTTATTGATTTGGGTGGTGTTGACGGCTTGTTGCACGTTACCGATATTTCTTGGAAACGCATTAACCACCCGGCTGAAGTTTTGACGGTTGGTCAAAACGTTAAAGTTCAGGTGATTCGTTTCAACGAAGATACGCAACGCATCAGCCTCGGCATGAAGCAGCTTGAAAACGATCCGTGGCAGGCAGTTGCCGAGAAGTATAAAGTTGATGAAGTTTACAAAGGTAAAGTCACCAATATTACCGATTACGGTGCATTTGTTGAACTCGAAGACGGTATCGAAGGTTTGGTACACGTTTCTGAAATGAGCTGGACCAGAAAGAACGTTCATCCGGGCAAAATCGTTTCGACTTCCGAAGAAGTTGAGGTTAAGGTTTTGGAAGTTGATGCCGACAAGCGTCGTATCAGCCTCGGCATTAAACAATGCCAACCGAACCCGTGGGCGGCTTATGTTGAAGAGCATCCGGTCGGTTCGGTTATTACCGGCAAAATTAAGAACATTACCGAATTCGGTTTGTTTATCGGCTTGACCGATGAAATCGACGGTATGATTCACCTTTCCGATATCTCTTGGGAAAAGTCCGGCGAAGAAGCCGTTAAAGACTATACCAAAGGTCAGGAAATTGAAGCCAAAATTATCGATGTTGATGTTGAAAAAGAGCGCATCAGCCTCGGTATCAAACAGCTTTCTGAAGACAGCGTAACCCAAGCTCTCTCTAACATTAAGAAGGGCGATACGGTTAAGGCTGTAGTTAAAGAAGTTGATGACAAGGGCATTACGGTAGAAGTCGAAGGCTTGAACGCCGTAATCAAGAAGGCTGACTTGTCAAAAGAAAAGGCTTTGCAAAATCCGGCAAACTTCAACGCCGGTGACACGGTTGAAGCCAAAGTAACCTCCGTAGATAAGAAAAACGTCAAAATCGGCTTGTCGATTAAGGCGCTTGAAGTAGAAGAAGAAAAGAAAGTTTTAGAAGAATATTCTAATACTTCCGGCGGTTCTTCGTTGGGAGAGGCTTTGGGTGAGGCCCTGAAAAAAGCCAACTAAAAACCGCGCATAACGGTCTGCTAATCAAAGAGCGTTTCTCTTATGTAGCATTTTCTACACTGCGAGAAACGCTCTTTTTCTATCAGACTCATTCTCCGAGGTTTGGGGAGAGTGTACACGTCGCCGAAGTAAGCGAAGCGCAGCAAGAGAAAAACCCCTTTGTATTTACCGCGTTATCCGAAGATGATTTTTTTTATAAAAAATGCTTGCAATTTTGTACAAAAAAGTGTATAAACTTTCTCAAGAACCAATTATCAAGATACATATGAGAAAAATTTTTTATTTAGTCATGCTCACTCTGGGAGTGGTGCTGGCATCATGTTCTCCCGACTGGTGGGAGCAGAAAAAGTATGGCGAAAATTTGTCATTTGAGGACATTACTGTCCGCGGCAATACCGTATTTGTAGAGTTGCCCGATGGCGGAACTGCTACTCTGTCTTTATCCGCAGTCTGTGCAGACAAAGACAGCCTTGTCTTTACGGACACAATTAAGTATGAGCCGCGTCTCGATGAGGCCGAGTGTTCCGGCTACAATCTGAAGTATCGCTCCCTTAAGGAAAAAAAGGGTAATATGCGGATTTCTGATGCATTGGAACAGACCTCGTTATTGTTCGCTGGATATCATATCCCGATTACCTTCCGCCACCAGATTGTTTCTGTGGTTGATAAGAAGGGCAATGAAACGGTGTATGAACCGGAGATGACGTACGCCACACAGTTAAGTCCGTTGTCAATTGTCAAGTTGTCAACCGATTGCAGCGTGGCCAACTATCAGCTGGTGGTCAACGTGTTTGACCATGGTGTGTCGGTTGGAACCGTTGAAACAGTGTTACAGATGCGGATTTTAAACGAGCTTCTGAAATGAAATCAAAGGCCTTGAGAATGGAAAATTTCTCAAGGCCTTTGATTTATAACATAAATAATGTACTTGAAAGATTATCTCTTATTTGTTTTTGCCGGACGCCTTTTTTTATCAGATTCGTTTTTCACGGTTATCTGCAATATTTCTTCAGATGAAAAATATCTGTTCTTCATTCTTGCCAAATCGAATTTTCTATATTAAACTGTACTAATCAAAATAAATTACAGGGCTTATTATGACTATCAGTAAACAAGATTTGGAAGCGCATTACAAACAACACTACAATCAGGAAATTGAGTTTTCCGATTTACGTTTTGTTACTACCGGTAGTTTGTTTCAGCGCAAGTATTTTGCAGTAGGTATCTGTTCAAGTTCCGGTATCAAGCCGGAAACTCAACATGAGGCCGCACATCAATACAGTCAGACCAAATACTATGTGGTGCCGATTGTTAAAAAAATCCTCGCTAAAGAAGGTATGTTGTATGTGATGACTTCTTATGCGGCGCATAATCGTTATTATTACAATAACGATGGCAGAAAAGAGACATGGCGCACCTGTGAAGTTTTTGTGGATATTACCTCGGGACAGACTGATTTGGCACACATCCACTCCAGCGGCACCGGAGACACACCATATGTGGAAACCTCCGACGGCATTCAAGTAAAGCCATGGTTTGAGCGCACCATGCCGGTATATGATTTTGTGATTGAATCCGGTCTGAGTGAACAAGATAAAATCAATCTGAATGATAATGACATCAAAAAAAGAAAAGCGATTATTTATAAGTTTGCGTTGGAATTTTTTAATACTTTCGTACTTTCCAAAGATGAATTAAAAGCCGAGCAGGAACGCCGGAAAAACTTGGCGCGGGCGGAGGCCGAGAAAAGAAGAGCCGAACGGCAAAAAGAGCGTGAAATTATCCGTGCGCAAAAAAAAGCGGCGGCGGCCAAAAAAGCGGCGGCGCGGATTAAGGTGCAAATGGATGATCAGGATTCATCGGATAAAAAGAAACTAATGACCGAGTTTTTGGGTAATGATATCTTCCATTAACTCATCGCCGCAAAGTATGACAAATCAAAAAAATATCCGCTTAACAGATAAGCGGATATTTTCAGAAATAATGTACTTAAAAGATTATCTCTTGATTATTTTTTGCTGGACGTTGTTTTTTTGGAAGAAGACGAGCTGCAGGTTTTCTTGCTGGAAGAAGAACAAGTCGAAGACTTGGTATTGCAAGAAGTAGATTTGCAAGTTGTTCCGTAAAGTTGTTTAATCGCCATATTCCAGAAATATTCGTCTTGTCCGTTCGGGCAACCGGCGTTTTTCCAACAATAGTAAGCGGCTTCTCTGATATAGTTTTCGTTGTATGTTTTTGTAGACATTTAATTTCTCCATAATTTGATAATAAGTTGTATCTAACGAGGCTTAGTATAATCACTTTTTTTTATGCGTCAATAGTTTTAATGCGTAAAAAAAAAGTTTTATGTGCAAATTAATTGTTTGTTAAACTTTAAAAACCGACATTCGAAAAATATTTTTGAATAACTCTCAATAAAAGAAACATATTTTTTCGATGTAATTTCGCTTGCAATTTTTCGGATATATAGTATAGATATAACGAGTATTTTGTAAGAGTTGTAGTGACTGACGATTCGGTCTTATCATACAGGAGTTTATTATGGATAACATGTTGCCTAAAGAAGAAATTGAAGCCATCATCAACGGCGATCACGGAAATGTTTTTGCAGTGCTCGGTATACATCGCGATAAGGGAACCAAAAAGGTATTTATTCGTGCGTATCAGCCGTTTGCCGCAGCAATAGAGGTGATTGGTGCCGACAAAAAATCGCTCGGAAAAATGCAAAAAATTGACGAGCGCGGTTTCTTTCAAATAAATCTGGATAAGACGGAAGAATTTAAGTACAAATTTAAAATCACCAATGATAAGGGCCATATCTATGAGGCGGAAGATGTATATCGTTTTCCGGCTACCATCGGCGATATCGATGCCTATCTTTTTGCCCAGGGCAATCACCGCGAAATGTACAAAAAATTAGGGGCGCATCCGATAGAAATGGATGGGGTAAAGGGTGTGTCATTTGCAGTTTGGGCACCTAATGCCAAGCGTGTTTCCGTGGTTGGCGGTTTTAATAACTGGGACGGTCGTGTCAATGTGATGCGCAAACATATAAGCTGCGGCATTTGGGATATTTTTATTCCGAATTTGGTAGAGGGTGAATATTATAAATTTGAAATAAAAACTCAGGAGAACCATATTCTGAGCAAAGCCGACCCGATGGCAACTTATTCCGAAGTGCGCCCGAAAACCGCATCGATAGTGTTTGATTTGAACCATTATAAATGGCACGACGAAGGTTGGATGAATTATCGGGTTAACAACAATATTTATGATAAGCCGATGTCGATTTATGAAGTTCACTTAGGTTCGTGGCGACGCAAAGGCGATAACGGCAGCGAGTTTTTAACATATCGCGAATTTGCGGACAGGTTGGTGCCGTATGTCAGCAACATGGGCTTTACGCACGTTGAGTTTATGCCGTTGTGTGAGCATCCGCTCGATGCTTCGTGGGGTTATCAGATTACCGGTTTGTTTGCCCCGACGTCGCGTTTCGGCAATCCGGATGACTTCCGCTATATGATAGATAAATTTCATCAGGCCGGTATCGGGGTAATTATGGATTGGGTGCCGGCACATTTCCCGAAAGACGGACACGGTTTGGCCGAATTTGACGGCACTTGTCTTTATGAGCATGTTGATCCGCGCAAGGGCGAACAAAAAGATTGGGGAACCAAAATCTATAACTTCGGTCGCACCGAAGTCTGCAACTTTTTGTGTGTGAGCGCACTGTATTGGCTCAAAGAGTTTCATATTGACGGCTTGAGGGTTGATGCGGTGGCCTCCATGCTTTATTTGGATTATTCGCGCAAAGAGGGCGAGTGGATTCCGAATGTTTACGGCGGCAATGAAAATTTGGAGGCTATTACCTTTTTGCGTAAAATGAATGAGCTGATTTATTCGCAATCCGCCGGTTCGTTTTCATGCGCCGAAGAATCAACCGCGTGGCCGATGGTGTCGCGTCCGGTTTCGGCCGGCGGCTTAGGCTTCGGGTTTAAGTGGAACATGGGGTGGATGAATGATACGCTTCGCTATATCAGCCACGAGCCGGTGCACCGCAAATATCACCACGGTTTATTGACGTTCGGATTGCTGTATGCGTTTAATGAAAACTTTATCTTACCGATTTCGCATGATGAGGTGGTACACGGCAAGGGCTCAATGCTATCCAAAATGCCGGGTGACGAATGGCAGAAATTTGCCAGTTTGCGTGCGTATTACGGTTTTATGTGGACGCATCCGGGCAAAAAACTTTTGTTTATGGGCAACGAGTTTGCTCAGGATTGGGAGTGGAATTCTGGGGAGAGCCTGCGCTGGCATCTTTTGGAATACCCGATGTATCAGGGCATGCAAAATTGCGTGCGTGATTTGAACCTTATGTATCGGGGCAACTCACCTTTGTATGAAGAAGATTTCGATTCGCGCGGGTTTGAATGGATTGACTATGCCAACTGCGATGACAGCGTGATTTCATATTTCCGCAAAGGGCATAATCCGGATGATTATCTGATTGTGATTTGTAACTTTACGCCGGTGGTGCGTCATAACTTCCGCGTCGGGGTGCGGGAAGCTTGCGCATATCAGGAAATTTTTAACAGTGACGACAAGCATTATTGGGGAAGCGGGGTGCGTAACGAAGGACCGAAACAGGCACAAAATTACGGCGTCAACAATTTACCGTATTCCATCGAGTTGATATTGCCGCCGCTTTCAACAATCGTGTTAAAACCGCTGAGGTAGGAAAGTCATGGCAGAGATAAGAGTTTCATCGGGACGTGCTTATCCTTTAGGCGCAACGTTTGACGGCAAAGGTGTCAATTTTGCACTGTTTTCCGCCAATGCGGAAAAGGTGGAACTTTGTCTGTTTAATAAAACCGGCACCAAAGAAGAAAAGCGTTTTGCCATTACCGAAAATGATAACAACGTCTGGCACATTTATTTGGAGGGGATTCTGCCGGAACAGGTTTACGGATATCGTGTGTATGGTCCGTATAAACCGGCAGAAGGCAAACGCTTTAATCCGAACAAACTGTTGCTCGATCCGTATGCAAAAAAGCTTATAGGTACGTTGATTTGGCACAAGGCTCTGTTCGGATACGATGTCAAAAGTCCGCAAAAAGACTTATCGTTCAGCACTCTTGACAGCGCACCTTATGTGCCCAAATCGGTGGTGGTTGAAGATACCTTTGATTGGGGACGCGATAAGCATCCGCAAATTCCGTTTGAGCAAAGTGTGATTTATGAAATGCATGTTCGCGGGTATACCATGTTACATCCGAGCATACCGCCTCGTTATCGCGGAAAATTTTTGGGTCTGACTGCTGACTGCATTACCGACTATCTGAATTGGCTCGGTGTGACGGCAGTGGAATTGTTGCCGACTTTTGCATTCTTCGGCGAAAAAGGCGGCATGTATATCGACAATTACTGGGGTTATGAAACACTGTCGTATTTTATTCCGGAAGCCAAATATTTGGTCGGCAACGATATCGATGAATTTAAGCAGATGGTTAAAACCTTACACGCTAATAACAAAGAAGTGATTTTGGATGTGGTGTATAATCATACGATTGAAGGTAACCAGATGGGACCGACATTGTGTTATCGGGGTATTGATAACGAAAGCTATTATACTCTGCAGGCCGAAAATAAGCGCTTTTATTATGATACTACCGGTTGCGGCGCATCATTTAATTTGCAAAATCCGTATGTGTTGACTTTGGTAATGGATTCGCTGAGATATTGGCGTGATGTGATGCATGTAGACGGTTTTCGTTTGGACTTGGCTACCAGTCTGAGCCGGGTTCGCGGTAAGTTTACTCAAGACAGCGGCTTTTTACTTTCGGTGCGCCAAGACGAAAGCCTGCGTGCCGGAAAGATGATTGCCGAACCGTGGGATGCTACTATGGACGGCTATCAAATCGGTGCTTATCCGCCGGGATGGGCAGAATGGAACGACCGTTATCGCGATGTGGTGCGGCGCTTTTGGCGCGGCGATGATAAGCAGGTCGGCGAATTTGCCAGTCGTATTTCCGGTTCAAGTGATATTTTCGGATATTCCAACCGCGACATCTGGAGCAGTATCAATTTTATTACTTCGCACGACGGTTTTAATCTGACCGATTTGGTCAGCTATAATAAAAAGCACAATAGTGTCAACGGTGAAAATAACCGTGACGGTAACGATGCTAACTGGAGCTGGAACTCCGGCGTTGAGGGTAAGAGCCGTGAAGCGAAAATTATGCAAAATCGCCGCTTGCGCAAAAAGGCAATGTTGGCAACGTTGCTGATGAGTTTCGGGACGCCGATGCTGGTGGCCGGCGATGAGTTAGGCAACACTCAATTCGGTAATAACAATCCGTATTGTCAGGACAATGTTTTAACCTGGATTGTGTGGGAGGCGATTGATAACGAGGATAAAGAACTGTCGGAATATGTACAGAAATTGATAGCCTTGCGTCGCAAGATGCATATTTTCGACCGTATCAAATTTTTTGACGGACATGTGGTCGATAAACGCCGCAAAATAAAGGATTTGATGTGGTTGAAAAACGACGGAACCGAATTTGAAAATGCCGATTGGTATATAGATAGTCGCCGCAGTTTGGCCACATTTGTATATCAAAAAAATCACTCATACATGATGATTTTTAATGCCAACGAAAATCCGGAAGAATGGCAGTTGCCGGCGTTTTGTAAAAATGCCGAGGCAGAGGTAGTGCTCGACAGCGCCGAGAGTTTACACGACGTGTTTATCAATCCTGCCGAAAAATTTTCGGTGGCGTCGTGGAGCGTGACGGTATTGGAAATAAGAAAACCGGAGTAGAAAATTGTCTGAGAGTTGGGATGAATTATTGCAAAAAATCGGCATAGCCAAAACCTTCTGCGACGCGGCGCAGAACCATAAAGTTTATACCGTTGATGATGAAACATTGCGACAGATGGCGGGATATCTCGGTTTTCCGCTTAAAAACATCGATGACAGCGCATTGCTGTTGCAAAAAATGCAAAATAAACGTTGGCAATATTCTTTGGAGCCGATTTATGTGGTGCGTAGCTTTGCCAAAGTTTTTGATGTGACTACAAAGCTTGAAGATGCGGATTCGTTACGGCTGTGCCTGTTGCAAAACGGTACGCCGCTGAAGGTTGATTATGTGCAGAAAATTGTTGAAACAAAACAAATCGGCAACCGTGAATATGCGCGTTTGCAAGTTGAAATTACTTCGGATTTGGCTCCGCAATATTATGAGATAGAAGTGACAATTAAGGGCAAAACCTCGAGTGCCGTGTTGGCAATAACTCCGGACAGATGCTATATTCCGGAGGTGTTGCAGCGCAAAAAATTATGGGGATTTGCCATTCAGCTCTATGCCCTTAAAAGTGCCCGTAATTGGGGTGTCGGCGATTTTACCGATTTGCAAAACTTTGCCCGGATGTGCGCTGCGGTCGGAGCTGATGTTATCGGTGTAAACCCGCTTAATGTTCTGTTTCACGACTATCCGGAAAATGCCAGTCCGTATTCTTCCATCAGCCGCTTGTTTTTGAATCCGATTTATATTGATGTGGAAAAAGTTGCGGGATATAAGGCGGAATATGCGGATGCAAGCGCTCTCGAATATGCCAGGCAAACCGAGAATATCGATTATACCGCAGTTTATAATTTGAAGATTTCCGTGCTGCACAAAATCTTTGCCGAGTTTATGGCCAAACCGAAGGCGCGTGAGTATCAAAAATTTGCAAAATACTGCCGCGCCGCCGGTGCCGATTTGGATAACTTAGCAACGTACCAGGCGCTGTATTCGGAGCAAAAAGATAAGGTTTACGGCGGTTGGTGTGCATGGCCGAAGGAACTGCAAAACCCGCATTCGGCGGCGGTAGCGGAATTTAAAAAAACGCACGAACCTGAAATTTTATTCTTTAAGTTTTTGCAATACGTTGCCGATGATCAGCTGCAAAATGTTTATCAAACGATTGAACAAAACGGTTTAAGTATCGGATTATACCGAGATTTGCCGGTGGGGCTGTGTAAAGACAGTGCCGAACTTTGGGCAGGCAGTGATTTGTTTATTAAGGGTTGCGGAGCCGGTGCGCCGCCGGATGTGTTTTTCCCGACGGGGCAAAAATGGTGCTTAGGTGCATTTAATCCGTATCGCCTGAAAGAGGCCGCTTATCAGCCGTTTATCAAAATTCTTCGGGCGGCAATGCAGGGGGCGGGTGCACTCAGAATCGACCACGTTATGAGCCTGATGCGATTGTATATTATTCCGGATAAATCTGACGAAGGTACCTATGTTTATTATAACTTTGACGATATGCTCGGCATTGTGGCATTGGAGAGCTATTTGAATAAATGCATGGTTGTGGGCGAAAGCATCGGTAACGTGCCGGACGGGTTTATTGATAAAATCCATGAGCGCGGCATTTATTCATTGAGCGTTTTGTGGGCGGAGCGCTGGAACGGCGGCGGCAATTTTAAGGCACCGTTTGATTTTGAACAAAACGCATTTTGTTCCGTCGGCACCCATGATATGGCGCCTTTGAAAATGCGCTGGTTCGGCTACGATATTGAAACGATGTATAAGCTCAAGATGTTGGATGAAGCGGAACGGCTTAATCAATATCGCGGACGTGAGGATGAGCGGCGGAGGCTGTTGGACGCGCTTGATTGGGCGGGAGTTTGGCCGCATGATAAACCGCGGCAAGATGATTGTTTGTATGGCGAAGGTTATCCGAACGGAATAACGGAAGCGGTGGAAGCGTATACCGCATCTTCCGCCAGTGTGGTTTATTTGGCACAGCTTGAAGATATATTCGGAGTGGAAGTGTTGCAAAATCTGCCGGGGACGGATCGGGATAAACACCCGAATTGGCGTCGCAAGTTGCCGATAAATATTGAGGATTATCAAAACAACGAAGATTTCGTACGCGTCGTTGAAATCATCAGCCAAAAAAGACTTGACTCAAACGGCAAATAATGCTACATTACAGGGCATTGGGACTGTATCAGAAAGGAGAACGGCAACATGGAACACATTAACCACGGCGATCAGGGAATACGTAAAATTTTTAATATGGATAATTTGCGTTTCGGCGGGCTGAATACCGAATACGGACTTTACGGAATAGCCGCACTTATAAAAAGCGGCGGCGCCATGTATGCAGCAGAGGCTCTCAGTGTAATCGATGAGGAAATGGCAGATACCGATTTTACGGCATTAAATAAAAAGAATCATACCGGTCAGGCTAACGAATATTGCATTATTGATGCCATATATCAAGTGGCAAATGAAGCATGTGCAATTGATCCTAATTTAGCCAAAGATTGCATCGGTATTATGGCACGTGTCGAAAAGAATAATTCGGATGTTATAGAAAAAGAGGCTAAATTTATGCCGTCCCGCAAGAAGTTTATGCAAAATCAAAATTCGGGTGTGGCAACCCGTCTGTTTTCTCTGAAATCGCAAATCGGCGAGCATACGGATAAATAAAATATCTTTTAATTCAACAAAAACAGCCTGCTTTAATGCGGGCTTTTTTGTTTTATGACTGCCACAAAGGTTATATTGAAAGCCGCATAAAACGGCATAAGTCATCTGCGTATAATATTGTTTTAACCAGAAAGGAGAAAAAGATGACTTATGGAGTTCGTTATCCGACTTTAGCGTTTATTACCGGCGGTGCCGGACAAGCCAACGAGGGCATTCCGCCGCAACCGTTTGAAACGTTTTGTTATGATTCGGCACTGATGCAGGCTAAAATCGAAAACTTTAACGTGATACCGTATACCTCGGTTTTGCCAAAGGAAATCTACGGCAATATCGTGCCGGTCGAGCGTGTGGTAAATCAGTTCAAACATGGTGCGGTTTTGGAAGTGATTATGGCCGGAAACGGTGCTTCGCGTGACGACCATAAGGCTATTGCCACCGGTGTCGGCATTTGTTGGGGCAAGGATTCCAACGGCGAGTTAATCGGCGGTTGGGCAGCTGAATATGTGGAATATTTTAACACTCACATTGATGACGATATTGCTCGCGGCCATGCTGAAATGTGGCTGAATAAATCGCTGCAACATGAGCTTGATATTCGCGGAGTTGAAAAACACAGCGAGTTCCAAATGTGGCATAATTACATCAATATCACCGATCAGTTCGGCTATTGTCTGACCGCTCTCGGCTTTTTGAATTTTGAAAATGCCGAGCCGGCGAAAGCATAAAAAAATAAAGGAGGGGCGGTGCTGAAAACACCGCCTTAAAAACAATGAAAGGGATAAAAATGCTCAAAAAACAAAACAAGACCATGATGCCGGCAAACTCGCAGAATAATTATAACGCGCAAGGTTTGGGGGTGTGGGCGTTGGCAGCAATTGTGGTCAGCTCAATGATCGGCGGCGGTATTTACAGCCTGCCGCAAAATATGGCGGCGGGTGCATCGGTGGGAGCAGTGCTGTTGGCATGGCTGATTACCGGTGTCGGGGTTTATTTTATTGCCAACACATTCCGCATTTTGTCGGCCGCCAAGCCGGATTTAACCGCCGGCATTTATATGTACAGCCGTGCCGGATTTGGTCCGTTTATCGGCTTTACCATCGGTTGGTCGTATTGGCTGTGCCAAATCTGCGGCAACGTCGGTTATGCCGTGATTACGATGGATGCGCTCAATTACTTTTTCCCGCCGTATTTTGTCGGTGGTAATAATTTGCTTTCCATCATCGGCGGCTCGCTGTTGATATGGGGATTTAACGCCCTCGTTTTGCACGGCATCAAACAGGCTACGGTCATCAACCTGATTGGTACGGTGGCAAAAATTGTGCCGCTGATATTATTTGTGCTGATTGTGGCTTTTCTGTTTCGCTTCAGTATGTTCGATTTTGATTTTTGGGGTAACGAAACGGTCAGTTCGGCCGCTCTCGGCAGTCTCTCAACCCAGATCAAGAGTACGATGTTGGTTACCTTGTGGGCATTTATCGGTATTGAAGGAGCGGTGGTCATGTCCAAACACGCCAAAACACCGCAGACGGTCGGTCGTGCTACCTTTTTGGGCTTTATCGGCTGTTTATTGATTTATGTTTTGCTTTCGGTGCTGCCGTATGGTGTGATGCATCAAAGTCAGTTGGCTAAAATTGCCAATCCGTCGACCGCCGGTATTTTGGAAATTCTGGTCGGTCGTTGGGGAGCATGGCTGATGAACATCGGGTTGCTGATTTCGGTTTTGACCAGCTGGCTCGCTTGGACTATGGTTACGGCGCAAATTCCGCAGGCCGCGGCTGAAAACGGCACTTTCCCTAAGGTTTTTGCCAATGAAAACGAACACCATGCGCCGGCCGTATCGCTTTGGGTGACGAGTGCGCTGATGCAGCTTTTTATGTTGCTGGTTTATTTTTCCGACAATGCTTGGAACACAATGCTCAGCATTACCGGCGTGATGGTTCTGCCGGCATATTTTGCCAGCTGTGCCTATTTGTGGAAACTGTGCGAAGATCATGAATATCCGAGCAACTTCTACATTCGCCGCGGACAGGCACTTATCTCGGCCATCATCGGTGCCTTGTATGCCCTGTGGCTGATATATGCCGCCGGTCTGCAGTATCTGTTGTTGGCGGTGATTTTCATGGTTGTCGGTATACCGGTTTATTATTGGGCGTGCAAAGAAAATAACCGTGAGCGCGCGGCGTTTACCGTCGGTGAGCAAATTATTGCATGTTTTATGGTTGCAGTGGCCCTGTTTGCTTTATATGCCTTTATGCGCGGCATTGTGCACGTATAGACCGTAAGTTACGCTTGCAAAAGAAAACCCGTCGCGATTTCGGCTCGAAACACGACGGTTTTTTTTCATTAAATTTTAATCACTTTGTCGTACAGTTATTGTTATATAAAAGAGGGCAAATCATGGTTTGGACGGCAAATAATTTGGATAAAACAAAACATTGTTTTTTTGGTATGGCGGGAGGTGTTTCCGGCGGCAAATATTCAACGCTGAATACTAACTTAAGCAGTGCCGATAAGCCGGAAAATCTGCAGCGCAATTTTGCAATAATTGCCGCGCATTTTAATAAAAAACCGACGGATATGGTAACGATTCGGCAAAGTGTTACTGCCGACGCCATTTGTACCGATAAGCCGACGTGGTTCAAAATTCAGGCTGACGGGGCTGTTACCACCAATCCGAATTTGCTGTTGGGGATTAAAACCGCCGATTGCGCACCGGTGCTGTTGGCGGATTATAAGCACGGAGTAATCGGGGCGGCGCACGCCGGTTGGCGCGGTGCGTTTAAGGGAATTATTGAAAATGTGGTAACATTGATGCTTGAACACGGTGCCGAAAAAAAAGATATTGCCGCCGCTATCGGGCCGTGTATTCAGCAACAATCGTATGAAGTTAAGGAAGATATGCGCAACACCTTGCTGGATGTTGCGGCAAATAATGCCCGCTACTTTGCTCCTGCCGCTGACAGAGTACATTTTTATTTTGATTTGAGCGGATATGTGGAAAATCGCCTGCAAAATCTCGGCATTACAAATATTGAAAATTGCCGCATCGATACTTATTCGGCAGCAAACGGCTATTTCAGCTATCGTCGTAATACGCATCTTAATTTGCTTGATGCACCGAAAGATTATCCGACACAATATTCGTGTATATGCCTTTAGGAGTCAACCATGAAAATTATTCGCGAATTTCTGCCGTATTTTGATGAACGCCCTGCCGGAGCAACCGTTAAGGCGTTGGTATTGCATTGCAGTTCGCATGCGGCTAAGGATATGATAGAAGTGTTGCGTGAGCGTGAGTTGAGTTCGCACTATATCATCGGTACCGACGGTGCGGTGTTGCAACTTGTTTCCGAAAAAAAACGGGCGTGGCATGCGGGACAGAGCAAGTGGCGCGGCATGGAAATGCTTAATCAATATTCGGTCGGCATTGAGCTGAGTTCGCCGACATTGGGGCAAGAAACGTATGCTCCGCGGCAAATTGCGACTCTGATTAAACTCAGCCGACAGATTATCCGCCATTATCAAATTCCGGCAGTCAATGTTGTGGCGCATTCCGATATTGCACCTACGCGCAAGCCGGATCCGGGGTTGGCGTTTCCGTGGAAATATTTGGCGCAAAAAGGCATCGGCGTGTGGTATAATCCGGCAGATGCCGCAAAAATCCGCACCGATGATGTGGCCGAACTTTTGCAGATTATCGGTTATGATACTACGGATTTAGCGGCGGCAAGTTATGCCTTTTGCCGGCATTTTGTACCGCAGTTGGTGGCAAAAGACGATGATGTATACCATTTAATCGACAATGTTTTTCCGCCGGACTTTGTGTTTCCGCCGGCATATTTGTCGGTGTTGAAAGCGTGTGCGTATAAATATCAGAAACTATCTTAAGTTGGTCGGCACATATTCGCCGCGGGCATTATATCCGTAGCCGATATCCTGATTGCCGACTTTGGTCGGAACATAATCACCGCGGGCATTGTAACCGTAGCCGATATCCTGATTGCCGACTTTGGTTGGAACATAATCACCGCGGGCATTGTAACCATAGTCGATTCTGTCATCGCCGACTTTGGTCGGCACATAATCGCCGCGGGCGTTGTAACCATAGTCGATTCTGTCATCGCCGACTTTAGTCGGAACATAATCGCCGCGGGCATTGTAACCGTATTCTACCTGTTGTCCGTCAATCTTTACCGGCACATAATCGCCGTTGGCATTATAACCATATTCAATGTTGTCGGCAGCGGCGGAATATGCATATACCCAAACCAGACACATTATCAACATCAGTTTCTTCATACTTACCCTCCTTTGAAAAAATAAAAAACCGCCGAAAAGGTGTTCGCACCCAATCATCGGCGGCGTTCAGCTTTTAAGTCAACAATATCGTTGTCAAGCCCAAAAGTCAAGACGGATAACGCATTTCTAATTTGAAGCCTGTGTCGGCAGAAATTGTACTTCTTCCGCTTCAAGCGAGGTTACGTTGCCGTCTTTGTTGACCTCGGCCGCAATCCAAACCAATGTGTTCGGCATGGCAGCAACCGGTGTCAGCAAATCATCGTCGATTTCAACCGTAATGGTGCCGCTGTCATCTTGAAACGTATACATTTCGTTGCCTAAGTTTTGGATTAAATAGCCCTGAACATACACCATGGAATCTTCCGGCATATTTTGTACGGCGCTTACTTGGCTTATCGGTTTGTCGGATTGAGTGGTGCCGGCATTAACCGCAACGGCTCCGCACACGATTCCGACGGCAGCCAAGACGGATAAAAATTTTGTTTTCATAAATTCTCTCCTTATGTTGTTGATGTAAACCTCTACCTAAATATGTATAGATTCCGAGCTTTCAAGATGATATGTTATAATTGGTAACAAAAAGTGAGGAAAAACGTATAAAAAAGTATTTATTTTTTTACAGATGCGGTTATGATTACGGCAGTTTAACAGGAGGAAATTATGGATAATACTATTGATGAAAAAAGGGAACATGAGTATATCAGCGCGTTAGTCGAACGTGTTCGCGCGGCTCAGCAAAAGTTTGCAACTTATTCGCAGGAACAGGTTGATGAAATTTTTCGCCGTGTAGCACTTAAGGCAAGCTCGATGCGTATTCCGATGGCTAAAATGGCGGTTGAAGAAACCGGTATGGGAATTGCCGAAGATAAGGTGATTAAAAACCATTTTGCGGCGGAATATATTTATAACAAGTTCAAAAACACCAAAACTTGCGGAATAATCGAAGATGATAAAGAAAACGGAATGATCAGATTTGCCGAGCCGGTAGGGGTGATTGCCGGTGTTATTCCGACCACCAACCCGACTTCAACGGTTATATTTAAGTCTTTGATTGCACTCAAAACCCGCAACGGTATTATCTTTTCACCACATCCGCGAGCCAAAAAATGCACTATCGAAATGGCCCGCATTATTTTGGAAGAGGCGGTAAAAGCAGGCGCACCGGAGGATATTATCGCATGGGTGGACGAGCCGACTTTGCCGCGGACTCAATATCTGATGCAACAATCGGATTTGATTTTGGCCACCGGCGGAGCCGGAATGGTTAAAGCCGCATATTCTTCCGGCACTCCGTCCATCGGTGTGGGTGCGGGCAATACTCCGGCGGTAATTGATGAAACCGCTGATGTTGAAATGGCGGTGAGCTCGGTTCTGATGTCTAAGACTTTCGATAACGGTATGATTTGCGCTTCCGAGCAATCGGTAATTGTTGTCGATTCGCTGTATGATGCGGTTAAGGCCGAATTTGTTAAGCGCGGCGCGTACATCTTAAACGATGCGGAACGTAAAAAAGTCGGCGCCACTATTATTCAGGACGGTAAGGTTAATTCCGGAATCGTCGGTCAGCCGGCCGCAAAAATTGCCGATATGTCGGGGGTTAAAGTTCCGGCAAATACCAAGGTGCTGATCGGCGAGGTTGAAAAAATCGGTGCCGAAGAGCCGTTTGCGTATGAAAAATTATCACCGTGTTTGGCTATGTATCGCGCCAAAGATTTTAACGACGCCATGGCTAAGGCCAAAGCGCTGGTAGAATTTGCCGGCTGCGGCCACACCTCGGTGCTGTATACCAATCCGCGTAACGACGAGCGTATCAAACTCTACGGCGATACCATGCCTACCGGACGTGTGATGATTAACTGTCCGTCGTCGCAAGGTGCAATCGGTGATATTTATAACTTTAAGTTGGAACCGTCTTTGACTTTGGGTTGCGGTTCTTGGGGCCGAAACTCGGTAAGTGAAAATGTAGGAGTAAAACATCTGATGAATATTAAATCTGTGGCAAAACGTGAAGAAAATATGTTATGGTTCAAGGTTCCGCCGAAAATTTATTTCAAACCGGGGTGCTTAGGCTTTGCCTTAAAAGAACTTAAAGGACGCAAAAAGGCATTTATTGTGACCGATAAATCGTTGTTTGATTTGGGATATACCAAAAAAGTGACCGATGTGTTGGAAACGCTCGGTATCCAATATAAAATCTTCAGCGATGTTAAGCCGGATCCGGATTTGAGTACGATTAACAAAGCGCGCGATATGGTTGAAAGCTTTGAGCCGGATGTGCTGATTGCTTTAGGCGGCGGTTCGCCGATTGACGCTTGCAAGATTTTGTGGATTATGTATGAGCATCCGGAGCTTAAATTTGAGGATTTGGCACGGCGCTTTATGGATATTCGCAAACGTATTTTTGAATTTCCTGAAATGGGAGTTAAAGCTCAGATGGTGGCAATTCCTACCACCTCGGGTACCGGTTCGGAAGTTACTCCGTTCTCGATTATTACCGATGATGCCACCGGCGTAAAATATGCGATTGCCGACTATGCGTTAACTCCGACCATGGCAATTGTCGACACTGATTTGGTGCTGACCATGCCGCGCGGATTGTGCGCCGCATCGGGTATTGATGTGATGACACACGCCCTCGAGTCGTATGTTTCGTGCATGGCAACCGATTACACACGCGGTCTGTCGGTTGAGGCCGGTAAATTGATTTACGAAAATTTGGTTAAGTCGTATGAAACCGCCGATTTTGCAGCACGCGAAAAAGTTCACCATGCCGCGACCATTGCCGGTATGGCATTTGCCAACGCGTTTTTGGGTGTATGCCACTCAATGGCACACAAATTGGGCGCGCGTTTCCATATTCCGCACGGAATTGCTAACGCTTTGCTGATTTGTCAGGTAATTCGCTACAACGCTACCGATTGCCCGGTTAAGCAGGCAACCTTCCCGCAATATCGTTTCCCGAACACTAAGGCGGCGTATGCGGCGTTTGCCCGCGGTATCGGCCTTGCCGGCAAAACCGATGATGAGGCGGTGGAGAACCTGATTAAGGCTTTGCAGGAAATGAAGCAAAAGCTCAATATCGCGCCGTCCATCAAAGAATGGGGTGTTGATGAAAAAGAGTGGGAAGAAGCGCTGAAAACCTTGCCGGAGTTGGCATTTGACGACCAATGCACCTCGGCCAACCCGCGCTATCCGCTGTTTAAGGAAATCGAGCAGATGTATCGTTACGCTTATGAAGGTGTCGATAAGTTCGAGCTCTGATAAGCCAACATTACAAGTAAATAGGGCAGGGTAACCTGCCCTTATTTCGTTTTAGCGTTTTGTGACAAAAAAATCTTGCAATTTGCCCGATTTTGTGATATATTGAAATTGCTTAAAAAATACGAATTATGGATGATATTTATAAATTTCATAAATATACACTCTCGGGTGTTGTCTTCATAATTCGTATTTTTTTGGCTGTCGGTATTTTTTTATCGATATGAGCAAATTTTCGGTCGAATTTTTGCTCTTTTGTTTCGAGTGTTAGTTCAAAAAAATATTTATCCAAAAAAAATACAATTATGGAACAGTACATTAATTACTGGGTGGATTTGTACAACAATACACCCGCCGGAGCTTTCTGGCTCGGAGTTACGATTTCTACCGTCATCCTTGCTTGCGGCATTTATTTTGCCGTATTGGCATGGAGAGGTAAAGGTGTTTTCAGTGCAGGTCCGGCAAGGACCTTAATTACACTCTCTGCAGCTCTGTGCTGCGCTATAGGCTTGCAATTCTTCATTGCTGAGCCTTTAATTCAGAGCAAGGCTGCTCAGATAGAGAAACCGACAATCAATGTCGGAGAACACAACATTCTCAAAGTCTCCCCGATCGAGAGAGAATGCGAAGAATGCACGGATACAATGATTGTGTCCTATACCGTTAACATTAACGGTATAACGAGGGAATATTCATTCCCCGTTATTCGCAGTTTGTATGTGTTTCATCCGGAGACCCCAAAGCGTCCCGAATGGCTCTATGAGTGGAAAACACCAGAACCGAACTGGTGGAACATCTGAGAGTAAATTTTAAGCAGCAGCACCTGTTCTTTCCGCAAGGAGGAACAGGTGCTGTTTTTATGCCATTCATTTATACATAAAAAAACTCGGCCGAATAATGTCGGTCGAGTCGTGTATTTTCCTTTTATAACCCTAAGTTCGAGACCGTTCTCTTTGGTATTCGTTAACTCGGGCATAAGTGCGTCCGAGCACTTTCTCGATTTTGCGTTGTCTTTCTTTTTCCGGATCAATCCGCTCATTTTGATTTTGCTGTTTTTGCAAGCGTTGCTCGGCTAAGGCATCACGTTCCGTTTTTTGCCGTGCCGCCATCTGACGGGCATTTTCTTCTTTGCGCTCATTTTCTTCGGCAGACGCCTCGGCGCTGTCCGGATTCATCGCAGAAATTCGGCTGTTGATATCTCCCAATAAAAATTTCGCACGGCGTAATGTCATCGTAATCTCCTTTATTTGTCAAATTGTAACATGTTTTTGTATAAAAAGCAATAAAATTTTTTATTGTTTTTTAAGAATGTGTGGATATACTGAATGTACTGAAATAATTTATGGGGAGTAAATAAATGAATACAATTGTGATTGTTGCCATTGCGGTACTGCTGTTCTTTTATGTGTTGTATGCGCGCCTGATTAAAACTCGTAACAAGGTGCAGGAGTCAATGGCGGATGTTGATGTACAACTCAAAAAACGCTATGATTTGATTCCGAATATGCTGAATATGGCCGCCAAATTTATGGAACACGAAAAGACTTTGATGACCGAATTGGCCGATATTCGTACCCGCGCCATGCAGAGCTCGTTTGTGACCTCGCCGAAGGAAAAAATCGATTTGGAAAATATGCTTAATCAAAAGCTCCACGATTTCAAAATCTCGCTTGAAAATTATCCGGATTTGAAGTCCAATCAAACCATGATGACCGCCATGCAGAGTATGAATGAAGTGGAAGAGCATATCGCGGCCGCACGGCGTTTCTATAACTCCAATGTTAATGAGCTGAAGAACTTGGTTGATATTTTCCCGAGCAGTATGGTGGCACATATGTTGGCCATAACCTACGAAAATATGCCTTTCTTCCAAGCAACCGAGACGGAAAGGCAGGCTATTGACAGCCGTGATTATTTCAAATAATCGGAGTAATGAATGGTTGATTTTTTAGAAAATAATAACGAAGAAATTTCCCCGTTTGAACAGTATTATTTTTCGGATATCGTTCCGGCGGTGGAGGCAAACAATCGCTTAAAAGAAAAATATCGCTCAAGATTCTGGGGATTTTTCTGGACGATTCTGTTTTTGATGTGCGTAAATTTACTGTTCAGCCTCTTCAACTTTTTGTTCAATAAGCATCCGATGAATTATGAGCAAATGATTTTGCTGAATGTTGTGGCTTTTGCGTTTATATTCTTGCCGATACGCCAATATCGCAAATGCAAAAAACAAGATGTTTTCGGTACGTTTGTGAATTTTTACGGCAACTGGCGCCACCTCAAAGATGTCAAAGTGCCGCTTATACATTCGCCGATTGTGCCGCCGCACGATTTTGTGCATGCCGAACATAATTTGGCCGCCGAATATCCGGGGTGGTCTTTGGAAATGCGCGACACGGTTTACAAAAAGTCAGGCATGATAAAAAAGATTCGCTACAAAAGCAAAGTTTCATCAGGTATTATGCTTGTGGTAAAATTAAATAAAAATTTTAAGGGCAAACTATATCTGTTTGAAAAAAGAGGATTTTATCGTAAAAATAAATTTCAGGATATCCCGAATGTGGGCAATCTGATTGCACCGCCGTTGGCAGAATGTTTCTATATTTTTGCCGAAGATTCCATGTTTGCGGAAGATATGTTGCCGTCACTGTTTTTTGAGCGAATTTTTGATTTGAAAGAAGCTTTCGGAGCCAAACATCTGTATGTTGAGATGAGCGGCAACATCCTTCGGATATATTTGGAGGGCGCTCAGCTTTATATTGACTGCGATAAGTTCTGGAGCCGGAAAATCAATAAGGACAAGTTTATTCAGCTCAACGGAGCTATCGAACAAACATTGGTGTTTATCGAGACCATCAACGCATTATTGGAAAAACATGACCGACATTAAACAAACACCGGAATACGCAGCCTTAAAGCAAAAATTTGACGTTTATTATGCCGATAAACTGCGTCCGATTTTGGAACAGAGTGATAAAACCCGCAAACATTATGTGCTTATGTTTTTGTTGCTGTTTCTGTTGGGGGCGGTTTTTTATCCTTTGATTATATATCTTTTGTTATCGGGATACATGCGCGGTTCGGCCACCGGTATCATTTTGGCTCTGTCCGGCGGCGTGATTATGTTGGCTTGCGGCCCGCTTTATTATTGTCGCAAAAAAGTCAAGCCGCAGATTATGCCGGATTTTGCCAACTTTTTCGGTTCTTTTTCATACACCTACGAAGGGGTTATAGATGACGCGGTGTTGCGCCAATCGGATTTGTTCGGAACATATAATCGCAATATCGGTGATGACAGCTTTTCCGGCATTTACGACGGTGTGCGCATCAGTATAGCCGAAGAAAAACTGCTTCAGGTTAAGCGTGATTTTCGCAATTTTGAGATTAAAAAATCGATTTTCGGCGGCGTATGTATTTTGTTTGAGATGAATAAGAATTTTAAGGGGCGAACCGTGGTTCTTAAAGACAGAGGTATGCTCGGGAATGCGCTCAACAAAGTCAGCGGCCTGCAAAATGTCAAGTTGGAAGACAGTAAGTTTGAAAAATACTTCGAGGTTTATGCCGATGATCAAATTGAAGCGCGCTATTTGTTGACTACCGCGTTTATGGAGAGAATGTTGAAGTTGCGCGATTTATATGGCGGAAAATCTATCCAATTTTGTTTTAATCGGAACACATTGTTGCTGGCAATTCCGACGCGGCAGAATATGTTTGAGGCCAATTCGTTTTTTCGCTCCAATGTCGATAAACAGAAAATTGATTTGGTGTTCGAGCAATTTTATACTGTTTTTTCAATCGTTAATTTGTTGAAGTTGAATCAACGCATCGGAATGTAGTGCTGTGTATATCCGCAGATTCGTAATTGCAAAAACCGGCAAATAAATATAAATTCGTAAAAAATGTGTGAGGAGAGATATTTTGTTTTCAAAATTTGAGCGCCTGACGGCGTGGCGTTATTTGCGGGCCAAAAGGAAAGAAGGGTTCATTTCGGTCATTACCGGTTTTGCATTTACCGGTATCGCCTTGGGCGTGGCTACATTGATTATCGTAACTTCGGTGATGAACGGTTTTAAGGCGGAACTTTTAAACCGGATTTTGGGGATTAACGGCCATATTTCTATCGTGTCTTCGGCCGGATTTCCGTTCAACAATTACAAAAAAGCCGTGCAGGATTTACAAAATATCAATGAAATTGATTTGGTTTTACCGCTGATTGAAAAGCAACTTCTCATATCTTCGGGCAAGAGCGCCGAAGGGGCAATGGTGCGCGGTATCAGCGGTGACGATATTCTCAAAAAAAAGGTTATGCGTGACGGATTTGCCACCATTGATATGGCTGAATTTAAGGGAGATGTGGTGGTTTTGGGTGATAAACTGGCACGCAAATTAGGCGTTTATATCAACGATGAAATTACCCTGATTTCGCCTAACGGCAAAGTCACGGCGTTCGGTACCGTGCCGCGGATTAAGGCATATCGTGTTATCGGTATGTTTAATATGGGAATGTATGAATACGACGCCAACTATGTGTTTATGCCGTTGGAGGCCGCGCAGACCTATTTCGGGCTTAAAGATGCGGTATCGGTAATCGATGTCAGCTTAAAAGACGAAAAGGACTTGGCAAAAACCCGCGCTATGCTTGAAAAAAGCGTCAGTTTGGATGCGTATGTTTATGATTGGAAGCAGACTAATGCGGCTTTCTTTAATGCCATTGATGTGGAGCGTAACGTAATGTTTTTGATTTTGACGCTGATTATTTTGGTAGCGGCATTTAATATCATCACCGGCCTGATTATGTTGGTTAAAGATAAAAGTCGCGATGTGGCGGTGTTGCGCACTATGGGAGCAACTCGGGCAATGATTATGCGTATTTTCTTTATGGACGGCGCGTTTATCGGGGTGGTCGGTACCACTTTCGGGGTAATTTTAGGATTGTTATTCTGTCATAACATCGAGAACATTCGGCAAATTTTGCAAAATCTTTCCGGTCGCGAGCTGTTTTCATCGGAGATTTACTTCTTATCGCAATTGCCGGCCAAGGTGGATAATATGGAAGTGCTGTTGGTTATCGTTATAACTCTGTTCCTGTCTTTCCTGGCAACCATATATCCGGCGTATCGCGCGTCGAAATTTAATCCGGCGGAGGCTTTACGCTATGAGTAATTTAACTTTACAACTGAAAAATATCAGCAAAACTTTTCGGCAGGGCAACGAGCAACTGCAGGTTTTGCGTGAGGTGAATTTAGAGATTAAGCCTAAAGAAATTGTGGCGCTTATCGGCCCTTCCGGCTCAGGTAAATCGACATTGTTGCAAATTGCCGGCCTGTTGGATGAGCCGACAGCGGGAGAGGTGTATATCAACAACGATTTATGTACCGGCAGCAATGATAATATGCGTACGGCACTGCGTCGCGATTATTTGGGATTTGTGTATCAATACCACAACCTGTTGCCGGATTTTGATGCGGCCGAGAATGTGATATTGCCGCAACTTATTGCCGGAGTGAAATATGCCGAAGCTAAAGATAAGGCAATGTGGCTCTTAAAGCGCTTAGGTTTGTCCGAGCGGGAAAAGCATCGTCCGGCAGAACTTTCCGGCGGTGAACAACAACGGGTGGCAATTGCTCGTGCATTGGCCAATACTCCGCGTTTGTTGTTGGCAGATGAACCGACCGGAAATTTGGATCCGAATACGGCGGATAATGTTTTTCAAACGTTGTTGGAGGTGGTGAAGGAGACCGGTCTTTCCGCATTGATTGCCACGCATAATATTGATTTGGCACATCGTATGGACCGGGAAGTAACCTTAAAAGACGGGCGGTTGATTGATGCCCGTGCCACAAATTTTATCTCTAAAGGTAAAAATTTTTATTAGCTGACAAAAAATAACTTTTTTTTAATAAAAATATGGTCGTATGTTAGAAGATTAACTTGCAACAGGAAAACTATGGAAATTTGGTCTTACATTGTCAATAAAAGCAAAAGCTCTGCCGTTTTGGTATTGCTGATATGCCTGTTTTCATATTTTTCGTATTTTGCGATTCGCGGTGACCGCGGCTATTTGAAATATCTTTATTTGCAAAATAAAGTGGCGGAGGCCGAGCAGCTGCAAACCAACTATCATCAGCGTCGCGAAGAGCTGGACCAAAAGGTTAAGTTGCTGTCGTCGTCAAGTTTGGACTTGGATTTGTTGGATGAACGGGCGCGTGCCGTGCTGAATGTTATCGGCGACAACGAATTTATTATCATTGATGACGAAGATGAAGAACCGGTTAATTAATCGATTCGGCCGCGTTGAAAACAATCACATCAATATTCATCATAATTTTCTTTATGCCGACTGCGTTTGTATATTTTCGGCACCGGCAGATTTTTTGAAGTAAACGGCTTGCCGTTATGGTCTTCGATTTCGTCCTTACGACGCGCCCCCCTAACCGCCCGAAATTGTTCTTTAATCTGCTTAATGCGCTCTTTTTTTGCTTTTTTGCTTTCTGCCATAATTGTCTGCTCCGTTGTTTTATGTGAACTCCAATGTAACAAAAATCGGCACAAAAAGCAAATAATTCATGCAATTTTTGTAAATTTTAATCATTTATTGACAAAGTTAGGATTATCGTGTATAAAAGTTGTATTGTATTAACAGATTGAGGTAAATTGTAATTTCAAACCATGAGTCCCGTGTCGACCTATATTATAAATTTAATTTTAGTTCTATTTCTTGTTTTTTGTAATGCTTTTTTTGTTGTTTCCGAGTTTGCGGTTGTAAAAATCCGACGCACCAAGTTGGAAGAGTTGGCTGCTGCCGGCAATAAACGTGCCAAAATCGCGCTGGAAATCAACGGACATCTGAATACTTATTTGAGTGCAACTCAGTTGGGTATTACACTTGCTTCTTTGGGCTTAGGTTGGCTTGGTGAGCCGGCCGTTTCGCGCTTGCTTGAAGATGTGTTCGGCGGCTTTTTTGCCGGACAGACCGTGTTGTTACATTCGCTTAGTTTCGGTATTGCCTTTACGTTTATTACTCTGTTACACGTTGTGCTCGGTGAGTTGGTACCGAAATCCATGGCGATTCAGGATACCGAACGCTATGCGCTGATTGTGGCGATGCCGTTATACACGTTTAACAAAATCTGCACGCCGATTATTTGGTGCTTTGACCACGTTTCAATGTGGATTTTGAAACTGATGAAAATAGAAAAGGCCGATGAAAACGAAGATGCTCACTCCGAAGAAGAAATCAAGCTGATTATTGACGCATCGCAAAAGGGCGGGGTAATTGACGATACCGAAAGTGAGATTATTCAAAATGCCATTAATTTTTCTGAAATCTGCGCCCACGAAATTATGGTTCCGCGGCAGGATATGAACTGCATTTATCAGGACGACACATACGAAGAAATCATGGATGTGGTGCGCAAGCATAAACACACACGTTTTCCGCTTTGTGCCGAGGATAAAGACCAGATTTTGGGCATGATTCATCTGCGTGATTTGTTGGAATGTCAAGACACGATTCATAAAGATTTGCTCAAACGCATTGTGCGCAAAATTTTGTTTGTTCCGGAAAATAAGTCGATTTCCGATGTGTTGCACGAGATGATGCAAAAACATATTCATTTGGCGATTGTGGTTGATGAATACGGCGGAACCGCGGGTTTGCTGACCATGGAAGATATTTTGGAAGAGTTGGTCGGAGAAATTCAGGACGAACACGACGGTGCCGAGCATAAGCCGGTGAAAAAAATCAACGACAAAACCTATGAGTTTGATGGCGTATATTTAGTTGAAGATGCGTATGATGCGATGAATTTGCCGTATCATGAACTGGAAGAAAGCACTATGGGCGGTTATGTGTTTAACTTAATCGGTGAAGAGCCGAAAGTAGGTGACAAAACCTCGGACGAGTATTGTATGTATGAAGTTTTGAAAATCGATAATATGCGCATTACCCGTGTGAAGGCAACGCTGAAAGATGTCGGTGCCTTAAAAGTTGCCGAATAAACGATTTGCATGAAATATGCATAAAAGTATTTGACAAGTGTGATTTTTTGGCTTATATAACGCAAAAGCGAATGAATTGCTTCATCGTCTAATGGTAGGACAGCGGATTCTGACTCCGTCAATCTTGGTTCGAGTCCAGGTGAAGCAGCCAATATGAAAGCACCCTTGCGGTGCTTTTTTTGTTGGCTGATTTATCCTGAGGTGAAGAACCAAGTGGTTCGGGGAGCAACCGGCGAGATATTGCCGGTTGCGATGACTCGGTGGCAAAGCCATCCGAGCCCT
>JBGUGE010000009.1:0-30425 GCA_045111335.1 Alphaproteobacteria bacterium | reverse complement strand
TATTTTTACTGTGGTATATTTCTGTATACGCATGAATGTCTATACCATGATTAATCATCAAAGTTATAAGCGTCAGATTTCTGATTTTTATGAACAATACTATGTTATGCCGCAACAAACAAAAATCACTTTTCCGGCAAACAAGCGCAATCTGATCATTATTTTTATGGAGAGTATGGAAGCAACTTTTGCGCAAACGCCGCTGCATGATTATTGGAACGCCGATTTAATTCCGGAACTGCATGAGCTTGCCGATAAAAACCTCAACTTCAGTGACAATCCGTATATCGGCGGAGCATATATGATTGACGGTACGCAATGGACACAGGCCGGTTTGTTTGCCAAAACTTGCGGGGCACCGATACAACTGCCGTTGCGTGAAGCTAATTTCTTTAATCCCAAATATGATTTTTACCCTAATGCGTGGTGTTTGTATGATATTTTGCGTCAAGAAAATTATAATGAAAGCTTTATGATCGGTTCCAACGGCGAGTTCGGCGGAATGAACCGCTTTGTTAAAACTCACGGCAATCAGCGCTTTATGGATACGCTCTATTTTACGCGTGATTTAAGTAAGTTGTCATATAAAAAACGGCGTAAAAATATGCCGGATGAAAAATTATTTGAATTGGCAAAAGATGAATTACAAAGTTTATCTCAGCAAAATACGCCGTTTGTGTTTACGCTGATGACTTTGGATACACACTTCGGTACGCAAGAATTTTCCGATCGCAACTGTCAACATAAATACGGCTCGGAAAAGAATTTGCCTAATGTGGTATCCTGCGCCAGTCGGCAAATCTCCGATTTTGTAAACTGGTTGCAGCAACAGCCGTATTATGCCGATACGGTGATTGTTTTGCTCGGCGATCATTTGATGATGAACGACTCGTTTACACCGGAAATGAATCGCAAACCGCTCAACATTTTTATCAACCCGGCCGCTACTGCCGCTACCGCCAAAAACCGTGTCTTCACTCCGTTTGATATTTATCCTACCATCATCGAAAGCATGGGAGCGCAAATCAACGGGCATCGCTTAGGTTTAGGGACCTCATTGTTTGCCGATATGCCGACCTTGACCGAAGATAAGATCTCCGTTGACAAGATGAATACGGAGATCCGTAAATCTTCAAAAATTTACGATTGGCTTCTATATGGTCGTCAAATCAGCGAATAGATGCTTATCTGCGATATTCGTGTGCCGGATAGCACCCTAAAATTTGATATTCTTCGGAAAAAAACTTTAACTCGGAGAGTGCATATTGCAAATTGCGCGAGTGAATATGCTGTTCCACCTCAATATAAAACTGTGCCGAAAAAAACTTGCCGTTGATTAAATAGCTTTCCAACTTTGAAATATTGATACCGTTGGTGGCAAATCCGCCCAAGACTTTATACAACGCCGCCGGAATATGTTTGGTTACAAACACAACAGAAGTAATAAAGCGTCCGCCGTCATTAACCGGAAACGCTTCATCTTTTTGCATAATCAAAAAACGGGTGGTATTGTTGTTGGCATTTTCGATATTGGCTGCCAGAATATCCAAACCGTATATTTCCGCCGCCAATTTTGAGGCAATCGCCGCCTTGGTTTTATCTTGCTCCAACGCAATTTTTTCACACGATTTAGCCGTATCAATGCGCGAAACCGCCCTGATACTGTGTGCCTTCAAAAAATCGGAACATTGTGCCAACGCTTGCGGATGCGAAGCCGCACTTTGAATATCCTCCAATTTGGCGCCCTTAACCGCCAGCAGTTGATGCTCTATACGCATAAAATGTTCGCCGACGATATGCAATCCGGCTTCAGGTAACAAAAAATGCACATCACTGACACGTCCGGCATTAGAATTTTCCACCGGTATAACCGCCTTATCGACATCGCCGTTTTTAACCAATTCCATCGCGATTTCAAAAGTATCGCACGGTATATATTCCTGATTTGGAAACAACGTATTACACGCAATGTGTGAATACGCTCCCGGCACGCCCTGATATGCAATTTTCATCATTATTTTGTCCTTTCGTTTTTCGACCTGCTACAAAATAAATAAATTAAAGAAAAAGTCAAGCTTTGCAATTTTACTTGTTAAAAAGCGAAACGGGCGTCTGTCACTTAAGACAAACCCCCGCTTGTAAATTAATGCTCGCTGTCACTACCGCCTTCATACGGGTCAACCCATTGACGGTTGTTCAATATCTGCAAAAACTTTTCGACCGTAAGCCCTACTCCCGTGCCGAAATCATCATCGATTTCATCATGGAAGACGATATCCTTATCGGCCTCGATTAAGCAGACCATTTCCCACACATCGATAGAATCCATTCCAATACCGGAATACAGCTTGGTGGCGAGTAGCTGTTCATCAGACATCTCGGCAACCTTGACTAAAACATCCTTGTATTCACCGGCCATTTCATGCGAAAAATGGAAATGGTCATCTTCGACGATTTTGTTCAGAAGCTCTCTGAAATCATTAATTGTAATTTCTTTTTTTTCCATACACAAAAATTTTAATACCAATAATAAACTTTTAACAAAAGTATATTGGCTTTTCAATAATTGTCAAGCCCGGATTCTACCCTATTGATAATAAAAAAAGCACGGGAAAGTCATAATAACGGCCCGTATACCGATAAAAACAATCACCAAAGAGTTTGACGAAAATTTATGTTGATTTTCTGATAAACAGTGTTATTATAACGAAAATTTATCACTATTTACCTATTATTTATTGCTTATGAACAATATCAAAAAAAGCGTGATGGTTAACATCCTTCGCCAAATGGGTGCCGCCGGCATTACATTTGAAGACTTGAGAAATGAAATGTCGCAGAATCCCGACTTACTTCTGCAGAAGTTCGACCTGCTGTGTTTGATCAACGGCGTTCCGCAACGCGTACCGTTTGACAAGGGACGTAACTTAAATCCGATTGCCATTTTTCCTTTTAACGGCAACTGGTATCTGGAACTGGCGCAAGAACAAGAGGTTCTCCGTCATCAGGTTGACGAGGTACGTCTGCCCGACCGTGACATCTGGATTGAAGTTTATAAGTTGCAGGACGCATTAAATGCGCAGTTGCTTGCTATGAAGCGGCCCCCGTTGGAAGGTTTATACTTTGCCCGCGGCGGTGGTCTCAACTGGGCGGTTATCTTCGACGGTAATCGTGTAGCTATGCCTGAAGACAGCATCTCCGCTACGACTGTAGCCAATGTCCGTTACTGCGGTATGCTATGATTTCAATTTAACCCCGTCTTTGCATAAGAGGCGGGGTTAAATTTATAATAATGAATTATCTTGCAAAAAAGCGAATATTTCTTCTGACATCAGTTGATGCCCCCGAGCGTTGGGGTGTGTGGCATCCTGATATAATTCCGGTAAATTGCGTTTTTTCCACATATCATACCGTGCCATAAACGGAATCTTATATTCATCGCATACGGATTTAATAATCTCATTATAACGCTCAACATCGCTGTTGTGTCGTAACAAACTGGCATCTTCGGTATATTTATCCTCAACAACCGGCAACAAGTCCATAACCACGATTTTAGCTCCGGTTGAAAGTAAAAAACTCAACAGCTTGCGCCAATACATAAGGCGCGCACCTTCCGAAAAATCAAGTTGCAAATCACTGTCTTTACGCCGCCGTAAATCATTGATACCGATGTTAACGATAATCAATTCCAAGTGCCGTGAACTTACCTCGTAAATTGCCCGATGGTAGGCATCGGCAATATTATCTCCGGATTGTGACATATTATTAAACACATATTCACCTTTATGTGCCTGCAACATCAACCGTCCCAGTCGTGCCACCCAGCCTAAATCTTCGGCATCATAAAAGCCGTGAGCAATACTGTCGCCGATAATACCTATGGTTTTAAGCATTATTTTATTTCCCTTTATTTTTGCTTGCTTCATGTTTCAAGTATTGTACAACCCCGAGAATCTTGCGGCGGTTAACTTTATCCGAACCCATAATAATCTGCGCCTCTTGCTCATAATCGTGTTTGGTTGCGGCAATCGCCCGCAAATTATCGATTTTGGATTGATTATTGCCGTGGAAAGCCACTTCGGCCGAAAGCAACCCCTCGCGAGCCAAACGCTTACGTAAAGTCAGCACATTATACTGCATCGTACCGTCAACCCGTTTAGCATTTTCCCAACCATAGACTTCATGTTGTATGGCACGCAATAACTTCATCTTGGTTGCAATTTTCATAATTTGTGCGCTTCTGACATTTTCTAATATTTGGGAAATTTCTCTTGTTTCTCCGTTTTCAATGAGTTCTTTTGCCACATTGGGATAAGAGTAAACCAACGACAGCATCAATAATGATTTATATTTTTTCGGATATTTTCCCAATTTGGAATCGAAACGCCCACCGGCTTCCACCCGATACGGGTGTGCCAAACAGTTACCGATAATAATATCTTGAGCAATCCCGTCCAAATTATCGTAGGATAAATAGCGATATCTTTCGCGTGTTTCCTGCTTTACCACCGGCATAATAAAGTTGGTAGGCGCCACTTTGCCTTCATCTTCAAATTTTTGAAACTTAAAAGCAAATTCGGAAGCGATACGTTTTTGATACGCCGGATAACCGAACATCACAAAATTAACATCTTTATTTTTATCAAAAAACTTATTGCGAATCTCGGCCAGCAGGTTAATATTGTCGTCAGTTGAAGTATCGGTCGGAGTTACCAGACATTCGCGAAGAATTTCCTCAGAAATACCGACTTTGCGGCAATAACGCACATACATCTCAACTTCGCTGCCGGTATTAAACTCTAACCCCTCTTGGCTGAAATCGGTATTACCCTGATTATCATACAAACCCAAAAAGATAAGTTTTTTAGCCTTACCGGTGCGCTTATAATCTTTAAGCCAAGCCTCAATTGCCGGCTCGGCCGACCCCGGATGACCGGAGAAAATCACAAAAGCATCGGATTTTGCAGGCAAATTAAGATAGTCATGCGCCTCGATTTTGCGATTATAACCGTCATACTCTATTACTTCGCCGTCTTTGAACATTCCCTTGCGCTCGGCGCTCAACACAATTTTCTTTTCGGGAGCGGTTAAGGCATAATACAGTACATCTTTATTGTTCGACGGATGATATTTTTTTACTATATCAGCCGCCAAACGCAGATTAAATTGCGGATTTTCAACCAACCTTTGCAACAAATTCATATCGCCGGCAAACTCGGCCAACTGTTTTTCCGAATATCCCTTATCCGACAGGGTTTCTTTTAATTTATCAAAATCGATTTTCTCTTTATCTTCAATTTTTTTGAACAGTTGCGCCGTTTCATCGGTATTAAAATATTTACTACTTATTTTCTCGGCTAAATTGCGGTTAAAATCAGGTTCTGTCATCACCCGCTCAATATAGCGTATATCTTCAATATAGGCGTCGAAATAGCGTTTATCCTTCCAACCGCGTTCGGCCAGTTCTTTTTTATATTTATTGTATTTAAGAGGTTTTTCCTCTAAAAAATCGCGAACAATTCGCTCATAAACGGTAGGCTTATATTGAATCATGGTCATCTCCTTGTGGTTATATCGGTATATTTGTAACACAATTCCGCAGTTAATTCAACAAAAAAACGACAAATTTTCGATTATACCGAAACCAACTGTTATAACACCGAGAGTTGCTTATAAATCGGCACATCAGTTCTGACTTCGATATATCCGCACATAAATTTTTGACAATTCTTGCGCATCATTTCGCGCTGCTGATGAAAATATTGCTGATAATTGGCGGTAAATCCCTCTACCCCCGTATCAAACACCGCTTTTTGCGAATCATATTGTGCGGCATAAACCCCGTCTTGCGGCGCAATTTCTTCCAAAATATCAAAAATATTGATGCAACATACCTGATGCTTTTTGGAAAGTGTGGCGATTTTGCGGAATTTATCATTATCAAAGTGACTGAAATCGCTCAAAATAAACACCGTACCCTGCCCTTTTTGATGGAATTGCAGCATATTTAAGGCCATACTGAGGTCATTATGATGTTGCTCCACCAAAATTTCGTTTGTTTTCTTAGCAACCTGCGAAAAAATATGCATCAGATTATTTAAATTGTTTTGCGGCCGAAAATAGGTTGAATTTTCGCCATCAAACATTAACATTCCGAAACGGTCCTTATGCTGTATAGTTAACCACCCGATTAAGGCGGCGGTTTTGGCGGCGGTAACCGATTTCAGCTCATGCCGTGTTCCGAATACCATAGAGGCGGATAAATCCAAAACCACAATAATTTCACGGTCTTTTTCTTCATTAAAGACCTTGGTATACGGCTCGGATTTACGAGCGGTCACACGCCAATCAATATCGCGTACATCATCGCCGAAAATATATGCACGTACCTCCTCAAATTCCATGCCGCGACCGCGAAAAGTCGATTTGGCACTGCCGGCACGCTGAGAGGTCAGCTTGTTTTGCTTATAAGTCAGATACGGCAAATATTTCTTTTGCTCAATAAGCTCCTCCATGGTGACGGCCAAGCCTTGATTTTCATTCTCAGAGGCAGATGTTTTTGCGGCTAATCCCAACATTGTTTATATCCTATGGCAGCGGGACCAATTTCAACAAGCGGGCAATCACATCGTCAGCGGTTATACCGTTGGCCTGTGCTTCAAAGCTTAAGATAATACGGTGTCTTAAAACATCAAACACCACGGCATGAATATCTTCCGGCGTAACATAATCTCGTCCGGCCAACCATGCGTGAATTTTGGAACATTTATCGAGGGCAATGGTGGCACGCGGGCTTGCACCGTAAGACAGAGTGTTTTTAAGGCCGGCATCATATTTTTCCGGATGACGCGTAGCCATAATCAGTTGTACCAAATATTCTTCCATGGCATCACTGAACTGTACGGCAAATGCCTCGCGCCGCGCTTCAAAAATATCTTTCATGCTGATAGAACAGGTGCGCGGCTGCTCTTTGTTATCAAGTGCCTGCAATTCTTCGTTACGCACCAAATTCAAAATCCGGCGTTCCACATCAATATTCGGCTGGTCGATTCTGATATACATTAAAAACCGGTCGAGTTGTGCTTCCGGCAGGTTATATGTTCCCTCATGTTCAATCGGATTTTGAGTAGCCATAACCATAAACAAACGCGGTAATTTATATTGTTTTCCGCCGATACTGACCTGCCGCTCGGCCATTGCTTCCAACAATGCCGACTGCACCTTTGCCGGAGCGCGGTTAATTTCGTCGGCCAATACCATATTGGCAAAAATCGGTCCGGAACGAAATTCGAAATATCCGGTTGAAGCCACATAAATTTCACTGCCGGTAATATCCGAAGGCAATAAATCAGGTGTAAACTGAATGCGGTTGAATGTTCCTTCAATACAATCCGAGAGCTTTTTAATTGCCTTGGTTTTTGCCAACCCCGGTGCACCTTCCACCAAAGCATGCCCATCGGCCAACATGGTAATAATCAGCTTTTTCAACAGCTCGTTCTGGCCGATGATATTTTGTTGCATATAATGGATTAAATCGATAATTTTTTCCCTGACTTCAGACATTTCAGACCTTTCAAAAACTTGTTTGTAAAACACAAAAACGCATTGCATTGAAGCAATAATATTATAAATCTATATATAATTTGTTAAAAACTTAAATACAAGCAAAATTTAAAATATGTCTGACGGAATTTTTGATTTGGACGAAGATAATACCGCACCGGTTGTGTACGACAACATCGGAGCCCTCAAACGTGCCTTGCCGTGGCTCGACGAACTTAATCCCGAGCAAAGACAAGCGGTTGAAACCACCGAAGGTCCGCTGTTGGTACTTTCCGGCGCCGGTACCGGTAAGACCAAGGTGTTAACCACTCGTTTGGCTTATATTTTATCTACTATGCCGATACAACCGTGGAATTGTTTGGTCGTAACCTTTACCAATCGCGCCGCCAATGAAATGAAAGAGCGGGTGCAAAGCCTTATCGGAGACATGGTTAATTCGGTATGGCTCGGTACTTTTCATCGCATTTGCGTCAAAATTTTACGCGCCCATGCCGAATTGGTGGGACTACACGCCAACTTTACCATTTTAGGCGAAGATGATCAAAAACGGTTAATAAAGCATATTCTGGAAAATGAAGGTTTGGATGATAAAAAATATACTCCGCAGAGCTTTGTTGAAAGCATTTCCCGCCTTAAAGACAAAGGAATCACGGTAGATAAAGCCTCGCAGAGTTTTCGCTCGACCGTATTGCTGAAGATTTATCAAAAATATCAGGCGCGTCTCTTAGAGCTTAACTGTGTCGATTTCGGCGACATTTTGCTGTATACGCTGACGTTGTTGATGAGTAATCCCGACGTGTTGCAGATTTATCAGGACAAATTTAAGTATATTATGGTTGATGAGTATCAAGATACCAATGTTACGCAATATTTGTTTTTACGCCTTCTCTCCCAAAAATCGCACAATTTATGCTGTGTCGGCGATGACGACCAATCAATTTATTCATGGCGCGGTGCCGAAATCGAAAATATTATGCGCTTTCAACAAGATTTTGAAGATGCACGCATTATCCGGCTGGAACGCAATTATCGCTCGACCGCCAATATTTTAAATGCCGCTTCGGCATTAATTTCGCATAATACAACTCGCTTAGGCAAAACCTTAAAGGTGGCAGAAAACAGTCCGGCCGCCAAATGCAGCAACGATAAAATCAGGGTAATGAGTCTGTACAACGGTGAAGAGGAAGCCAAGCGCATTGCCGACGAAATTGAAAAGCTGCACCGCGACGGAACTCCTTATTCCGAAATGGCGGTATTGGTACGTACGGCATTTCAAACCCGCGAGTTTGAGGAAAAGTTTATTTCCGAAGCCATACCATATCAGGTTATCGGCGGACCTAAGTTTTACGAACGAGCTGAAATCCGCGATATTTTGGCGTATTTACGGGTTATTTTGCAACCGCATGATGATTTGGCATTTGAGCGAATTATCAACAAACCGGCACGCGGTATCGGGGCTAAAACTGTGGAAAAAATCCAGCAAACAGCTCGAGATGCCGGTATTTCAATGTTCGCAGCCGTTAAAATGATGATTGATAACGGTGGTTTAAGCGGTAAAGCTAAGACCAATCTTGAAGATTTAATCCGAAAATTTGAAGAATGGAGACGCATTGTCAGCTTGGTTGATGCGGCTGATTTGGCTGAAGATGTAATCAACGATTCCGGTTATATGGAAATGCTTAAAAACGATTCATCGACGGAAGCCGAAGGTCGTATCGAAAACCTGCGCGAGCTTATCAATGTGATGGCCGATACCGAAAATTATCCGACTATGTCCGAATTTTTGGAACATGTCAGTTTGGTTATGGATAACGACAGCAATATTGATACTAATAAAGTGATGCTGATTACGCTGCATTCGGCTAAAGGATTGGAGTTTGAAACCGTGTTTTTACCGGGGTGGGAGGAAGAGTTGTTTCCGCATAAAAAAAGCTTGGAAGAAGGCAGTTCCAATTCGTTGGAAGAAGAGCGCCGCCTGGCCTATGTTGCTATTACCCGAGCCAAACACCGGCTTTACATTTCAACCACAATTAACCGCCGCATTTACGGCGAATGGCGTAATAACGAACCGTCTCGATTCTTAAATGAAATTCCTCCTTCCTGTATAGTGTTGAGTAACCAAATAAACGCCTGTTACAGCGGACGAGGTAATAATTACGGCGACTATAAAGACACATACGACAAGCGCAATAATTACAATTCTTACGGTTACAATCGTTACGGATATGGCAAGAAAAAGTCTTATAAACCGGCATTTTCCACCAAACCGAGCTATAAAAAATACACCGAAGATGAAGAAGAACATTCGTATTCTTACGAACCGGCCGATGATTCTTCTTATGCCTCCTCCGGCAGTTATATCGGTGTGCGCGTGTATCACGAAAGTTTCGGATATGGTAAAATTGTTGCCGTATCCGGACAAATGTGTGAGGTCCGATTTGATAAATTCGGCCGCAAAAAAGTTATGGGCAGCTATCTGACCAAAGTTTGAACTTTAATGATACTAATTTGAAAATTACGAAATATCCTGCAAAATAAAGGAGCTTCATTTAGCGAAGCCCCTTTATCTTAACGATATTATCCGATAATTAATATTCCAAATAAACCTCAACACGGCGGTTCAAAGCCTCGCCTTTGGCGTCGGTTTCGATTGCAACCGGACGATAATCGGAATAAGCCGAACCGGCCATCATCTGCGGGTTAACTCCCATGCCGGCCAAGGTGTTTGCCACCTTAAGTGTTCTCTTTGCGGAAATATCCATATTTATGGCCTCTTTGCGCGCCAACACTTTGGTATTTACCTTGTGCGAAGCATGACCGGCAATTTTAACCGCGGCGTTATTGGCACGTGCCACCTGTGCAATTTGTGCCAATTGCGCAATCTCCGAAGGATTTAAATAATCCGAACCGTCGGCAAAATAAATTACGCCGGCCAAACGTAACGTGCGCGGCATAACCACCACCGGCTGAACATTTTGCGTTACGCAAGGTTGCGGTGCCGGTACCGGCTTATGATTGCAATCCGGACCTTCAAACAAACTGCCGCCGCAGCAACAACCGCCGAGCATTAATACCATGGCAAATACAGATAATATTTTATTCATTTAAGCCCCCTATCAATTGGTAAATCTGCTACCAATTTACACAAAATATACAAAAAAACAAGCATTAAATAAACTTGCGCACAATTCGGTTATTCGGTTACTCCGTAATTACCGTTGACAACCGCTACTAACAACACCAAGAAGAATATCATGGCAAATCCGGCCTTTACCGAAATAGTGTCGGCAATTTTATAGTTGCGGTTGAGAGCATAAACAAACACCGGTGCAATCAGCAACAGCGCGGTAACATAGCCGGGGTTTGGAGCAATTCGCAGTGCCATGGTTTTAGCAATAATCAACAACGAACTGAACCCCACCAAAAGATATCCGCTGCGCCGTACTTTAGCTGCCATAATCGCTTTCCAAATATTTGTTTTTCCCGCCGATTGTTGACAATACAAAATCAAATTATACATCCCGCTGACAAAGGTCGATACCGTCAAATAGTATGTCAGCCCCTGCCCCAACGAATGTGCCTGCACCGCAATATATTTGGTAATGATACTCATCGCCGCCAATGCAAATACTGCCGGCAAGGTATATAAGGCGGCCGAGCGCGAAACATAACTGTCAAGCATTTGCCAATAACAATAGCTGAAACCGGATAAAATTAACAACAGCGTAATCACCAAATTTCCCTGATTAAGCAGATTAATAAACCGCGCCGGTGTCAACAGCCACCACCCGAACGTGGTCAGCAAAACCGTAACCGCCATAAAGCGTGAGGTCGGTCCGGCGCCGAATTTGGCCGAGGCAAAGAAAATATGCGAATCATAAATACCGATACATAAACCTTGGGCTATCAACAACAACCAATAGCGCCAATCATACGGAATCGGATATAACAACAAAAACGGCAAAAATACCAAACAAATCCCGAAACCGCGCCATATTCCCAAAATATAGCCGTTTATTTTAAAATGTTGATTGAACAGCAAATAAATTGCCGTGAAAAAACCATAAATTAAGCCGTTGATTACCCATAACATACATTATATAGTAATGTGCAAGCGCGTTTTTTCAAGACCGATAAAAACACAAATACTCCCCGTTGTAGCGGAGAGCATTTGCATATTATATGATGTTATGAATGATTACTTAACCAATTCAACAACGGCATCAGTAATGTCTTTACCGCCGGTAACAACGGTAGACTTAATCAAAACAACCGACATACCTTCAGACTTGGCAACTTCGTCAATAATCTTGTTTAAATTCTGTTCGGCTGCTTGCAAACCGGCCGCGTGAGCTTTATCAAACACATCTTTTTTGGCGTTGATTTCGCTCAAGTATTTTTGCGATAATTCTTTTTTTGCATCTTCTTTTTTCTCGGCATTGATTTTAGCATTTGCATCATCAGCCATCTTGCGCAATTCTTGCAACTGTTGCTGACGATTGGTGCTCAAAGCGGCAATTTCTTTGGAAGACAAAACCACACGTTGCAAATCAACAACGGCAAAAGCCGATTTTCTGGCGCAAACGGTCTTATATGTAACCAAAGAACCCAAAACGGCAGCCACCAAAGCTACCAAGAAAATTAAACCGTAATTCATTCTTTTTTCGTTAGACATGATAATCTCCTTATATTTCATATTCGGTGCTATGTTATCCATTTTTTATATATTTTCAAGTACTTTTTGCAAAAAAATACACATTTATAATTGACCTGTCAGAAAAATCAGCTATGTTATAGCATATTTATAACTGTTGGAAGCATCTGATGACGGATTTTGAGGAACTTGCCGTTTATATTCATTGGCCGTATTGCAAAAGTAAATGTCCTTATTGCGACTTTTATAAAGAATTGGCACACGGCGTTAATCAGGATGAGATTGTGGCCGAGTATATTTCCGCCTTGTCCCGATATCATCAGCTTTTGCCCGACCGAAAAATAAAATCAGTATTTTTCGGTGGCGGAACACCGTCATTGATGACGCCGCAAAATATTGCAAAGATAATCGATAAAACCGCCGAATTGTGGCCGCTGAAAGCTGATGCGGAAATAAGTCTCGAGGCTAATCCCAACACTCATGCGGCAGGTCTGTTTGCCGATTTCAAAAACGCCGGAATTAACCGTCTGTCGCTGGGTGTTCAAGCTCTTAACGATAACGATTTACGTTTCTTAGGACGCACCCACACAACGCTAACGGCTCGACAATGTCTGGAAGAAATCGTCGGGATTTTTGATAATCATTCGGCCGATTTGATTTATGCCCGCCCCCAACAAACTATTGGTACCTGGCAACAAGAATTGGAAGAAATTACATCGTACGGTTTGAAACATTTGTCGCTATATCAGTTAACAATTGAAGAAAACACCGTATTTGCCCGCAAGAACATTCAGCCGCTTGATGATACGGCTGCGGTTGAAATGTATGATTTTACCGATGATTTTTTGGCCTCTCGAGGTTATCCGCGCTATGAAATATCAAACTTTGCCCGACCGTCCTTTGAATCACGCCACAATCTTACATATTGGCAGGGAGGCGACTATATCGGCATCGGTAAATCGGCGCACGGACGTTTTAAAATCGGCGGTAAATTTTACGCCGCCGTTTATCCGTTTGAACATGAAGAATTAAGCGCTGCCGAACGTGCCGAAGAGCTGATTTTTATGGGTTTACGCCTGACTGAAGGTATTGATAAACGCTTATTCAAACAAATCTGCGGGCTTAATATTTATGATTGCATTAATCGCGACAAGTTGCAAACACTTAAAGAATTAGGCTTTTTGGCGGAAGACACTGCTTATTTGCGCGTCACCAAATCGGGTTTTCCGGTCTTAAACCAAATCATTAGCGAACTGTGTGTTTAAAAAAGAAGGCCCTGTCGAAATCAATCGACAGGGTCTTCTCTAAGCATCGATAAAGTGGGAGATTGCCACAAATATCACCGTAAACATGATTGCCAGGCAAACCCACAGGCAGGCGAAAATGACCACTCGGGCCAGCGCCATCAGGACTACGCCTTCTATTCCCTGTACCGGAACAAACATTGTCCAGTAAACGGAAACAACCATCGCAACCACAATACAAATGCGACAGATAAATGAAGATCCGGCGTGTCTGAATCCGAAGATTATACCGCGATGTTCATAACTGTCAAATGCAACACATACGGCCGTAACGACCGTACACAGTCCCATAAGGACAAGCAGAACGATACTAAATGTCTCGTTCAACGCAATATTCGTAATCATAGGCATACTAATTGAATTTTGTTTTAGTTTAGACGAAACATATTAAATTGTCAACGGAAAATGTTATTTTTTATGCATGACCGGTTATCCCGACAAAGCGGTCAAACTTCAGCCCCAATTCATCAAGCGAGCGTTGCCATTTTTCTTCATCTTTGGTACGAAACATTAAATCTTTGCGACTATCTGTTACCAGCCAATCATTATTATAAATCTCGGTTTCAAGCTGTTTCGGCTGCCAAAAAGAATATCCGAGCGCCACCAGCTTTTCATCCGGACCATGGTCAAACGCAATATCGGCAATAATCTCTGAGGTGGAAGATATGGCAATTCCGTTGCCGACGATAATGGTACCGTCCTTCACATAGTCGGTAGAATGCAAGACCATTCCCCTGACCTGCTCCAACGGCCCTCCGGTATACAGATTTATGGCATTGAGTTTTTCATAACTCGGAAGCGGTAACTGCATTGTTAAATCAGAAAAAGTGTATTTTTCCAAAGGTTTATTGATAATAATTCCCATAGCACCGCGATTGGTGTGTGAGCAAATATAAACCACCGAATGATTGAATATCTCATCATCGTTCAATGCCGGTGTAGCTACCAACAATTTGCCGGTTAAGGCATATTTGTCATCAAAATTTTCCATTTGCACACACAATACAAAACTAATCTTTTCTTTACCTTTTCAGTATATCATATTTTATACCAAAATAAAAGTCTAAAATGAGCCATGAAACACCTGTTTTTTTATATAATTTGTTTTTTTATGTTTTTCAAGGGTAATGCCTATGCCGTCGAGCCTCCGCATTTTCCCGATGATTTTGAAGGCACCCTGACGCGCCAATATCTGGCAAATTATCTTGAAGATGAAACTTTTGAGCGAACGATGGTGCAAAATCTCAACATGTATTACGAAATCGGCACCTATTTATACCAAAAGTACCCGTGGGAAGAAATAGTACAAAAAGACTTTGTTGAAAAAATCCGGCAGTTTTTTCCGTATGACACGGACGAACAACTGCATAAAAAGCACGATTATTTGGTAAAAACGGCCGCTCTTTATCAAATGGGACGTGATTTCTATGTTAAGTTTGCCAATAAATATTTAGTACCGCATGTATACCGCAAAGTGCATGATATATCAGACTTTGATCACCCGAACGAGGTGCAGTATATTCCTACTTCCGATGATGAATATGCCAAAGTCTATAACTTCAAAAAGTTTTTAACCTACAGCACCAATACGGACGAGCTGAATGCAATCTCCGAATTTGAACGCAAGCGCGAAGACAATGATGATATTTTGGTGCAAATTGACCGCATTGTTGAAAAAATAGATTGGAAAAAAGTATGGCTTTACGGCACGGTATATAAAAATCCGCTGTTTTCCGATTTAGGGGTCGGAGAAGCACAATACGGTGACGGCGTAAACGTCAGATTACTCTCTCGCGACACTTACACCGAAGGCAAAAATATACTCGATTACGGCCTGCAAATCGTAACTCATCCGCAATATTTTGTGCTTGCAAACAACTTGGACACTAATCTGAAAAAGCCGCAAATCAGGCTCACCAACGCAGAAAATGTGGCAGATATGCAAATTCTGTATCCCATGCCGCAAAAAACCAATATTCTGCCGCAAGCCCACAAATATTTCGGGAATTTCATCATTCCGCTGAAAATAACGTCGCAAAATACTCAAAACGGCATTACTCTTAAGGTACGGGCCGATTTGACCTTGTGTGATTATAAGTTGAACTGCAAGCCGCAAAGTTTCGATTTATCCCTTCATTCTGCGGTTACCGGTGCGGATAAATTTGACAACGGTTTTGATAATCTGTTTTTCAACAACCTGCGACGGATTCCGGATAACAATCATTCTTATCTTAAAATCAAACAATTTACCGTAATAAACACCAATAACGAACAACAACTCGTTTTGGAAACCGAAACCTCGAAAAAAATCAAAAGTTTCGACGCATATATCGAAAATACCGAGGGTTATACGCCTTTTGCCGCGCCGCGTTATGTGATTAACGGCAATATTGTGCAGGCCTATTTTCAGCCGCTGAATACAGCAGAAAAAACCGATTTGAGCAATACCGATTACCTGATTTCGATAAATCTTAATAACCGATTTTTCTATCGTGATAATCTGGTGCCGAAAAACAGTGCCGAAACGGTACAACAGTTTTCATCGGCGCCGCAAAGAACAATGTGGCCGGCATTGTTGGGCGGTTTGTTGCTCAACTTTATGCCGTTTACGGCTCCTCTGTTGCTGATATTGTTATTGTTGTTATTGCGCATTTCCAAAAGAAAACCGGAGCTATTGCGACGAACTCAAACCGCGGTACTTAAAGGAAGTATTGCCGGATTATTGACAACCGCGATTTTGTTCATCAGCCAAAAACATACCGGAAATAATGTTGTTTGGGGAATACAGTTTGCCCATCCGATATTTGTACTCGGTATCCTCTTTAGTGCCGCCACATTGCTGAAATTGCGCCCGGCAACGGTATCTGCCATAGTAAAAATAAGCGCCGACGGAGGTTCGTCGTTGCCTTTTATCCTCGGTTTTGTTACCGGATTGGCGGTTACGGCTACCGGCGCGCCGTATTTGTCGGGATTAATGAATACGGCCGCCGTATCGTCGGTTTTATACGCGTTTATTATTTTAATGGCCTTAAGCTGCGGTTTTGCTCTGATGCAAATTCTGATGCTTTATTTTTCCTTACAAAAACCGCTGTGGCATGCTCTTGGCAACAGTCAGCGTCGTATTGAAAAATTTACGGACCGTGCGCTGTATTTATCAATCCTGTGGGCTTGGTTGTTTATCGGCTTTAACGGGGGATTTTTATATGCGCTCTGGTTTGTACTGATTATTGCAATATGGGGATTTTTATGCGAGATTTATCAAAAATATCTGAACTATTTAAACGGTGTATTTGATGCCGATATTACTACGCAACAGATCGCCAAAATCCGCCGCGGCAGTATTATTTTTATGGGTTTGTTGCTCGCGCTGTTTTTAAGCGGCAGTGTCATACTGTTGAATCATCGCTGTTCAAAATTACCGCAAAATACGGCCGCGCCGATTACCGAACAGCAAGTACAGACTTTGCTTAAACAAAATACCCCGGTATTGATGATTTTTGAAGCCGACTGGTGTTTTAAGTGCCAGTTAAAGCGGATCTGGACCTTTAATCCTTTAGTGCTGAAACAATGGCAAGAGCGCTACAAAATGCAGATTATCAAAATTACACAGACCCGGTATCTGACACAATATATGCAACAAAATGCGCAATATACGCTGCCGTTTTATATTTTATACACCCCACAATATCCGCAAGGTCTGGTGCTCGATTCCGATTTAGATGCGGAAAAATTGGATTTGTTGCTGAACGGATTGTAATAAAAAAGCCCCGATTTATATATCGAGGCTTTTTTTGCATAAAAGAAAACTTAATATTCTTCGCTGTTTTCGTTATTGACTCCGTGCATCATATTGAATATTTGTGCTTGTCTTCTTCTTTGTTCCAAATTAGACATCGGCTCTTCACCGCGTCTTACTCTTTCATCATTTTCCAAAAGAGTGGCATCTTTGGCAACATCTGCCGTAGATTTTACTTTGCTCTGAGCCTTTTTCATAGCCTCATTATTTGATGTCGGTTTCATATTTTTACTCCTTTCTGATTATTAATATTAATGATAGTTCTGTTGTCCTTTGTTTTGGACTAAATTTCTGGTCACTGTACCATCGGAAGCGATTGCGCCTCTTTCGGCTGCCGATAAGCTTGTTTCGCGAGCCGCCGCCGAAGCCATTTCTTCACCCGCGGCACTTGCCGCATTACCGCCGGACGCCGCACGGGTTGAAGCATTTTGTTGCGGATGAGTACGCTCATATTCAGGCTTATCAATCATGTAATAACGCTCCAATTCGCCATATTGCGGAATCGTTGCCTTAACGACCTTAATTTCTTCTATGCCGAGAGCGGTAAGATCTTGGTTAATACCTTCTTCACAATCCTTCTGCGCTCTCGAAAATTCGGCATTGGTATAAATATGATCAGCCGCCTTGGCACCGCGATTTTTACCATACTGAACTTTTAATAAAATATCCTTAACATATTCGTAAGTTTCTACTTTTTGGCGCTCATACAAGATATCAAATATTCTCTTCATTTGCTGACCGTTCAGTTTATTTACCGGAATATTACTGAAGACGTTGAGTTGTCGCTTTTCTTCCGGTGTCAGACCGGTGGCATTCAAAATGTTGCCGCCGCTGTCCAAAGCTGTCTTATAAACCCCGAACAGCTTATGCAAGGTCCGATAAACGGCAATCTTATCCGAAGTACCGGTTTGTTTGTTCGGTTTACGCAACAACTCTTTCATATAGCTCTTTAATACATCGTTATGTGCATTAATAAATGCAGAATAACGGTGGGTATTAATTAATCCGTCGATAAACGCCTGTTCGCTGGTGCTGACAACTTTACCTTTGGACTGATTATATTTATTCATTTGCTTAGCCAAGCGATATTGATAGTTGGCATAATCTTCGGCACTGAGTTTTTCTTTGGCCGCTTTTAACATACCTTCAGCCTTAGATTTATCTAAGCTCATCCCGATAGGAACAATACCCTTTTCGCCCATAGCCTTGCGCCACATACCTTTTTCGTCATCCTTCGGCATACCGGCAGGGAATGTAATCGCCGTATAACCTAAATCTTTAAGCTGACCGACAATACCGCCCAAAGCCGTTTCATCAATCTTTTTATGATTAGGTACCCGATAAGCAAAATGCAAAACGCCGTTAGAGTCAACATTGAGGAAAAGTTTTAACGAATACGTATATTTAACCGTACCGTCTTTGGTTTTCTTGCCGTCTTTCTGACGATTATCTTTATCTTCGGTGTCATAAATAATAAACTCGGTCCAACCCTTGCCAAACCAACTGGTGCTGGTTTTCCAATAAGATAATCTCTTTTCTTTACCTAAACCTTCTTTAATAAACTTTTCAAAAACCTCAATCGGATCCTTTTTCTTGGCCGGTGCCGGTACCGGAGCCGCCGGACCTGCCGGTACGGATACCGACTGTGCCGAATTGACAACACCTGTTGTTTCCTGCGACGGAGCCGGTGCATGCTCATCCAAATGATCAGGTACATCACTATCCGGAATGGCGGCAGTCGCCACACCTCTGGCCAACCGATTAACTCTGCCCAATGTTTCCGGAGCATTTTCCGCAACGGCAACCTCCCCGTCAGACATACCTTCAGGAACCGCCATGGAAATAAGTGCTTCATCCGGCAAATCATAGGTAATATTTTCTTCCGAAACGCCTTCCGGTAAGTTTCCATCATTGGTCAGGCTAATATTCTGCAACTCGGCATCAAGTTCTTTTCGGCGTTGCAACTGTGCCGCATATTCCTTAGCATTGGCCTCAGCAATCTCTGCCTCTTTTGCCGCCTTTCTTTCAGCCAAAGTTTTGCTGATTTTATCTCTGATGGCGGATTCGACCAAAGTACCGTCAAAGTTACGGATTTCCATATCCAAAACAGACAAACCGTGAGCATCGCAAAAATCAAAAATAGCGTGCAGTTTTTCGTCATCCAAATTCTTCAGCGTCTCATCTTCAAACGAAAGCTGCATTTTGATTTGCGGCGGCATATTCGGCTGATTGTATTGCATCATACCGATGTTATATTCAACGCCTTTATCTTCATCTTTGACATGCAACGCCAATTGCTTTACCCGCTCGTTGCGGTCGGCACGCATTTTGAAATACTGATCCTGCGTTAACATATCGCCGTTGTCGGTAATATCAACTTCGATAAATTCCAACTTTTCCGGATTACCGTACTTTTCGTTATTATCTTTGATGTGGTAAAGTTGGGCAAATTCATCGCCGTATTCGTGCAAATAATCAGCATATTGTTTGGCAATATCATATTGTTTTTGCACCGGCTGACGCGAACGATTGAGATAAATATATTCACGTTTCAAATATTCATCGTAATATTCTTTTTGAGCATCATCTTCCGCGAGATTCTGACCGTCGCCGATTTTATCAAGCTCATTATGATAATCGTCATATTCCTGCAACTCATCGCGTAAAGTTTCCATGGTCGCATCAAATTTTTTGCGCAACTCGGTTTCCGTATAATCTACCGGCAACCTCGGTAACTTTCTGTTTTCAATATATGTCTGCGCCGTAATGACGTTATCTTTCAATGTACGATTCTCAGCCATAAATTCCCCCTATTTTTATGTTTGCCCGTAATATAACACATTTTTTTGCAAATAGCAACAACTTTTGACAAAAATTAACGATTACGCAGAAATAACACCCGAGCCAAACCGTAAACCCGCTCATCAAGCAGTTCGAAACCATCCGGCAAAAGCCAGCGTTCGTCTTGGCGAATCTCCACAATACATAAGGCATTTTCGTTAAGCCAGCCCTGAGCCGTAAGCTGTTCCAACGCCGGCGCCGAAAGCCCTAACGCGTACGGAGCATCCATAAACACCGCATCATAATGCCGTCGCGGTCGCGGCAGACGAGTCGCATCGGCTTTTAATATATCGAATTTTTCCTTTTCGGCAGTAAATAATCGAGCGTTTTTTTGCACCGGTATCGTATCGATATCGCAAAACGTGACGTGTTTAAACCCGCGGGAAAGTGCCTCAAACCCGAATGCACCGGTACCGCAAAACACATCAAGCAACACAAACTCGCCGTAATCGCCGCCCAATTTTGAATATAAAATATTAAAGATTGCTTCACGCGCCCGCTCAGATGTCGGACGCACCTCTTTGCCTTCAGGTGCCCACAGTTTTTTGCCGCGATATTTACCGCCGACTATCCGCATATTTTATCTCCCAGTTGTTCTCTTAAGACTTTTTGCGGCACTTCTTTAACCTCGCCTCTTTTAAGACTGCCGAGCTGAAACGGCCCGTATGACAAGCGAATCAGTCTTGCCACATCTAAACCCGCATATTTCATCAATTTACGTACTTCACGATTTTTACCTTCATTCAAGGTAATCAACAGCCAGCTGTTTGAGCCGTTTTGACTTTCCGGCTCGATTTTGAGCTTGCCGTATTGCACTCCGTCAATTTGTACGCCATTTTCCAATTCAGCCATTTTTTTGGGGTCAACCCTGCCGTGTACCCGCACTTTATAGCGGCGCATCCACCCGTTTGACGGCAATTCCAATCTGCGAGAAAGCTCACCGTTATTGGTCAACAGCAGCAGGCCTTCCGAATTCAAATCAAGCCTGCCGACGCTGATTACCCGCGGCATATCCGGCGGCAGATTATCAAACACCGTCGGCCGATTGTTCGTATCTTTATGTGTTGTCAAAAGCCCGACCGGCTTATGATACAGCCACAACCGCGTTTGCTCAATTTGCGGCAGTTTTTCTCCGTCAAGCAGAATTTTTTCATTTCCCTCAATATTAAACGCCGGAGTTTCCACCAACACTCCGTTGACCGTCACGCGCTTTTGTTTAATCAGTTCCTCGGCCTGTCGGCGTGAACAAACTCCGCTTCGTGCCATAAATTTTGCAATCCGCTCCGTCATTTTACTTTCCTTTTTTCAAAATTTAAGATATATTAGCAAACAAGTCTAAAAAAAGAGTGAACAATGACACCTGAAGAATATATGCAAATAGCGCTGAATTTGGCACGCCAAGCTACCCTAAACGATGAAGTTCCGATTGCGGCACTGGTTGTTAATCCGAAAACCGGCGAAATTGTGGCACAAGCCGCCAATGAAAGCGCACACGGCACCGATGCTACGGCTCATGCCGAAATATCGGCCATTCGCCAGGCTTGTGCCAAGCGCGGCACCACACGCTTGTGGGATATGGATATGTATGTTACACTCGAACCGTGTACCATGTGTGCGGCGGCCATTTCGTTTGTGCGCATCCGTAACCTGTATTTCGGAGCGGTTGATGAAAAAGGCGGCGCGGTTGTCAGCGGCGTTAAATTTTACGAATCCCCCACCTGCCATCATCGACCTGACGTCATCGGCGGAATTTGTGCCGAAGAATGCGGCACATTGCTTAAAGAGTTTTTCAAAAACAAACGCAAATAAAAGAACAAGGGGCTTCACTTAAGAAGTCCCTCGTTTTTTTGTCTGGCAATTGATTAAAGCCTGATCTCATCGGCTAACCATTGATAGATGCGTTGCATTTTCTCGTTTCCGGCGGCAGCCATATCTTCCGGATGCCACTGCACACACAAAATGTGCAATGCTTCGGAACCCCAAGCCTCAGGCGTACCGTCATTGGCCTCGGCGTAGATATCAAGCGGCAACACCACCTCGTCCGGTTTGATCTTGTGTGTCTCGGCCCACAGTTCGCGCTGAACCTTAATCGGTACCAGCAGCTCACGGTGGCGCGAGTTGACATAGAACAGGTTGTCACCCCCGAATATACGCTGTAACGGCGTACCAGAGAAAACATTAAGGCGATGCGCCTCCGGCTGTTTGGTGTAATGCTCAATCGGAGTCTCGATATAATCGAAGCTACGATACATCTTGAGTTCGAAGGCTCCTGCTACCATCTGCGCGCCGGCACAAATTCCTAAAATAGGAATCTGTAAATCCAGCGCCGTGTGAATGCACTGAGCATACGCCTTGCTTCTGAGTGACGGGAAAGCCACATCGTTCCGCGGATCGGTATAATACGACTCCGGCGAATCAAACGCTCCTCCGGGAAGCACCAAACCGTTGCAATCATACAGCTGATGGACGCAATGTTCATAGGTCAGAAGCCTAACCTTGAAACCGGTAAGCTTAGCCAACGCCAACGCATAATTCCGATCAATCGAATAGCAACTTCCGCTGCGTCCGGCCAAAAAACCGATGGTCAGAGCATCATCTGCGGGCACGGGACAACCTAACCTCTCATAATCTGATTTTGAGAGCTCAAACACCGGCACCGTCGACGTTTTAGCATACTCAGCAATCACCGAATCAGCCACATAGAACATCTTACTTAGTGGCTCAAAATCTAATGTTTTTTTCATAAAAATAGGATATAGGATAAAATAATAGTAATAAAAACTCTCTTTGTCGACTGATTATAGACGAAAAATTACAAAAAGCAAGCAATTTTTATTGATTTCAGACCAAAATAAAACATTGTCTGAAAGACACTTAATACTGCCGCATATCGGCACTTTCCTCATTGCCATACGACCTTGAGGCGGAATAATGCGGCTTCTGTTTTTTTACATATCAGTTTGTCTGTGCGGCTTTTATTTTCTCGACTTCGGCGCGAGCTAAAGCATCGCAACGCTCGTTTTCGGCATGGCCGTTATGCCCTTTTACCCACACCCAGCGAATTTCGTGTTGTCCGACCAGCTCATCAAGCCGTTGCCATAAATCGATATTTTTAACGCCCTGTTTTTTATGCGCCGTATGCCAACCGTTTTGCTTCCAGTTATCCATCCACTCGGTAATTCCCTTCATTACATACTGACTGTCGGTATAAAGCGAAATATTGCATGATTTTTTAAGCGCCCCCAGAGCCTCAATCACCGCCGTTAATTCCATACGATTATTGGTGGTATCTGCCTCGCCGCCGCTAAGTTTTTTTTCCACGTCTTTATAGCGCAAAATCGCACCCCAACCGCCGGCACCGGGATTGCCCGAACAAGCTCCGTCCGTAAAAATTTCCACCCGTATTGTCATTCAACTTCTTTCAAAAATTCGCAGAAAAACTCATTTACCAGCAAATCGGCATTATCTTCCGAACGCAACGCTTTGGCCGTAAACGAACGCAGATTATTCTTAGCTCCGAAAATACGGAACGACTTAGGCATTGCACAATCTGCCCCGACCACACCGTTGATTTCCATATCATCATCAACAAACTCGGAAAGCACTATTTCCACATGGGCAAATTTCAAAATTCCGCGCGGCGGTAAACGCAACTCCGGCTTGGTAATCAAATTAAGATGCCCTTCCATACCGAGCATATTGGCCATCATATTATAATCGGAAAAACGCACGCGGTTATATTCGCCGCCGGTACTGTCGGTGGTGCATGTCAGATATAACTCGCGGGCAATGGCGTTGCTGTCGTTCAAACAATGAATATCAAAGCCGATTTTAACGTATTTTTGCGGCGGTGTATCGATGGTTTTGGGATATAAAATATCCTCTTCGTCATTTTCTACCACTTCCAAAGTCCGATTTTCGAGTTTTAATTCCACATTCGGTTGCGGACGGCGCCCGAACATACCTGCAATCACGGCATAAGGCGCCGGCACATTATTCGAACCGGAGCGAATATACATGGTATTACCTATGGTAGTCATCAGCGGCGCAATCTCGGATTTCGGAATATAGGTTGCCAAATAACCGTCGCCGTTTTTGTCTTCGCAAATAATGTGGTTACGCACCTTATTATGGCTCGGAATGGTACATCCCGAAATAGCGCTTTCCACCCAGCTCATAAAGCGATGTACGTTCCTGACCTTAACTTTGGCTTTGGCCACATCTCCGATATCAATATCCCGCGAGCACTCAACCCCCCAGACGATTACCCCGCCCTCCGAGTTGCCGAAACCGGAAATGCACTTGGCTAAGTTACGTCTGTCATCGGGACTTAACGACCACCCGTGTTTGCCGGTGGAAGAAGCCTGCTTAAAATCCATAAACAGCTCCTCGGTCGTTCGACTGCAAATAAACTCATCAAGCGCATCTTCGCCGAAATAAATCAGTTTTTCAAAAATATCTTCCGCCCGTGACATCTGCGCCCTCCACTTGTTATTTTGCCTAACTATGCCACACCTTAAGGCAAATTGCAACGAAATAATAAGAGTTTGTAAACAAGCTACTTAAACATTTTTTGTGCTTGCTCATAGCTCGGATAATCTTTTAAGTTGCCTAAAAGCGTATAAGTCAGCGGGGTAGCAAATACCGTTTGCGCCGCCTTCATCACATCATCTTTGCCGATACCCTCGATAATTTCGATGATTTCTTCCATCGGCACATAGCGATTATGCAATAAATAACGCCGCGCAACCGCTTCCGCCGTGGCAGAAGAGCTTTCAAGCGCCATCAGCATACCGGCTTTATATTGCACCTTAACCCGGTTTAATTCCGTATCGCTTACCGGCTCGTTGCATATCCGCTTGATTTCATCGGCAACCACCGGCAAATAGGCATTGATTTGCTCGCTGTCCAAACCGGCATAAATTCCGCATAAACCGCTGTTTTCATGAGTATTTCCGTAAGAATATACACTGTAAACCAAGCCGCGTTTTTCTCTGATTTCCTGAAACAAACGCGATGACATATTGCCGCCCAAAATCGTCAGCATAATCGAAACCGGATAACGCTGCGTACTGAAATAGCTCGTTCCTTCAAAACCGAGCAAAACCTGTGCCTGTTCCGTATCGCGCTGTTTAATAAACGAGCCGCCGACATACAACTGCTTATCTTTTTTAAAGTCAGTATGCTGCTGCAACCCCGCCATGCGAGCCTCGGTCATCTTTACCAACTCATCATGTTTCAGATTACCGACCGCACACACCACAATATTTTCGGCCGCATAATTATGACACATATATTTATTAAGCGTATCGGCATTAAATTTGCGTACCTTTTCCGCCGGTCCTAAAATACTGCGACCGAGAGCCTGACCGGGGAATGCCGTTTCCTGAAAATAATCAAACACAATATCATTTGGATCATCAAATGTTTGCTTTATTTCCTGAACCACCACTTCACGCTCTTTGGTCATTTCATCTTCCGGAAAAGTCGGAGCCATCACCATATCCGCCAACACATCAAGTGCCAACTCCAAATCATTTTTCAGCATTTTGGCATAAAATACCGTAAATTCGCGCGAAGTATAAGCATTGGTACTACCGCCGGCATTTTCAATATCTTCCGAAATTTGCAACGCCGTACGCTTCTGCGTACCCTTAAACACCATGTGTTCCAAAAAATGTGAAATTCCGTTGTTATTCGGTCGTTCGCAGGCACTTCCGGTATTTACCCAAATACCCACCGAAACCGTTTCCGTCTGAGGTCTTTCCACCGAAGCAACCCGCAATCCGTTAGCAAGTGTTGTCAAATTTACATCCATAAAAATCATCCCCCACTCTAAAAAATCAATTTGACAGTATTATATTGTCAGATATAGGATAAATCAACAAAATATTTAATTCAAGGAGCCTGTTATGAACAAAAATCCACACTTTGCCGTCGTTTTATCCGGCTGCGGTCGTGCCGACGGTTCGGAAATTCACGAAGCGGTTTGTGCCCTTTTGTGTATTGAAAATATGGGTTGTACTTATCAATGTTTTGCCCCGAATATAAATCAGAGCGCCGTTATCAACCACTTAAATAATCAACCGATGAACGAAACCCGTAATGTTTTGGTGGAGGCGGCACGTATTGCCCGCGGCGATATTTTGGACTTGAGAGAATTCAATACCGCTAATTTTGACGGAATTGTCTTTCCCGGAGGTTTGGGCGCGGTTACTAACTGGTGCGATTTTGCCAAAAAAGGCACAGATTGCGACATTAATTCCGGCATATTAAAGGTTATCCGCCAATGTTACGATAAAAAACTCGTAATCGGCGCCATGTGTATTGCTCCGGCAATGGTAGCGGTGGCCCTGGCCGATAAAAAAATACGCTTTACTTTGGGAGCCGGCGGAACAACCGCGCAAAAATTGGAACAATTAGGCGTCGTGCATGAAGAAGTCGGCGTTACCGATGTGTGTATCGACCGCGAAAACCGCGTTTGCACAACTCCGGCTTATATGCTTGCCACCAACATGATTGATGTTTGTCAGGGGGCGCAGAATCTTATCGGAGCCATGTGTCAGCTGATTCAAGAGTAAAACCTTTATAAAACGCTTGCATTCCTTATTTTTTGCTTTATCCTGTACAACAATTGAATTGTTATAAAATAAGGAATGATGAATATGAAAACCAGAACCAGATTTGCTCCGAGCCCGACCGGATATATGCACATCGGTAATTTGCGTACGGCACTGTATGAATACCTGATTGCCAAGTCTGCCGGCGGCGACTTTATTTTGCGCATTGAAGATACCGATCAAAAGCGCTATGTGGAAGGCGCAACCGACATCATCTATAAAACTCTCAAACGTGTCGGTATGAATTGGGACGAAGGTCCGGATATTGGCGGCAATTACGGGCCGTATATCCAATCCGAACGTAAACCTCTGTATGCCGAGTATGCTCATAAATTAGTTGAATTAGGTGGTGCACATTATTGTTTTTGCGCACAAAAAGAAGAGAATAAGGATGTTGATGAAGATGCTCCGGAGGCACATATCAAATTAAAAGATCCGTGTAAACACATTCCTCTTGAAGAAGCTAAGGCACGGATATCGGCCGGTGAATCGTTTGTGGTACGGCAAAATATCAATAAAAAAGGCACCTCGATTTTCCACGATGTGGTTTACGGCGATATTGAAATCGACTACGACGAGCTTGATGAAGGCGTGTTGTTGAAAAGCGACGGTCTGCCGACCTATAACTTTGCCAACGTAATTGATGACCATTTGATGCAAATCACGCACGTTGTGCGCGGCAACGAATACATCTCCTCAACTCCGAAATATAACCTGATTTACGAGGCTTTCGGGTGGGAACCGCCGATTTATGTGCATGTTCCGCCGGTTATGAAAGATACTCAACACAAACTCAGCAAACGTAACGGTGATGCCTCATTCCAAGATTTAGTGGCTAAAGGCTATTTACCGGAAGCAATTTTGAACTATATCGCTCTGCTCGGCTGGAACCCGGGAGATGAAAGAGAAATCTTCTCACTTCAAGAACTTGAGAAATGTTTTTCAAGCGAAAGATTAAATAAATCACCGGCAATTTTTGATATTACCAAACTAACTTGGATGAACGGTTGTTATATCCGTAATCTGTCGGCAGAAGCATTTCATCAGTCGGCGTTGCCTTATTATGCCGGTTTGCCGCAATCGCTTGATTTGAAGGCATTGAGTGCCGTGCTGCAACCGCGTGTCGAAACGCTTGCGCAAATTCCGGCTGAAGTTGCCTTTTTGGCAAAAGTTCCCGAGTATTCCACGGAGTTGTACACCAATAAAAAAATGAAAACCGATACGGAAATTGCCCTTAAGGCCCTAAAACTTGTGTTGCCGGTGTTAGAAAGTACGAATGCTTGGAATAATGAAGCTTTATTTGAAACACTGAAAAGCGTGGCTGTTGCCAATGAAATGAAAAACGGCCAGATTCTTTATCCGGTACGCATTGCGCTCTCGGGCAAAGAAACCACACCGGGAGGCGCCACCGAATTAGCCTGTGTATTAGGCAAAGCGGAAACATTAACCCGTATTCGCGACGCGATTGCCAAACTTTCTTAAAATATAAGGAGAAAAAATATGAAGCATATAACCGTAATTTTAGCCTGTATTTTATTGGCCTCTCCGGCTTCAGCCGGCCGCATTGATCAAGATTTTGCCAGAGCAGATGCCGATAATGACGGCTATCTTACCATCACCGAAATCGCTGCGGTTCAAGAGCAATCTTTAGACCAGCAGAATGACGACACCCTTAAGCTGTTGGATGCAGACGGCAACGGCACAGTCAGCAAAGCAGAATACAAGGCCTTTTATTCCAAGGTTGCCGCAAATCAGGACGGGAAAGAGCCGGATTTGGATAAAAACTTCAATACCTTAGATACCGACAATGACGGCAAACTGACCAAACAAGAGCTGCAATCTTTCCGCACCAACACTCTGGACAGCACCAATCAGATGGCAATAGAGCTGATGGATACGGATAAAGACGGAAAAATCTCACGCCGAGAATATGATGATTTTGCAAAATCCGTTGAAGCCTTGTTTGAGGGTATGTAATTCAGATTAATTGCCATGTATTACAGTTTGTTTGAAATATTTGCCATCGGCATCGGTCCTTCCAGTTCGCATACAGTCGGCCCGATGAAAGCAGCCAGACGCTTTGCTAATAACTTAGCTGCGGCCGGTTGCTTATCCGAAGTAGAGCGAGTACAAACCAAACTCTACGGTTCACTTGCCTTAACCGGCATCGGGCATGGTACCTTAAACGCCGTAGCCTACGGTTTGTCGGGCCTTAATGCCGAGGATATATCTCCTCAAACCGATTATATTGCCCAAATTAAAACAAGCGGAAAGCTTAATCTTGCAGGCACCGAAGCAATTACTTTTTCGTTTGATAAAGATATTGATTTGGAGAAAAAAATCTGCCTGACCGAGCATTCCAATGCCATGACTTTTACTGCATATAACGCTAAAGGCAAGGTTTTGCTTGAAGAAACCTATTTTTCCATCGGCGGCGGCACCATTGCCCGACGTGACGAGATGACGCGTCGTATTGATCGTAAGCCGTATGAAGTGCCGTATAACTTTGAAACCTGTGCCGAGTTGATGCAAATATGCAAACGCAACAAAATGACGATTGCCGAGTTGGTGTTGCAAAACGAGAAAAAAATCTGGAGCAAACAATTTTCGATTTCCAAACAGATTTTGAAGTTGGCGCAAATCATGCAGGAAAACATCGATATCGGTATGCAAAAAGACGGTGTTCTTCCGGGCGGACTGAAGGTTAAACGCCATGCCAAAGAAATGTACGAGCGCCTGCAAAACAACTTTAACAACAACAAAACAGATTCGCTGACGGCAATTGACTGGATTAATATCTGGGCTTTTGCCGTGGCCGAAGAAAATGCCTGCGGCGGACGTATGGTTACGGCTCCGACCATGGGTTCGGCCGGGTTGATTCCTGCGGTTATGCGTTATATGGAACGCTATGGCAAATTCTTAAATGAAACCGAAAAGAAAAACGCAATTATCACTTTTTTGGCCACGGCCTCGGCTATTTGCAGTTTGTATCGCACAAACGCCTCAATTTCCGGAGCCGAGGTCGGTTGTCAGGGCGAAGTCGGAGTAGCCTGTTCTATGGCAGCCGGCGGTTTGGCGGCCGCATTCGGAGGTGATAATGCCCAAATTGAAAACGCGGCCGAAATTGCAATGGAGCATAATTTAGGCCTGACTTGCGATCCGATTAACGGTTTGGTGCAAGTACCGTGTATCGAACGTAATGCCATGGGGGCAATTAAGGCAGTGAACGCCGCACGTCTGGCGTTGCAACGCACCGGAACTCATATCGTCAGCCTCGACAGCATCATCAAAACCATGTATGAAACAGGCTTGAGTCTCAATCAGGATTATAAAGAAACTTCGCTGGCCGGTATTGCCAAGAATGCCATGAACTGTTAGGAGCTGATTATGCCAAAATTGCTGTTGTTTTTATGCGGTATTATACTGCCTTTTATACCTGTATTGTCATCAGCCGAAGATAAACCCGAAATAACCGGTATTTTGGTGCAAAAAAGCGCGCGAAAAATGTATTTATACAACAAAGATACTCAAGTGCGGCAATATAACATTCGCTTGGGAAGAACTCCTGTCGGTGCTAAAACCGCACAGGGAGATAACAAAACGCCGGAAGGAAAGTATACGATTGTATTTCACAACCCGCACAG
>JBGUGE010000008.1:0-7621 GCA_045111335.1 Alphaproteobacteria bacterium | reverse complement strand
TGCGTGCAAAGAAATTTATGAAAATCATTTCATTAGCACCGGAGGTATTGTAATGCCTAAAATGAAAATTAAAAAGAACGATACGGTTATCATTTTGTCGGGTGACGACAAGGGTAAAACCGGCGTTGTAAAAAAAGCGCTTCCGAGAGAGAGCAAGGTTGTTGTTGAAGGTTTGAATATGGTTAAGCGCCACACCAAGCCGTCGCAAACAACACCTGGCGGAATTGTATCCAAAGAAGCGGCGATCCACGTTTCTAACGTTGCCATTGTAAAAGAAGGCAAGGCAACCAAAGTCGGCTACAAAACAGTAGAAGGCAAAAAGGTGCGTGTTGCTCGCAAAACCGGTGATGTAATCGATTAATGGGAGAAAATTTTATGACAAACTATGAAAATTTATACAATAACGTCATAAAGAAATCTCTTGTGGAAAAATTCGGTTACAAAAATCCACATGAGGTTCCGAAGCTGACGAAAATTGTTTTGAATATGGGTGTCGGCGATGCCGTTACCGATAAGAAAAAAGTAACGAATGCTATGGAAGAATTGGCGGCTATTTCCGGTCAACAACCGGTTATGACCAAGGCTCGCAAGTCTATTGCCACTTTCAAATTAAGAGAAGGCATGCCGATTGGTTGCAAAGTAACTTTGCGTTCTGCCAGAATGTATGAATTCTTGGAGAGATTGGTAAATATGGCTTTACCGCGAATCCGTGACTTCCATGGTATTACCGGAAAGAACTTCGATGGCAAAGGTAACTTCGCTTTCGGTATTAAGGAACAAATCATTTTCCCTGAAATCAACTACGAAAAGGTTGATGAAGTCAGAGGTCTTGATATTGTTATTTGTACAACAGCTAAGACAGACGAAGAAGCAAAATTCCTGCTGACCTCGTTTAACTTGCCTTACAAGAAATAAGCGGAGATTTTACTATGTCAAAAACAAGTTCGGTATATAGAAACTTGAAAAGAGTTAAGATGGCTGCTAAGTATTCGAACCGCCGTCAAAAACAAAAAGCAATCATGATGGATAAAAATGCAACTCCGGAAGAGAGAATGCAGGCTCAGTTTGCTTTGCAAAAGTTTCCGAAGAATTCTGCAAAATGCCGTATTCGCAATCGTTGCAGAATCACGGGACGTTCACGCAGTTATTACAGAAAGTTCGGTTTAAGCCGTGTTGAATTGAGAGATTTGGCAAGCTTTGGCGAAATTCCTGGTTTAGTAAAATCAAGCTGGTAAGGAGGGAAGATATCATGTCTATGAGTGATCCTTTGGGCGATATGCTCACACGCATCAGAAACGCACAAAGAGCGAAAAAGAGTGATGTTGTATCACCTGCTTCTCGCTTGCGTGAAAATGTGTTGGAAGTTTTGAAACGCGAAGGTTATATTGCTGGTTTTGAAAAAAGCAATGTACGTCCGGGTGTTGATGAGCTTCGTATTCAATTGAAGTACCATGAAGGTGCTGCTGTTATTACAAAAATTTACCGTGTTTCGACTCCGGGTCGTCGCGTTTATTCAAGCGTGAAAGATTTGCCGAGAGTATACAACGGCTTGGGTATTTCCATCATTTCGACTCCTCAAGGTGTTATGAGTGATAATGAAGCCCGTAAAGCCAATGTCGGCGGTGAAATTTTGTGCCAAGTGTTCTAAGGAGGTAGGAAATGTCAAGAGTTGGTAAATATCCAGTTGTTGTTCCTGCCGGAGTAGAACTCAGCATCAATAACAATAAGGTTGTGGCAAAAGGTAAGTTGGGCGAATTGTCCTATTCTTTTGATGACAGCCATGTTGCAGCAAAATTTGAAGATGGTAAAGTTTCGGTTTCGCCGCTGTCTCAAAGCAATGCATCGAGAGCTTTGTGGGGTACAACCCGCGCTCGCATTAATGAGATGATTAAGGGTGTAAGCGAAGGCTTTACAAAAGATATGGAATTGGTAGGCGTCGGTTATAAGGCGCGTGTTGAAGGTAAAAATCTGATTTTATCTTTAGGTTTTTCGCATGAAGTTACTTTTCCGACACCGGAAGGGATTAAGATTTCTTGCGCATCTCCGACACAAATTTCAATCTTTGGTGCAGACAAACAAAAAGTTGGCCAAGTTGCGGCAGAAATTCGTAAATACAGAAAACCGGAACCGTACAAAGGTAAGGGTGTAAAATATGTTGACGAATATGTACGTCGTAAAGAAGGCAAGAAGAAATAAGGAATAAGTCGATGAATACACCAAAAAAATTGTTTGAAAGAAGACAAGCGCGTGTAAGATACGCTTTGAAAAACGCCGCCAACGGCAAATTAAGATTGTCGGTTTTCCGCAGCGGTAAGCATATCTATGCACAAATCATTGACGATGTAAAAGGTTTGACAGTTGCCTCCGCTTCTACTTTGGATAAAGAAGTCAGAGGTCAAATTAAAAAATCTTCTACGGTTGAAGCCGCTGGCTTCATTGGTAAAGTAATTGCTGAAAGAGCTACCAAATCAGGTATTTCCGAAGTGGTTTTTGACCGCGGCGGTTATATTTATCACGGCCGGGTTAAGGCCTTGGCTGAGGCAGCTCGTGAAGCCGGTTTGAAGTTTTAGGAGATGAAAATGGTACAAGCTACAGATCGTCATAATAAAAAAGAAGTAAAAGATGAATTGGTCGAAAGATTAGTTCACGTTAACCGCGTAGCCAAAACCGTTAAGGGCGGACGCACGATGAGCTTTGCCGCGGTTGTGGTTGTCGGAGATCAGAAAGGTCGTATCGGTTTAGGTACCGGTAAGGCTGCTGAAGTGCCGGAAGCAATTACTAAGGCTACAAATGAAGCAAGAAAGAATATGATTCGTATTCCGCTTCGCGAAGGCAGAACTTTGCACCATGATATTGCCGGCCGTTTCGGCGCCGGTAAGGTGGTTTTAAGAACGGCTCCTGCCGGTACCGGTGTTATTGCCGGCGGCCCGATGCGTGCCGTATTTGAAGTTTTGGGCGTTCAAGACGTGGTTGCCAAGTCATTGGGTTCCAACAACCCGTACAACATGATTAAGGCTACTTTCGATGCTTTGAAGGGTATTAATTCACCGAGAATGGTTGCGGCAAAACGCGGCAAGAAAGTCGGTGATATTGTCAGCCGCCGTGAAGGTATGGCCAAAGATGTTAAAGAGGAGGCTTAATCATGGCAACTAAAAAGAAGACAATAAAAGTTACCAGAACAGGTAGCACAATCGGACGTCCTCAATATCAGGAAACAAACCTGAGAGGATTGGGATTGACTAAAACCGGTCGTACCGTAGAGTTGGAGGATACTCCGGCTATTCGCGGAATGATTAAGAAGGTGGCTCACCTCGTAAAAGTTGAGGAATAAGCATTTTCGTTAAAGGGCTGTCAAGCTTGCGAATTTTTTTCTTATGTACCTTATTTGTACACTGCAAAAAAAATTCGGCTACGCAGCACAGCCCTTTAGCGGAAATGAAAATGACGAGACTTTTATAAAAGGAAAAGGAATAAGAAAATGAAACTTAACGAATTAAAAGATAACGAAGGCGCTACCAAAAATCGTAAACGTGTCGGTCGCGGTATCGGTTCCGGTAAGGGCAAAACTTGCGGCCTTGGCCACAAAGGTCAAAAGGCACGTGCCGGTGGTGCTAAAATGGGATTTGAAGGCGGACAAATGCCGCTGTATCGCCAGTTGCCGAAGCATGGTTTCAAAAATCCGTTTGCAAAGACTTATGCCGTTGTAAATTTGGATACCATTCAAAAGGCTATTGACAGCGGCAAGTTGGATGCTAAATCTATCAGCATTGAAACTTTGCTCAGCTCTAACGTTATTTCGAAGAAGCTTGACGGTATTCGCTTGCTTGCACGCGGTGCCGTTACCAGTAAAATCGAAATTACCGTTAACTCGGCTTCAAAAGCAGCGGTTGCAGCAATTGAGAAAGCCGGCGGTAAAGTAAATCTCGTATAATGATTTTATAGAGCGGTTAGCTGCGGTCTTGAAAAATTTACGTACCTCCGGTACATGGTTTTTTGCCGGTTTTCCGCTCTGTGATTATCATTCTCCGAAATTTATGAGAGATGTTATGAAGAGAGGTGTATTTTACATCTCTCTTTGTTTATTTTTATTGACAAGGTTGGCGGGGTTTGGTATCATACACGGCAGAAGCGAGGGTTATCGCTTGTTGCCTGCCCGTAGGCGAATCCGGACGGAATAACCGCTTTTTGATTAATAAGTTAAACTCTTTAACCAGGGGATTTTTGACTGGCAGGCATCAATATACTATATTCCCGCTAAGGAGTTTTAGCTATGACTAATAAAACATTTCCACTTAACTATGAGATTATTGAGACGCTGTTTAATAACGGCGTATGTATGTCGTATAATCCGATTGAATCGATGCCGGCATGGCAATACGCAAAACAATTGGAAAGCGAATTTAAAAAACAAAACGGTGTAAAAAAATGTCGTTTGGTTTCAAAAACGGCAAAATTATGGCAACGCAATTATCATCCGGTTTTTCATTATTTCAGCGACGGTTCACTTATTTATTCGCGCTATATGCAAGATAAAGGCGCTCCGGAGATGTTGCAGAGAATCAAAAAACTGCTCGAAATACGCGGCTGTAAAGTAAATAAAATTTATGCCCCGCAACAACAAATAGATTTCTTCAGCTATGATAAAATGTTGCGCTATATTACGGAACAGGCATGGCAGCATTATCCGTATACCGATGATTTGAGCGTCGTACCGTTTCCGAATAAAGAAGATTTTGTTAAAGAGTGCTTTGCCGGTGGCAATGTTCTGCTCACGGCCGGCAAAGACGAAGCCATAGCGCCGGAATGTCGCCGCTACTTGGCGCTGTTTGCCGACGGACGATTTTTGGTTGCGGAAAATTATCAAAAAGCCATCGCCAACTTTGCTAAAATCACAAAATTTGAAAAAGAAAACACGGACTATATACGTATGCAGACCGAATATGTGCCGCAGGAATATATCGATGCTCTGTATGAAAAAGCTGCCGAATTTGAGTGGTATGAAACACCGGAAGTAGCGGCGCAAAAGCAGCAAAAGGATGTTGCTTCCTTACAAAAAATGCAGCAATATATCGCTGATTTGTTTGAAAATCGCAAGTGCGTTTCGGCGCTCAGCCCGGAAGTCAAAGGTATGTTTTCGCCGGATTTGGAAAAGTATGCGTTGTTTAATGATGGTAAATTGCTTATTGCGCAAAGCCGGAAAAATTTTGGTGAGGACAGTCTTTTTATTCAGCAAATGCATCAAGCCTATCCCGATTATAAATTTACGATAGAACAAATTCCCGATGATTATTTTTCGGAGATTTATCGTAAATTGCCGGAATATCAAAAAGGCGCTCGCGTTATCTATCTTGAAATGCTCAAACAAAAAGCCCGCAAACTTAAGCGAATGTTGGAAATAACGCACCATGAAGCGCTGGATATGGCGGCACAGATTGTCGGTTGGCCTAATTGGAAGGCAGTTGAAGTCGAAGATGAATCGCATGCGCGCAGTTTGATAAATCATTTGAATTGGCGGCATCAATCGGCACTGGAACATAATCCGGAAAATCCGTTGATGTGGGAATACGAATATTGGCAAATGCTGCAAAAGCATCCGAAGAAGTAACATGAAAAATTAATATCCGCCGTGCAATTAAGCAGGGCGGATATTAAAAATCAAACGGGAGTTACGGTGATGTGCAGACCTTGGATGATTTCCTTAAATTTGACCGTTACCTTTTGCGGTTTGCCGTTAACAAGATACTTTTCATCAAACGGCATCAGAACATCAACCTCTTGGTTGTCGTCAATTACCGTGCCTCTGAAATAATCTTCGTTCAAGAAGCGTATGTGGCTTGCAATATCCATCTCGTAGCTTTTGTTTTTATCCAAAATGGAGTGAGTGCAATAAGCCAACCATGTCAGTAAAATCAACCCGTATACGATTAAATAACCGATTACGGCCATGAACCAACCATCATGCGGCGGGGCACAAAAATTGTCGTAAACAATATAAGCAGTCACGACAATAATCTCGGCAAGGATAACGCTGTTTAAGATACTGCGGTCAATGTGTTTGCGCACGGCTCCGGTGGCGCCGGCATAATTGACAAACAGGTGTACGAGACATAACAGCCCTAAAACTACTCTTGATTCAATAAATGTTTCTTCCATAATGATAGGTTTTAATAATTTTATAAATATTGTTAATTCAGCGTGATAGTATATTAAAAAATATATTTTTGCAATAACAAAACACTCGGTTTTGTTTGCCTTTAAATAAAATATTGAGGATAAACATATTTTTGTTGCATAAATTTTATTTTTGTGTATTAAATTATCGGCAATGGGCAAAATTTGCCCGCTTTATGGTTTTAAATTTTTGAAGGATGATACAATGGCTTCATTAGCAGAAAAAATGGCAGCAGGCTTAGATATGTCTGCCTTTGGTAAGGCTGAAGAACTTAAGAAAAGATTATGGTTTACCGTTATGGCATTAATAGTGTTCCGCTTGGGTACGTTTATTCCGCTTCCGGGTATTAATGCTACGGTTTTGGCAGAAATGTTCAGCCGCAATTCGGGCGGTATTTTGGGCATGTTTAATATGTTTTCCGGTGGTGCGTTGGAGCGTATGACTATTTTTGCCCTTAACATTATGCCGTACATCTCGGCCTCCATTATCATCCAACTCGGTCAATCGGTTATTCCGTCGTTGCAGGCACTCAAAAAAGAAGGTGAGTCCGGACATCGCAAAGTGGTGCATTATACCAAAATGCTGACGGTGTTGATTACGATTATTCAGGGTTATGGTATTGCCGTCGGCTTGCTGAGTATTTCCGGCGCAAACGGAGCTTCCGCTGTTATGATTCCGAGTTTTGCTTTTAAGTTTTCGACCATTGTTTCATTAGTCGGCGGTACCATGTTTATCGTTTGGCTCGGTGATCAAATTACCGAACGCGGCGTCGGCAACGGTTCGTCACTCATTATTACTGTCGGTATTATTGCCAACATTCCGAATGCCTTGGCCCAGACTTTTGAATTGGGGCGTGCCGGACAAATGTCCGTAGGCACTATCATCATTTTGTTGATGATGGCTTTGGCGCTGATTTATGTTATAGTGTTTGTTGAGCGGGCGCAACGTCGTATTGTTATTCAGTATCCGAAGCGCCAGATGGGTATGCGTATAACGGCGGCCGACAGCTCGCATTTGCCGCTGAAAATTAACCCGACCGGTGTTATTCCGCCGATTTTTGCCAGCTCTTTGTTGTTGTTGCCGATTACGATTGCTAATTTGTCGGCAGAAAAAGGACCGGCATGGGTACAAACGTTGAGTCAGCTTTTAGGGCACGGTCAGCCGTTGTATTTGGGAATGTATGCGTTCTTTATTTTGTTCTTTACGTTTTTCTATACCGGCGTGGTGTTCAATCCGGAAGAAACTGCGGATAACCTTAAGAGACACGGCGGATTTATTGCCGGTATTCGTCCGGGTAAAAACACGGCCGAGTATTTGGATTATGTTATTACGCGTTTGACTATGGTTGCTTCGATTTACTTGGTTTGCCTGTGCATTTTGCCGGAAATTTTAATCAGTAAAGTCGGTGTTCCGTTTGTTTTGGGCGGTACAACTCTTCTCATCGTGGTT
>JBGUGE010000007.1:0-25143 GCA_045111335.1 Alphaproteobacteria bacterium | reverse complement strand
ATTATTGACAACTTTTTGTTGTGGTATTATATTATTATTGTAGGCAACATTAAGTTGTTGAGGAAGTTCGCTTCCGCCGGTTTGCGGCATCAAACCCGTATCTCCGGCAAATTGCCTGCCTGTATACTGTGTAGCTGCAGAAGAGACGACTCGAGAGCCCAATCCTGTATCGCTGGCAGTATGCTGAGGGACCGGTTGTGCGGTTATGTTTGCATCATCTCGAGTTATCGGCTGCATACCGCCTACCCGTTCGCCACCACTTATAGGACGTATATGCTGTCCGGCGTAACTGTGGAAATTTTCTTGATTAAACGGCTGGTCAACGTAAAATTCTACGGCGTACGGTTGTCCGTCATACAAGCTTGATACATGTGGCAAATTCCTATTGACAGCAACATCATCAAATGATATATCCTTATACAAGGAAGAAGTTTGTAGGTCAGAGAGACGCATCCTGCCGGCAGGATTATCCTGTAGCGACGTTGGTTGGCGCCCAGCCGAACTTCTTCCTTTTTCATATACTGTTTTTGCCGTAGTTTGTCCTGTTGTTTTATCCCTTGAAATAAAACTATAAAAGTCGTTCGTATGTTCTGGTCTTTCTTTTATTAGTTTCTGAATATGGGGATAATTTCCCTCTGATACTTTTACATCTGGCGAATGATATACTTCGTCAGCAATTTGCGCAATTCTTTCAGGCGTGTAATTTTCATTTATTCTATTTCCGCTCCATTTTTTCACAACATTTGCCGGAATCATTATACCAGCATTCAAAGGAATTTCTCCGTTATATATTCTGATTTGATTAACTTGTTGTCTCACATTTTCCGGCAACGCACCAAACGGAATATCTGTATAATTTCCCGTTTTCAGGATATTAGACAAGTCTTGTCGCCCATACCAATTCTGATTACCAAAATCCAACACCTCTTGTGCCGCATTATTTTGCATAAAATTATCAAGACTACGCTGTTGATTATTAACAGCATAATTCACATCTAATTGATGCTCCGGTAAGCGTTGCAATATTCTCAAGTTCTGTTCATACAAACTCTGTTGCAAAGGTGTCGCTTGTTGCAACACTCGCTGAGCTACACCGTTATCCAACATACGCTCCGTCATATTTTGCGCTTGAAGCGGCTGAGTATTAATCCCCGTAGCACGCGCCGCATAACCAAACGGATTTAATCCGGCATTTGCCACTCCTTGCAACGCCATACCGACACCGCGCGTCAGCGGATTTGTAACCATAAATTCCGCGGCTTTATCCCACCAACCATTCCCTGAATGCGGCATTTGCCACTGATTTTGATTGATGTTGCTGCCCTGCTGATTGTTGCTGCCAAGATTTTGTTTGTTGCCATCCTCCGGTTGCTCACCGAAAGGATTGTATGTGCTTTGATTTTGATAATACATTGTTCCTCCTTACCATGAATTATTTTTGTTGTTTTTAGCATCGGCCTGAAACAGGCTTTCAATGCTGTTTTCCTTAAATCCGGCATATTGCTCGGTGCCGCGATCATATACCGGTTCGGCAAAAGTCAATGCCAAGGCGTCGGCCATATCCGGCGAACGTCCCAAACGCTTTTTGATTTCTTCTTTTTCCTCAAGTTGCAGACGTCCGCGGCTGTCATATTTTTTGTTAACGGCGCACAGTTCGGCACACAAATTCTCGTCATTCGGAATTCTGACCGCCGGCTCGGAATAAAGCCATTGCCGCAACTCATCCCACATTTCGGCACGGCGATTGTGATAGCGGTCATCATTGAGCGCTTTGGCTCCGAACATCACCGCCCTCACAATTTTTTTGAAGCCGCGATCGTGCAAAATATCAACCACTCCGCCCCCGACACCTCCGGCATCAATAAAAATCCGAGCCGGCTGAAAGTCGCGAATATAATGCGTTGCCTGATTGGCAACCGCCACATTATCCAGCTGCGAAAAACACTTAAATTCCGCACAAAACCGACCGCGCCGAAAACAAAACACCGTCTTGTCATCACCGAACCTCGCCACATCAATCCCGATAATCAGCGGCGATGATGACACCAACAACGGCGTTTGTGTTGCCGCGTGCGCCGCCTGATAGCCGATAAGCTTGTGACTGCCGGCCGAAATCGGCGCTCCGAGCCAGATATGCTCAAAGTCATCCGGTGCTTCCCGACGGCACTTCTCAGCTAAATATTTCATCTCCTCCGGACAGAACGGATTATCGGTATAATTCACTTTAACCACCAATGTCCGCTCGTCCGGATTTGCCGCCACCGCCTTCCACACCGGATCATTTTCTTCCTCTCTGTTCATCGAAATCCATATTTCCGAGCCAGATTTACGAATGGTCGGGTCTAAGATTTCCCAGCTTTTCTTACTGATTTTCTGCGCTTCCTCGAGCCATACGATATCAATCCCCTCAAGCGATTTGATATTGCCGGCACATTGCGCCTGCAACCCCTTAAAAATAAAAGTGGTGCCGGTGATTTTATTGATAATCTGCGTTTCCGTTACCTTATAATCGGTTAAATTATAAAAGGCGATACGGTCGCTGAGCAACTTATGCACCGAGTCTTTGATACTGTCCTGAATTTCGCGCATACACGCAATCCGCAACCTTTTCATCCGCCCCAAAAAAAGCAAACTGTCGGCAAAGGCATAACTCTTGCCGCCGGCTCTGCCGCCGTAATACAGTTTATATCTCTTCCTTTGCCTTATCAGCGGAGCGAATATTTGCGGAATTTTTGCCACTGTCCTGTTCTTCATTGATAAAATCCACTAAAATACCGGTTAAATTTTCGTTTGATAAATGACTTTCCTTATCCGCCTGCAATGCGGCGATTTTGCATTTCAGCTCCTCAGCCTTAAGCGCCAAGCTGATATTCCCCTCGTCAATCGCCATCTGCTGCAGTTTGTTTAACATTTCAAAACTCTCGGCAAACGAGTACGCTGCCGCCGTTTTCTTTTTTGCCATTTTGCCTCCTGTTTTTGTTGTCAGTTTTCCAATTCCTGCCGCAATTTATTCAAGCGCGCGAACCACTCCCAAAGGTTGGGAAATTCTTCGGCGCTTAAATTTTCCACCTCATCGGCAACCTTAGCTCCGGCGTGCGGAAATTGCGGCAAGACGCTCTGCTCACAATGTCCCATTGCGCATGAGTTCAATAAGCTCAGTGCGAGTAGCATTAGGCTGAGCCTGAATCTTTGCCCGCTTTTGCGCCACATACTTAATCACCTCCACCTCACGCTCCACAATTTGCGTTTTTACCTGACTTTTGCCGTACAGATATCCGCCGTATGCCGATAAAACCACGGCTCCGAGCATACACAATATCGTTTTCACGGCCATATACTCCCGACAAGGCGGATAATATCGGTTTTCAAACAGGCTATAATCAATAAAATCACTACCCCCCAGGTCAGGGCATATAATTTTTTGATACGGACAATGGTCAAAATCAACCAACGCCAAAATTGATAATGATGCTTTTTTCCCATCTCAGTCCTCCCTATAAAAAATATGATGCCCTACCGTATAGCACGGGGTTTTACTCTTAGCCCAATACGGCTTGATATCATTGGTATGATAGTGTGTAGCGCCATTGGTAAAATCCTGTAATTCACCGGATATGGCTCTTTGTGCAATCAGCAAACACCTTTGAAACTCCTTGTTTTCGGCCGTCACTTTCAAAATTTTACTCAAATTCGGATCATTTTTATTCCAACAGCTGAACTGATAGTGTTTCAAACAGGTTTGCGCCACACTCGGTACCTTCATTCCGTTCATCCAAGTATAACCGCAATACCACTTGTGCGAGCGATAACGATTCATAACCACACACGCCACCGCCTCCATACCTTCCTCACCTTCGCCTCTGGCCTCCCCATAGATTGTGCGCGCCAAAATATCCAAATCCGACATTACAATCTCCTTTTGGTTGTTTTCTTTATTTCCTCGATAATCAAACTGCGCAGATCGTCGATTTTATTTTCAACTCGCAAAATTGCCTCGTTAGTAGCGTAATTTTTGGCCTCTTTAGCCATTTCAACCTTAAACTCGTTCAGCTCTTTGCGTGTTTCGCCTAATTTAAAAAAAAGCCAGCCAAAGGCCGGAACACAGATGATTTGTAAAAATTGCAACCAATCCATTTACACCTCCCACTTACATTTATTCGGAAACAACTCACTCAGCTCTTTTAACGCCTCGCCCGCCCAGTCTTTAGATGAATAGCATCCGGTTTCCCCGCTTTTGAGCGTTGCAAACTTATTGTCCGCCACTTGCTTGCCGCGGCAAAACAAATTGCCGTATAAACAACGTGCCGAAACCGGCTTGCCGCCATTTATATAAAACTTTGCCAATTCCTTATATTTGCCGGCCTTAATCCGCATCGGGCAATGCACGCCGTAATGCTTAAACGGCTTGCCCATATCCTGCAAAATGCGCTTGGTACTAATTATAACTTCCTGGTATTTATTTTTTGCCACGTCGCCGATATTGCCTTTGTGATAATACGGATATTTGGCTGCGGTAAAATCCTTGAGCATATAAAAGTCATCATTCATAAGCAAAAATTCTTCGCTTATGCCCGCCTCAATCGCCGCCATGGTTTTACGAAAAGCGTTTTGCCACCACTGGCCGTCATCCTCAACCCATAAATACTTCACGCCGTCAGCCAAAAACGGCGGCTTATTACCGACCACCCACACATTGTCAATATCTTTGCAATGTGCCTCCAACGCCCGCAAAGAATAGAGTAACTCCCGATTTTGATGATGTGAACCTCTCCCGAGATAATACAAAATATCCATTATACCCTCGCTTCCAGTGCTGCCAACCGCGCTTCCATTCTGTCGGCACGTTTGCGCTGATACGCCGCTTCCATGCACAGGCATTCTTCATAGCGCACCGCATAACGATTGCCTGCCTCGATTGCCGGTGTAACAATATCGCCGTTTTCATCGACTTCTTCCGGCTCTGCTTCCCATTCGTCATAACAAAGCAAGCCGTAATCCGCCGCATTTAACCCGTGCGCCGTAAAAACACTCATTATCCGCTGTGCCACAACTCCGGTATGATACCGCGCCGCATCAAAGCCTTTTTGTTCTACCGCGTCATTGAATTTATAGCGATAAAATTCCACCTCGCCCCATGCGTCAAGCACCGCATCCGGCACACTCTCAATCCCCTGTTTTGCTCGTTCGTCCGAAGTGGCAATCGTGGTTGTACCGGCATAAAGTTGCTTCCAGCGTCTGCTTGATGTACCCAAATCGCGGGTATCATCGCCATTCGGTCTTAACGCCGGACTTTCGGCATAAGGGTCACCGCTTGCCGGATAACCTACCGTAAAATCAACATACGTATCTGTCGATTGCCCTTTATATACGCGTAATATCTGCGATATGTTTCCGCTCGTAAAATACGACATATAATGAGCGCCGATATATTTATTAGCCGTGTCCAAAAAGGCGGTTATCGCCCCGCAGTTTGCCGTAGGAGCCGTACCTCGTGTGACCGCCGTGTTTTTGAAGTTGATGGTCGTATTACCCACAGCACTTGTTTGCTTAGTCAGAGTACCGGTAAATATCTTATTGCCGGTGATGGTTTCCGTATCGCTTAAATGCATCACGTTGTTGCCGGTGGAATTTACCCACCCCGTTGTTGCCATCTGCGTACCGCTTGTCGTGGTCGTATCTGTCGGTGTCGGGGCTTCGGTATAAAAACCTCCGCCACTGCCAAAGTTAATTCCGATTTTTTCGGTATCGCCGACATGATTTTTCAGCTCTATCCCCGCAAAACCGGTACCGTCAGAATTATATTGCGCATAGTATTGAGAGATTATTTCTCCACTTTTATCACAATACCACAAACCTCCCAAAATCTCATCATTTGCCGGAGTTTGTGCATAATTATAGGCGGTATTTCTTACTACCAAAATACTATACGCATCTTCTACAAATTGAGCTAATCCTGTAAAAGTTTTAAGACCTCCTACAGTTTCATCACCTGTTAAATGCATCACGTTATTGCCGACGCTATTAACCCAGCCCGTAGTCGCTATCTGCGTTCCGCTTGTCGTGGTCGTATCTGCCGGTGTCGGGGCAAACGTAACAACAGTACCGTCTACTTTATATGTAATACCCAAATCGGCATAAGCGTCGGCTGATTGCCCTTTATAAACCCGAAGTCTGTTTGAGGTATCGCCGTTCGCAAAATAAGTAACCCAAGTACCGCCGATATATTTATTAGCCGTGTCCAAAAAGGCGGTTACCGCCCCGCAGTTTGCCGTAGGAGCAGTGCCCCGTGTGACCGCCGTGTTTTTGAAGTTGATGGTAGTCTGCCCTTCAGCACTTGTTTGCTTAGTCGTAGTACCGGTAAATATCTTATTGCCGGTGATGGTTTCCGTACCGGCAATATGCACCACACTCGACAAATCCTCCGGTTGTACCGCGGTTGCACCTGCCGCCGCTCCACTCCTAATTGTCGATAAATCGCCGATTACATTTTGTTTGGCCGCAAATTTGGCATTTCCGGCTGTCGACAAGTTAGATAAATCCCGATTGGCAAGATTTGCCGCTGCCACACCGATTTCGGCAATTCCCTCATCGACCGCATCTGCAATTTCCGCCTTACCGCTTTTAATATAGTTTACGGCTTGCCCCACATCCATTTCGGCAGCCTTGCCTATGGTTACTTCCAACGGCTGAGCACCCGTTACCTGAGTTGCAATATTTTCCGCCGCGGCAATATTTACGGCCAAATCAACGCTTTCAATTTCATAATTTGCCATATTATGCCTCCGTTACTTGCGCCGTAATTTTGAAAATCCCGATTTTATTCACATCTGCCGGAAAGATCGTATTTACACTGCCGTCTGCTCCGGTCAATTGAATATCCGTAACGTATTCGCCCACCGGATTGCTTGATTCTGCCGGTGTTATAAGTAAAGCCATTTTGCCGTGCAAAACATCAACCGCCGTGCCGCTGACTTCAAATATAACATTGCCCTCGTCTTTGTCGCGTACCTGCATCAAAAGCGTTGCACCGGTTAAATTTACCGGCTTGCATCCGTCTTTAACTTCCACATTAAGCGCAAAACTGTCGCCCTGCCGCACCGTGATAATGTTATTTTGTACCGTTCCTGTCATGCTTTTTCTCCTTATTGTTTGTATCCTATTCTTGTGTAGTTAGTGTCGTTTGCCGAAACTCGGTTATAGCTCCAACCATAGTAATTCATCGAATTTTCCGTTACCTCCGAAGGGCTATAGCCGTAATCGTTATCACCCGAAAATTGCCCGCAGTTTGAACCAACCTTGGCATCCTCAATTACAAATTGAACCAAATGAATTGTATGAGAACCCAACGACACATAATGAGTGTATAAATACAGTTTTATGCCGTTATAAGTTTTTGTACTTTCATAAGTATAAACCGTTCCGGCCTCCGCCGCGGCATCACCATCTACCGTTATCGATGAGCCGCTCGCCCCTAAAGTTCCGCTGATGGTTTTGAGCGTACTCAAACTCTCTCTGATAATAACTCCCGACGTTGAGTTACTGCCTAAAAGATATACGTTACCGTTACCCCCGCTATATCCGTATGCCGGTATTTTTTTCATATTATCAAACACCAACGTACTACCGTGATACACCTTGGCGATTTCAGTCGAACCTACGTATATTTTTCCTATTTTACTGTTTCCGAAATTAACACTCATAGCCTTACTCCGGAATAAAATAAAAAGTATTTGCATCCGGACTTGCCGGCAGCGAATTAACTTTTTTAAATTTAGCATTAATATATGTAACAACATATGCTGTCGTTGCCGCTTTGGTCGAGTTATCACCGGCCGCCGGCGTCGGCACCACCGGACTTGCCGAAAAAGTCTTGGTACCGCCGATTGTCTGATTTCCGGTCAATTTGACAACCGCATTGTCCGCCGCCTTTGCCGCCAACGCCGTATCCATTTGTCCCTTATTGACCGCATCGGTTGAAACGGTTCCGCTGGACAGATTCCGAATCTTATTGTTGCCGGCGTTCATATTGCCGGTCAGTGCCGCACGGCCGTCGCGCAAAAAACATTGGCTCAGCCCGTTGGCAAAATTATCGTCTTCTTCATCGTGGCGATCGCTGACGATTTCAATATCGTCCAGGCGATCTTGCTCCCAATTGTGTACTCTGTGAAAATTTCCTTGTGAATCGTATGACATTTTTTCCTCCGTTAATATTAAATTATGTGTACTGATACGGGACACATATTACCGTTTGTTAAGATTACTTGCCGCATCGTTCAGCACCCCAAACTTTTTGAGTTCAAGCTCCTCACGTTTCAAATCGTTTTGTTCTTTTTTGATGGCAAAATCCTGCGCATTCTTTTGTTTTTGCAGTTCCAAAAGCTCGTTATTTCCGGCTGTCGGCACCTCATCCGGCTTACTCAATTCGCCGGCGATTTTCTCAAATGTGGAATCAATAACCGCATCAAACTGCCTTGCTTTCGGCATGGTAGACATTGCACTTTCCAACATCTGTCGATACAACGGCAACAACGCCGGCTGCTGGGACACAATTCCGAAAGCCTGACTTATCAGCTCGTGCACATTTTTCAAAACCCGCAGAGTGCGTTCTTCCTCCTTTTCAATATTGAAACAACCGTCGGTTTCCAAATCAATAATCAGCCCGCGCAATTTTTCTGCCTTCAGAATTCTGACCGCGTTGGTGGCTTTAATCATATCCGAGCGCTCATCCGGATTTAAGAAAGACAGCAAAAATGCCGGTGAAAATTGCTCACATATAATCTCAGCCTTAATTTTGAGCAGATCTTTTAAGAAACGTTGCATATCATTCTGCCGGTCCTGATTGCGAAGCGTACCGAAATTGGTTTTTTGCGTAACCGCCGTGGCCGTTTCCCCGCTTTGAGACGAACCGCGCATAATATCGCTCACGCCCGTCACTTCATAAATAGAATCAATCAGCACCTGCCGCCGCCGTGCCAGTGTTTCAAGCGCCGTAACATATTGCTCAATCGGTGCAAAATCGATAATACCCCTGATACCGCCGGCATCTTTAAGCTTATCAAAATCCGACAGCGAAATAAGCGTCACATCTTTATCCAAAATATTTGCGAGTTCTGGAAAAGAATTATCGTAACAACCGGAAACTTTAAGCGCCTGCATTGTCAACCGCATCCGATTGTTTACACCGTCAAGCTCATCCAACAGACTCTTGATTTCCACATAATCCGGCACCGGAATCATTCCGTCATTGGCTAAAGTCGACATAATCGGCTTCGGGCAAGGGAAAAAGCCGCTAAGATGCAGCGTATCTTCATAAACGTCCAAAAAGTCAATCGGATATTCCGGACTGTAATAATAAATCGACTTACTCGGTTTATCCCAAATTTCATAAACGGTAATGCTTGCGGCATCACCAAATCGCGATACCAAATATTCTATCTTTTTGGCATCGAAATTTTCCTCCAACTCGGCAATCGATAAACAGGTTTTGCGGGCAATCCATTCCACATCTTCCCACACATTAACGTTTTGCGTATCCATCAAAAACGTGGTCGGATTAACGTAAATGGTGTCTACCTGTTCACTGCTTTTAAGCATTTCATTGCCGATATGGTAAAAACTCGGGCAATATTGCTCCCACAAAACCCCCATACCCGAAAGCAAAAAATCATTGCGGGCATATTTAACCACGCTGTCAAAATCAAATTGCTTCATATTCCAATACAGCGCACGCTCCAAAATGGTTGCCGCCAACAGTTGGGTTTCGTCCGCGGCCTTGCGACTGCGAACAATAAACGGCGTCGGTTGCTTAAAATACAAAAACGGCTTAAGCGTTTCCACCGTGGCCCAAAAAATATTTTGCTTATTACGGCGGCGCTCATTACGATAATAAGCGCGAATCTCCGCCACCAAATCATAATAATCGGCATATTTTTTCTCGGCGGCGGAAATTTTCTGCTGCCAAGCATCTCGCAATTGCTTGCGAGACAAAGTTTCTTGCGTCATTTGTTTCTCCTAAAAAAATTGAAATTAATCCGATTCGTCGATGATTCCCAAAATGCTTTTTTCGCGAACCACCACGATATCTTTCTGCCCCAACGGCAAATCATCAAACCGATGAAAAATAATTTTATCACCCGCTTTAACATCGCGAACGGCCTCACCGACGCTCAAAACCGTGCCTCGGTTGCGGTATTTATCCTCAATGTTTGCAGTGAAAAGTGCTTGTTTTTGCTCGCATAAGCGCACAATTACCCTATCCATAATTGCCTGATACATTACTTTTACTCCATAAAAAAAGGAGACTGAGTCATCTCAATCCCCTCTGATTTTTTATTTTTTCTTAACACAATTATCGATTATGGTATTTTTCTTATCACATTAGTCACTAAATGTCAAGAACTTTTTTCTATCTTTTTGCAAATAATATTTTAACAATCTCTCTAAACCCATACACAGAAAGACTTTAAGACAATAATTTTTATTTTTACTTCTTAACGAATTATCGTTTTTTTCTTCAAAATTATCAATACGAGTATCTTCTATACACACTTTATAGACCGTTGGCCAGAACTCATACGGAATATTCTTAATGGCGCGCAAATATCTTTCTTTATAGTACAAAGCCCTTTCTTTGCCTATATTACCCGTTGTTCTTATATGCACCTGAAAAATCTTCACCGATTGCAGATTCTCATAATTTCCTAAGTAATAATCGTGTGCTAATATTTCTCCTGCCAATTTTCTTTGCTCAGCCTTAAACGGACTACCGACCAAATCTAAATAACCTTCGTCGTAATACTTTTCCAAAACCGTCTTTTTACGCCATGTTCCGCTATTATCTAAAACATATCCGCGTCTTTTTGCAGTAGCGGCAGACATTCCTTTTTGCGCCATTTAATTATCCTCCTTGAACTCAAATTATAAGAAATATATATTTACGTCAATAGGAAAAATATCGTTTTACTTTCTAAGATATATATTATATAATGTATCAGTCAAACATCAAATGAGGTAAGTTATGGAAAATACTGAAGAAATTCGCAAAAAAATCTCTCGCCTGATTCTTGAACGCGGGCTTAATTATGCACAGGTATCATTGGCTATTGGTAAAAATATTGCCTATATTCAACAATTTGTTAAAAACGGCTCACCGCGTCGTTTGGGAGAGGTGGAGCGTCATAAGTTAGCGCAGATTCTCCATGTTGATGAGCAGGAATTGACTGACTTATCCCTGAACATTACTACCTACTCGGCTGCCGCTGTTAATTCGGAAATCTTAGGACTGATTATCGAAAACATCGAAACATGGCTCAGCCGACGTAATGCTTCGCTTGAACCGCATGACAAAGCCGAGCTGATTAAGCTGATTTATATGAAGGTTTGCAGCGATTCGATTGACGTTGCCTCAACCAAAATTAAAGACTTTATTGAAATATACGAAGGTTTACGCAAAGCTAACTGATTTGAAATTTCGGAAAAATATGATGAACATTGATCAACAAATAAGAGAAATACTTTCCAAAAGCTGTCCGGTTAATGATAATCGACCGTTACTGCAAAAAAACGACCGCAACTTACCTCACACGCTTACCCGCAGTATCAGCGTTGTCGGCAGCCATAACATTATTGTATCGTCAGATATGCTTCTGTTGGGATTTCTCTTATTATTAGGCGCCTACAATTTGTTGAACCTCATTCACTAATTAAACGAATAAGGATCAATATCAACCTCAACTCTCACGCTTGACGGTACACGCACCATTTTTTGCCACTCACGAATTATGCTTTGAATATTTATGTTGCGTGTGGTTTTCAGCATAAGCCGATAGCGATATTTATCCCGCAATAAAAACAGCGGAGCCGGAGCCGGACCCAAAACCGTAATATTTTCCGTATTCGGTGCCGTACGTCCGAAGGCTGCGGCCACCGCGGCAACCTGATGCTGGTTGGCGCCGGAAATAATCAGCGCCGCCAATTTACCGTATGGCGGATAATGCAAAATTCGGCGACTGTTCTTTTCAAAATCCATAAACAGCTCCCGATTATTTTCCAGCAGAGCCTTTAACACATTACTCTCCGGATGCAGCGTTTGCACATAAACCGTGCCGTGCTTATCGCCGCGTCCGGCACGTCCCGCCACTTGCGATAACAGTTGATACGTCTGTTCGGCCGCCCGTAAATCGCTACTCATCAACCCTAAATCGGCATCCACAATTCCTACCAACGTTAAATCCGGAAAATGGTGCCCTTTGGCAATGATCTGCGTGCCGATTAAAATATCCGTTTCTTTACGCTCCATCTTGGCAATAACCTTAGAAACGGCCGTAAACGAAGTAGCATTATCGCTGGATAAAATATCAACCTTAGCCGCCGGAAAACGCATGCACACTTCTTCTGCCACCCGCTCAACCCCCGGTCCGCAGGCCGTCAAACCCTCAACTGAGCCGCAGTGCGGACACTCTTCGGGAATATCATCGACATAGCCGCAATGATGACACATCAGCTTATGCGCATTTTTATGTTCGGTCAGCCACGCGCTGCAACTCGGACATTGGATTCTGTGCCCGCAATCGCGACAAATCAATAGCGGCGCATACCCGCGACGATTAAGAAACAACACCGATTGTTCGCCGCGCTCCAAATTATCGTGCAGAGCCTTAACCAACGTCGGTGTCAGCCATGAAACGCCCCATTCTCCGCGTTGCGGCTTATCCTTTTTAATATCCACCACCTGAATTTTCGGCAATACAGCATTGGCGTATCGGCTTTGCAATTTCACGCAATCATACTTACCGTCATCCACATTAACCAACGTTTCCAAAGCCGGCGTCGCGGTTGAAAGAATAACCGGAAAATGCTCGATTTTTGCCCGCACCACCGCCATATCGCGCCCTTGATAATTCACCGCATCTTCCTGCTTAAATGAGTGGTCGTGGCTTTCATCAATTACTATCAATCCCAACTTGGTATACGGCAAAAACAGTGCCGACCGCGCTCCTACAATCACCTTCACCCGACCTTCAATAATCGCCTTCCAGGTATCGGTACGTTCCTTTACGGTCAGACTTGAGTGCCAACAGGCCGGACGCACCCCGAAGCGGTTTTGAAAACGTTGCAACCATTGTGCCGTAAGCGAAATTTCCGGCACCAAAATCAGCACTTGCGTATTTTGTTCCAACGCCTTGGCCACCGCCTCAAAATAAACCTCAGTCTTGCCCGAACCGGTAATGCCGTCCAACAATGTTACCGAAAATCCGGCTCCCACCTTGCGGCACAGCATTTCGGCGGCTGCCGTTTGTTCGGCGGTTAAATCCACTTTTTTATAATCGCCGACCGGCTCGGTGAATTCTTTTTTGTTTTCCACATAAACCGGCACCAACACTCCGGCGTCAATCATCGGCTTAATCACACCCTGACTCACTCCGGCACCGGCCGCGATTTCCTGGCGCGTGTACGGCGCATGCGTCAACAAGTCCATCACATGCCAACGCGCATCGGAATTTTTGAGTTTGGCTTCGGATAATGTTTTGCCGGACAGCGTATACAAGACCGTCATCGGCGAGGGTTCAAACACCGACCGTACGCTGATAACCATTTTCAACACCGAACCGAGCGGTGCCATATTATATTGTGCCACCCACCTTACAAATTCCATCATCTCCGCACTCAGCGGCGGAAAATCAAATACTTTCGATATTGACTTGATTTTGCCCGATTCTAATTCGCTTGAGACATCTAAAGTCCAAATCACCCCGATTTGTTTTTCTTTGCCGAACGGAACTTCCACTATTTGTCCGAGCTTTACCTCACAATCAGCCGCATAATCAAACGGCTGCTCAAACGGCAACGGAAGCAAAACGCCGACAATTTGAGGCATACTCAGGCCCCTTTCTTCTGCAACAGATAATCCGGAGAAAAGCCTTTGCTGTGGCGCGCTTTAAGCTTTTCGATATTGCCCTCGATAATCTCATCCATCGGCATTTTCAGCGCATACGCGGTCTGGAACAAGTACCAGCACACATCGCCGAGTTCTTTTTTAAATTTCTCGCGTGTTTCCTCATTATATTCCACGCCGTGATACTTCACTTTTTTCCACAAATCTGCCACTTCGCCGCTTTCGCCGGCCAAACCGGCAATGGCGTTATCGAGCCGCGAATAATTACCGTCCAACGCCATAGAAAGCTTATTAAATCTGACCGCAAAAATATCGTCGTTTTTAGAAACTTCTGCCGTCACCGAATCAACAAAGTCGGTATAATTCTTGAAATAATCCTTTACATTCATTTTATTTATTCTCCACTAATTCTTTGAGTTCATATAATTTTTGCAATGCCTCACGCGCCGTCAAATTATCCGGTTCAAGTGCTCGCAGGGCAATTTCCGCCGCCGATTCGCGCTCCGTCTCCGGCTCTGCTACTTCCGGTTCCGACGGCTGCATAAATGCAAACAGCGGCAACTCATTATTTAAATCCGCGGCATTACCTTTACGATTTTCGTTTTGCAATTTTTGCAACACTTGCTCGGCCCGTTTTAATACCGCTTTGGGCAGACCGGCCAATTTTGCCACATGAATCCCGTACGAACGATCAGCTGCCCCTTCAATCACCTCATGCATAAAAATAACCTGCTCCTTAAACTCTTTTATTTTCATGCAATGCAACGTCAGTGCCGAAAGTTTTTCGGCCAATACCGTCAACTCGTGATAATGGGTGGCAAACAGCGCGCGACACTTGTTTACCTCGTGCAAATATTCCACCACCGCCCAAGCAATGGAAAGCCCGTCAAACGTAGCTGTTCCGCGACCGATTTCATCTAAAATCACAAACGAGCGCTCATCGGCACGATTCAAAATAGATGCGGTTTCAATCATTTCCACCATAAAAGTCGAGCGCCCGTGCGACAAATCATCGGAAGCTCCAACCCGTGAAAACACCTTATTGACCAACCCGATATGCGCCGATTTAGCCGGCACAAACGAACCTATCTGCGCCATAATCGCAATAATCGCATTTTGCCGCAAAAACGTCGATTTACCGGCCATATTCGGACCGGTAATCAGCCAAATTCGGTTATCATTACGGTTCAGCGAACAGTTGTTGCCGACAAACGCCCCTTCGTTGCTGTTGCGAATAGCTGTTTCCACTACCGGATGCCGCCCTTCCTCAATTTCAAAAACCAAACTGTCATCCAATACCGGTCGGCAATAGTTATTTTCCAAAGCCAAATCTGCCATGGCCGCCGCCACATCAAGTTCCGAAATTGCCGTTGCCGTCCGCACAATATCATCAGCGGAAAGCATAATATCGCGTACCAAATCATCAAAAACGGAAATTTCCATTGCCAATGCCCTTTCGCGCGCACTGCGAATGTTATTTTCCAGTTCGGTCAAATCCGCAGTTGTAAAACGCGTAGCGTTCAGCACCGACTGCCGATGAATAAAGTGCGGATCCGAGAGCAGCTGCGCCGCAAATTTATTCTGCACCTCTATAAAATAACCGATCAGCGAATTGTATTTAATTTTAAGGTTATCGATTCCGGTTGACTGTACATATTTTTCCTGCATATCCTCGATTTTGCTTTCACCGTTGTCACGCAGCTCACACAAAACGTCAAAATCAGGATTAAACCCTTTACGAATAAAGCCGCCGTCACGCGCAAACGCCGGCAGAGCATTTCCCGAATCCACTTCAATCAGCGCCTCATTGAGCTTATCTGCCAAACCGACATGATTACCGATTCGCTTAACAATTTCATCAACTGCCGGCGATAACTCATCAACCACCTCCGTGCGCTGATATATCCGCAGAGTTTTATGAATTTCCGGCAACAAACTCAGGGCCTCGGCCACACATTTAAGCTCTCGCGGACCGCCACGCCCGACACTGAGCCTTGTCACCGAGCGCTCCACATCGGGATAACTGCGCAACAACTCGCGCAATTTCTGCCGCACATCGCCATGCTTGCAAAAAAATTCCACAGCATCTAACCGCTGATTGATACGCTCCAAATCCAACAACGGTGCCGATAACCGAACCGCCAGCATACGCGCTCCGGCCGCGGTCACGGTACGGTCAATCACCGACAATAGCGAACATCCGCGCGGTCCGTCCGTCAAATCCAAATTTTGCCGCGTAGCCGCATCCATTTCCATATAAAGCGAATCCAAAATCCTCATCGGTTGAGCGATTCGCGGCATTTTTCCTTTTTGGGTATTTTCCACGTATTCCAATACCAAACCGGCGGCGGTAATCTCTGCCCGACTAAAATCTCCGAATGCCTCGGTGGCCGTAATTTCATAAAAGTTGAGCAATTTTTTACGTGTGTTTGAATAATTAAAGCGTGCTTCCGGCAAAACCGAAAGTTTTTCCTTAAACTCGTGAAACAGCCTGAACAATTCCGGATTCTGCAACAACGCATCGGAAACCAAAATTTCCTCCGGCATAATACGCATCAGAAAACCCTGCAACTCCGCCGCCTCGCCTTCAATACCGATATTTATTTCCTGCGTATAAAATGCACCGGTAGAAAGCTCGATCCACGCCGCGCCGTAACCTTTAAGCGTTTTACATAAGCATAATAAATAGTTGTTACGCCGTGCGTTTAACAGCGTATCTTCAGTCAGCGTGCCGGAAGTCACCAAACGAATCACTTCACGCTTAACCACCGATTTTGAGCCGCGTTTGCGCGCGTCTTCCGGATTTTCCATCTGTTCGCAAATCGCCACCTTATATCCGGCCTTAATCAGCCGCGCCATATAATTTTCATAAGCATGAAACGGCACACCGCACATCGGCACGTCCTGCCCTTTAATCCGACCGCGTTTGGTCAGCGTAATATCGAGTGCTGCCGACGCTTTGAGTGCATCTTCAAAAAACAACTCATAAAAGTCACCCATCCGATAAAACAACAGATAATCAGGATACGACTCCTTGATTTTCAAATATTGCACCATACCCGGCGAAATAACTTCTTTTTCAGACATTTTACTTCAAAATCTTAAACTAATTTAAACCTATTACATATTACAATATTTCCAATCTTAGTCCAGTATTTTATTGAGGTTATAGACGGATAAATCCGATGGCAAAGCGGTTTGATATGCAAAAACTTAAACTGAATCCGCAATATTTGCGGCGCGTTTTCCTTTTATCGCTGCCGCTTGCCGTGGTGTGCTTCGGTTTGGTGGCATTTGAATTTATTACACCGGGCGTGGCCGTATTATGTTTTGCGATTATAATAGCCTCTAATTTGCTCTTGATTTTTCCGATAGCTTCGGAGCTGAACACTCTGCGCCACTACATTCATGCCTTAGCCAGCGGCAAAGCGCTTGAAGCCGACATTCATCTTGCGGAAAAAGATACTCGCGACTTGGCACAAACCATTACCGCCATTCATAAAACTTGGGCTTCCAAAACCGACACCTTAGAAGCGCAGATGCTGTCTGATGCGGCGGTGTTTGATACTTTGCCGGACCCGATTTTGATGCTTGATAACGAGGGCGGCATTACCAATTACAATTTGGCAGCCAAAATAATGTTGGGACCGGATACGCTGTCACAACACGGTATTGACCGCATGTTTTCCACCAACATTTTTATTGCCGCCGTAGAAAAAGTTTTGAAAGGCAAAAGCGATTCGGAGAGTGTTTTGTTTCATGCACCGGAATATAACAACCGCCGCTTTTATGCCCATATTACCAAACTGCCGCACCATTTGAAAGGTCGAGCCGCCGCGGTTATTTCGCTTTATGATGTCAGCAAGGCGCTGAGTTTGGAAAAAATGCAATCGGATTTTGTAGCCAACGCCAGCCACGAATTACGCACTCCGCTTTCCGTTATTTCGGGATTTATTGAAACCCTGCAAACCACCGCGCGCGATGATGAAGAGGCTCGCGATGCTTTTTTGAATATTATGAAAGAGCAAACCGAATATATGTCAAGCTTAATTGAAAATCTGTTGTCGTTGTCGCGGTTAGAAATGGGACAATATTCGGAACTGAAAGATAAAGTTGATTTGCACGAAGTTATCGACGACATTACACAAGCTCTCAAAATAAAGGCGTTTCAACGCTCAATCAGCATAAATGTTGTGGAGGTTAACCGGATTCCTAAAATCATCGGTGACAATCAGCAGATTCATCAGGTTTTGCAAAATCTGTTGGATAACGCCATAAAATATGCACCGGAAAATTCCGAGGTCAGAATAGATCTTAAGGCTGTGCCGGAAATACCGTCAAAAGCAGGGCAAAACGTCGCTTCAGGCCGTGCGGTAAGCATTGCCTTTAATAACAAAGGGCAGAAAATAAACAAAGAAGATTTAGCGCGTTTAACCGAAAAATTTTATCGTATGCAAGTGCATAAAGACATGAAAATCAAGGGCACCGGCCTCGGTTTGGCCATTGCCAAGCAGGTGGTGTTGCATCACCGCGGTAATTTAACCGTATCGTCGACCGCTCACAACGGCAACACTTTCACGGTATATTTACCGGTTAAACCGAAATAATCAGCGGCAAAACAGCATCATAAAGTTGCCGCTTAACGAAAGAATTGAAAATATTATTAGAAAATTATCTTTACAAAATTTATCATTATGAAACAGGCCAAAAAATTTTTGCACATCTTGAGAGTAGCCGCTGAAATAACCGCCTTTCTCTTGATAGCCTTGTGCGCATTTATCATTTGCTCGGACAAAGTGATTCTGATGAATGCGCTTATGTCGTTGCGACCGCTCGGTGTTTGTGTCATCGTCGGTTATGTGGTCTTTTCGCTCGGCGAAGACTATATCAACAACCGCATATTACGACCACGCTATTAATCTTTAACGCCCAAACCGTCAGTTTCAACACTGACGGTTTCCCGTTTTAAAAAAAGAAAAACCGTTATCCTGTCAGGGATAGCGGTTTTCCTCATATAGTTAATCAAGAGCCTGATAAGAGCTGATAGCAATTAAGTCAGCATCAGTCTTATTGTAGGTAATCTTGATCTTCTTGCCGGACCAACGAACCTCCGGAGTAATGGAAGAATAGGCATAGAAAGTCTTGCCCTCCTGACCTTCCAAACGGAAGTAGTAAGCATTTCCCTCCTGCACCTTCTCCAACACCACAGCCTCAAGTGTCACCTCTGTGCGCTTGTCGGTTGTCTGAAGCTTGGCAGACTTTACAGCAATATGCTTGTGGTAAGAATCCACATAAGCAGCCTTCGCTTCCTCAAGCGTCTCGCCCACACCCACAACGTCCTTGCTGTCGGCACTGCAGAAAGCATAATACTTTACTGTCCTGTCGGCATTGGCAACAAACGTTGCAAAGAACGTATTCAGCCCCTCTATGTTATAATAAATGGGCTCGGTTAAGTACAGAATACTGTCATTAACCTGAATACTGATGTTCTTGTAGGTGTTGGTCTTCAAAACCCTCACAGCCTCAGCCTCTGATATACCGTCACGCTTATAATACGTAGCCTCGCCGGTGCGGATGTCTACCAGCATATAACCTTCTGTATCGAAGGTGCCGGTCTTTGCCTGGATGCCGACGTAATAACAGCAACCCTGTTTGGTCTGGACAATATCCATACCGGCACAGGGCTGGAGCAAGCCGTCGTTGTTCGTCCAGTGGAAGTATCCATTCGGATATTCTCCCCAATTTGTGATGCGGTCATAGACTAACCACTCGGGGTAGATTCTGTTAACGAACGAAGGAGCATCTTGTGGCTTATACCACTTAATATCTCCGGTTTGAACATCCACGACGGCAACACCTGTTACCTGAGGTGTTGACATACCGACCACTTTTTCAAGTGTGGTGACAGGGGCATAGGGACGACCGTTCTCGTCGATTTCGATGTTGAAGTCGTCGAGGATAGTACTGGCATATCCGTTGTTTCTCAAGTGACGCTCCAGATTGTAGCTGAAGTTAGCGCCCGGGGTGTAAGCTATTTTCAGCTCCTCCCCGTTGACCTTGCTGATGATCCACACCTTGTCCTTATCGGCTGCATCAGCCAACAGATAAGCAGGTGAATATTTCTGAGCTTTCCATGTCCAGAAATCCTTAAACTCAAGGATTCCGACATACATAAGCTGATCATCGTAATCAAGGCGTAACTTCTTGCCGTCGATGGTCTCTACATCGGCATGAAGTGTTACGCTTTGCTTGGTCAGAGATGAAATCTCAAATGTATTTTTAAGATCACCTATCTGATTCAGGAAAGAGCGCATCACCACCTCACTCGGATTGAGGCTCATCTTCTCTACCGGTATCGGAGAGAAAACTTTGGCACCACCGTTATCCTTACGAACATCGACTGTGTCACGGATTTCCAGCAAATTGCGCTGGAACTGAGTGTGGAAGAAATCCCAAGTGTACAAATCGGCACACATCATGATAACAATTCCGACGATGCCGCCGAAAAATGTGTATCTGATTGCCTCATTATCCAACTCCAGACCTGTTTCCATCTCAGATACCCTAAATGAGGTAAATAAGATTGACAGGGCGATGAACAGAGCCAACTCTATGTACACCGGCCAGCAATTATATGCTAATGTCGGCTGTGCAAAGTAGTTGACAAGGTGGAATGCCCCACCGATAAACAGGGCAAACCCGATAACCCAGGCCCAACTGCCCTTCTTCTTCGGCTTCTCTGCCAAATAGTTCAACACTACGTATGCGAGTACTAAAACTACTGAAAAAATAAAGTATGTCATACTCTATTCTTTTTTGCGCTTTTTAGAGGTGCGCACGGAGTTCCTTAGGTCCAACCTCATAAATATATTCTAATATTAACTATAATTCTTAGTCTTCAGGCTTTCAGAATAGCAAACATCGTCTATTTTGTCAACAAAAATCGTAATAATATGAAAAACGCAAATATTTTCACAGTCAATTATTGACAAATTCAAGAAAACAGCGTATAAACGGAAATTGCGTAAACAATCATTATGAAAATTATTCACCCAAAAACAGTATATATATGAAGGAAATCGATTTTGAAAATTTGTCGCTGTACGAGTATCGCGACAAGTATTGCAAGGATTTATCCTTAGATGTTTTAAGGCGGGCTTACGGGTACACCAAAAACTCCAACCTGCCGCAAAGTGCCGTTTCAACGGCTGCCGTGATTTATGCGGAACCGTTCAAAACACGCGAACTCAAACAACACGGTGTGACGGCGGAAAAGCGTATCAACACCGTCAGTGTTTGGAATTTGCAAACAGAAACAGAGGTCGGACAAGACGAATTGCGGCGTGGCAAGTGGGATTTCCACAATCGGGCATTGTGTATTTCCCGTTTAGGAGAGAACTACAATTGCTGCCTACAAACCACTCTGGAATTCCCGTACGGTACGGTTATCGGTTTGTATGATCACCGGCATCGCTATGTTGCCGTGGTCGGTATCGAGCCGGAGCGAGAATCCGCATTGGCGCTCCCTAAAGTGCAAGAAGTTGCGAATATCCTCGCTGAAAATGCGTTGGCTCATTACACGATGTATCTGCACGAAAAGGAGTACCGCGAATGGGCTTGCAAACACCCCCACGGACGGGAGATTCCGCCGCCGTTGCCGGAGTTCAAGGAGTTCATGCTCGAGCAACCGCTACGTTTTGTTGAAGGAATAAATCAGCCCACGCTGTTTGAACGAACCAGCCGTGTCGTTTCTCTGGCAGATTTTATCAACCAACGCAGTGACGAATTGCAACTGAAGCTGAATCTGGCAACCGTCGATTTGTTCGGCGATTTTGCACATCTCTGACTTTTCCCCCGTTAAGACCTTTTCAATCGGTCTTACGGGGATTTTTTTTGCTTTATTTTTGACGAACAATGTGTTATATTTCAACCCAAGTGAGGTAGCAATGAAAACTTATCTGGTAGGCGGCGCTGTCCGCGACATGGTTTTAGGCCAAACGCCGCATGATTCCGATTATGTGGTATTCGGTGCTACTCCCGAAGAAATGGAAACCAATGGTTTTCAGCGCGTCGGCAAAGATTTTCCGGTGTTCTTGCATCCCGAAACTCACGATGAATACGCCCTGGCACGCAAAGAAATCAAAACCGGCGACAAACATACCGATTTTAAGTTTGTGTTCGGACCGGATATTACGCCGGCTGAGGATATGCAGCGCCGCGACTTTACCTGCAACGCCCTGATGTATGATAAAGAAAACGATAAAATCATCGATTTGGTCGGCGGGGTAGATGATATTAAAAATCACCTGATTCGCCACGTAAACACCGAGCATTTCATCGAAGATCCGCTGCGTGTGCTCAGAATGTGCCGATTCGCCGCCAAGCTCGATTTTGAGATTGCGCCGGAAACAATGAAACTGGCGCAAGACATGACCAAAACCGGTATGCTTAATCACCTTACATCCGAGCGTATTTGGAAAGAAATCGAAACCGCACTCAATACCGAACATTTTGATAAATTTATCCGCACCATGCGCGAATGCGGCGCGCTCAAAGTTATCTTGCCGGAAGTCAACAAACTGTGGGATATGCCGGAACGCACCGATTATCATCCCGAAGGCAACTCCGGCGAACATACCATGCTGGTCTTACAGCAGGGCTACAACCTGTCGCCTAAAATTAAGTTTGCGCTATTGCTGCATGATATCGGCAAAATAGATACACCGCCGGAAATTCTGCCGCAACACATCGGACATGATAAAGCTGCCAAGCCGCACATTGAAGCAATCTGCAAACGTCTGAAGGCTCCTAATAAATATCGTGATTTTGCTTTATTGGTGGCAGAAAATCACATGCGTTTTCATAGTGTGCCGCAAATGCGCAAAGGCCGCTTTTTGATATTTTTGAGTGAGCTGACGGATAACTTTCGCAACGGCAAGCAGATGATTGATTTTATGCGCGCCTGCAAGTGCGATTCATTCGGTCACGGTACGTCCGACCGAATTACCGACACCAAAAATGAAGAAATTTTTGAAGCTGCGCGCCGCTGTTTACACAATTTCAGGATTCAGCGCGCGATTAAAGCCGAGTCTATGCCTAATTTTGAGAATCTTCCCAAAGATAAAACTTTCAAAGAGCGCTTGCTGCAATTCCGCACTCGGCAAATCATTTAATCAACCCTAATATATCTCCGTTCTGCTGCGCATTGTAGAATTTTCGCACGGTCTAATCGGCAAAGACGGAGAAAAAGGTTATATAATCTGATTCACTCTCTATGTAAAAAGAGTCCGCGGTTTTGTTTAATTACAGAACCGCGGATTTTTCTATTTAAGTATCGTACCTTGAGCAAAATTAAAGCCGCGTAACAATTCCTCGGTTGTCATCGGCCGTTTGCCCTGCCGCTGTATTTGAGTTATTTTGAGTGCCCCGTCTGAAGCGGCAATAATCAGCTTGTCTTTACCGGAGATAATTTCGCCGGCCTGCCCCGCGCCCGCAACCTTTTCGGCCGCCAAAACCTTAAAGCGCTCGCCGCCATATTCGAAAAACGTTGCCGGATACGGACTGAACGCCCGAATTTTATTATACAGCATCGCCGTCGGCTTGGCAAAATCAAGACGGCATTCCTCTTTTTCCAACTTGGCGGCATAACAGGTTTGCGCCTCGTCTTGCACCTCCGGCGGATATTTTTTAACATCGGCCAAAACCGCAGCAATCAGCTCGGCGCCAAGCTCCGACAAGGTATCGTGCAATTCGCCGCCGGTCATACCTTCCGTAATTTCTACCGCCCCTTTAAGCAGCATATCTCCGGTATCCAGCCCCTCCGCCATTTGCATAATAGTCACGCCGCCGACCTTGTCTCCGGCCTCAATGGCCCGCTGTATCGGCGCTGCGCCGCGCCACCGCGGCAACAACGACGCATGAATATTTACACAACCGAGCGGATACGCCTCCAAAACCGGCTTTGGCAAAATCAGCCCGTACGCGGCAACCACCGCAATATCAGCTTTTAATTCGGCAAATTTTTGCTGTTCTTCCAAATCGCGCAAAGTTTTCGGGGTACGCACCTCAATTCCGTTTGCCTCTGCCAACAAATGTATCGGCGTTTTGTTGAGCTTATTGCCGCGACCGGCGGGCTTTGGTGCACGCGTATACACGCACACCACTTCATGCTCGGCCATCAATCTCCGCAATGCCGGCACCGCAAAGTCCGGCGTCCCCATAAAAACAACGCGCATCAGTCGCCGAGCCCCATACGGCCGTATTGAACTTCAACCTTATACTTGCTGGCATAACCCTGCAACATGGCATCGCTTAATTCGCTGATCATGCTGTTATATAAAACTTGCTTCAGTTGCGCTCTGTCTTGTGCATTCAAAGCATTGGAATCGTCATAAATATTCGTCGTTTCCGCCACCACATAATCATCGCCGATTTCGATAATTTGCGGCTCATTTTTAGCGGCCGAGAACAAAGTTTTCATATTTTCTAACGACAACTTATCAATCGCCTCGCCGCGCGTAACCGGACGACTGCTGAGCGTACGCAAACCGTAACGCACCGCAATCTCCGCCAAACCGTCGCCGGCTTCAATATCATGCTCAATATTATCAAGCAACTCTTTGGTTATCGACTGGCGTTCGCTTTCAATCCACATCTGTTTAAGCTTGGCATCAGCCTCATCACGCGGTTGCTGATGTTCGTCGTAAATCTTATCCACACGAACAAATGCCACCCCTTCATCGGTTTCCACCACTTGGCTGACCTCACCCTCGTTATATGAAAACGCCGTATCAATTACTTCCTTATTGCCCAAAACCGGCAAAATCTCTTTATCTGCCGCAACCGCCGTACCGTTTTCATCCAGCGATTTAACGGTATACAACTTAGCCTTATTGGCCGCCGCCACATCTTCAAACGACGTATCGGCACCGAGGGAATCTTCAATAGCATTAACTATTTCATAGCTGCCGTCATAAACTTTTTCCAAACGCAATTCGTTTATGATTTGGCGATGAGCCACATCTTTTGCCACTTTGTGCGGCGCTTGAATTTCCGTGACTTTCAGAATCTGCCAGCTGTCCGAAATTTGCACCGGTTGCGAAACGCGATTCGTTGCCAAACCGAAAATAACATCGGCTAAATCTTCCGACAAATCACTCCGTGCCACAAAGCCTAAATCGATATCCGCGGCGTTCTGCCCGTATTGTGTTGCCACCGCGGCAAAATCCTCACCCGCTGCCAACTTGGCG
>JBGUGE010000006.1:0-6544 GCA_045111335.1 Alphaproteobacteria bacterium | reverse complement strand
CAATAATATAAGTATGCAATCATCAGGGAATTTGAATAAACAATATACTTTAGGTGATTTGCGTGATAAATTTCGCTCCGGTTTGCCGCATGTATCAAGCTTGTATGACGGTTTAACACCGGAACAAATAAAGGGTTTGGAAGATGCAGTAACGACCGGTTTTGCCCAGAGTGGTAATAAGCTTGGTGCGGTAGGCTCACTCGCCAAAATTCAAGATGCACTGCGCAAATATCAGAATAGGAAACACATACAATGACTTATATTTCAAGCCAATTCGCGGAAGAAATTATGCTTCCGGACGGATCTGTCGCATCGTCGGTCGCCGATGTCGATAAGTATTTACGCACCAGCCAAACGGCGCGTGCCAGTGACTATTCCGCCGAGTATATCAAAAATGTTCGGCTTAATCAGGAAAAACAGCGGCAAGAAAGTCTTTTTGCCGATTTTTTATACAACTACAAAAGGATGATATGGAAATGAGTGAATTAAGAGATGAAATTGAACATCAGTTCAGGGCGCACACTCCGACTGCGGACAGCGCCGAAAATATAACGCCCGAAAAAACTCCGCCGGAAGACGGGGTGGCCGTCGTGATTGCGGCACCCTCGGGATATACCGAAAAATTTGCGTCCGAATTTAAGAACCTGCCGCACGAATGGCAGGTTTTTTTATGCGAGCGCGAAACTGAAAACAAGAACAAAATCAATGATTGTCGCGCCAAACTTGCGGCATACGATTTTTTGGAGTTTTTGTTCGGAAACGAACCCGAACGCTTCAAACGTCGCGGCTTTAATTCGGTTCAGGAATGGTTGCACGGGTTGGCATGGTTGGATCAGGCCATGGATGAAAATCCGGCCCAAACCATTGCGGCCGTGGCTGCGGTTTACGGTGTGCCTTTAGGCGATTTGCGCCGGGCGTTGCCGTCCGTTTCTCCGGATATGATGGCTCGGATTTGCCAACTTGAACGCGGATATCATGATTTAAGTTCTTGTCTTCAGGAAATGCAACACAGCAACTTTTACGGCACTCTGAATGCGTTTGGTCGGCAAACCGACCGCGAAGGCAATTTATTGCACCCGTATTTTGAGCAGGTGAAACGTGAAATTTGCGGGTTGCTGAAAAACGGTACGGCAACAGACATTGAGGAGGCTTATCAGAGCGCCTTGTGGCTTAATCCGTCCGTGAGAAGCGAATTGATTAAACAACAAATCAATTCCGAAGCAAAGGCGGCCGAACAAGCAAAAAAAGCCGTCTTTGCTATTAAGGGAAAGGCCGAACAACCCGAGCGGGAGTTAACTTTAAGGGAAACTATCGCCAAAAATATGGCCAAATATGTGGATTAACTTTTGAGAAAAGGATAAAAATATGACTTTAAAATATAATGATATGCTGACTCATACGCTTGAAGATCGTACCGGTCAGTTGCATGACAATATGTCAAAAAACAGCGCGTTGCTCAGCCGCTTAAAGAAAAAGGGTAAGATGAAAAAAATCACCGGCGGTACTAAAATTTTGGAGGAATTGGAGTACGGCGAAGGCGATATGGTGTGGTATTCCGGTTATGATACCATTTCGTATCAGCCGAAACAATTGTTTACGGCTGCGGAATATGCACTTAAACTGTGCGCTGTGCCGATTGCCATTTCCGGCGAAGAATTGTTGATGAACAGCGGTGAAGAACAGGTCATGGATTTGTTCGAAAAGCGTGTTGATAACGCCGAAAAAACCATGATTAAAAAGATGTCCGCCGCCATTTACGGTGACGGCACCGGTTCTTCAGGTAAAGAAATCGGCGGTTTGGCGCTGTTGGTGGCTGATGATCCGACCAGCGGTACTGTCGGTGCCATCAATCGTGCCGAAACCGGTAACGAATTTTGGCGCAATCAGGTGGTGAGTGCCGAAATCAGCAAGGATAATATTTTGCAAAAAATGAACGAAATTTATCTGAAATGCTCACGCGGCAGCGATCGTCCGGATTTGATTGTGTGCGATGATGCGTTGTATTCGCTTTATGATTCGACGTTGATGGATTTGCAACGTTTCTGTGATCCGAAAACGGCGGACTCCGGATTTGTCAGCCTTAAATTCAAAGGCGCGGACGTGATTTATGACGGCGGTCAGGGCGGTAATTGTCCGGCCAATCATATGTATTTCCTGAACACCGATTATTTATATTTGCGCACCCACAAGGATCGCGACATGAAAATTATCGGCGGAGACCGCACGGCCATCAATCAGGATGCGTTGTATCGCATTATCGGTTGGGCCGGAAACTTAACCATGAGCAACGCCGCTTTGCAGGGCGTTTTGATTAATACGGCGAGTGACGGTTCAAGCTCGTAACTCTCTGTAAACAAAAGAAAAGGCGGATTAATTTCCGTCTTTTCTTTTTTTGTTTGAAATATGTAATGAAAGGATTTTTAAATGGATATTGATTTTGCAATGTTTAGCCGAGTTGCCGACAATTCCGGCGACGAACGCAATGTGGCGGCGCGCTTTTATGATAAGGCCGTCAAAACGGAACAAACCACGGCAAACGGCTTGCCGATTTTCAAAAATGTAACCTATGTCGAAATCAGGCTGAAAGATAATAATACCGAGATTTTCAATCAGCCGGCCAGTGCTGAAAAAATCAAGCGCTTTCCTAAAGAATATGCGCTTTATCAGGCGGCAAAAAAACAAATTGAGGACGGAACGCCGCTTAATCAATTTGCATTTTTAACGGCGGCAGAAATTGCCACTTGCGGTAATCGCGGTATTTTTACGGTGGAGGCGTTGGCGGCGCTTGATGAGGATAAGGCGCGCTTTGTCGGGTTGGAAAATGAGCGCCATTTAGCTCATCTGTTTTTACAAGCTTCCAAATCAGCACAAACGGTAGCGATTTTTGCCGCCAAAGAAAAGGAGTATTTACAAAAAATAGAGAAGTTAGAAATAGAAAATACTCAATTAAAACAAATAATTGAAAAACAAAATAAAAGTAAAACATTAAAGGATAAAGGGAGAAAAAAAGATGAAAACGATTCTTGAAATTTGTCGCGAAGTGGCCGATTTGGCTGCCGTCAAGCGTCCAAATGACTTGTTCAATACAACCAGCCAACAGGACAGTGTGTTCTTGAGTGTGGCTAAATCATCTTTAGACAGCATGTTGCGTTACGGTGATTGGCAAGAGCTTACCAAAGAGGCTGCTTTTTATACCGTTTCCGGAAAAAAGCAATATCCGATAAGTGAAATAGTGCCGGATTTTTTCAGTTTGCTCAACAACACCATTTACATAAGAGATACAAAAGAACAGGTAATCGGCTCCATAACTCCGGAACAATGGGCTCGTGAAAAGTGTTTTTGCTGTACCGGCAGTGATATCAAATTCAAAATTCAAAACGGGCGCTTTGTTTTTTTGAGTGAGCCGCCGTGCGGGGTGAAAATCGTGTTTCAATATCGCTCGAACAACATTGTATGGGACTTTAACACCTTTGAGGAGAAGAGTGTCCTGACGGCCAATACCGATGTACCGATTTTTGACGAGTATCTGGTAAAATTGGATATTTTGTGGCGTTGGCTTAAGCGCAACGGTATGGATTATGCTGAAGAATATAATGAATTTCAGCATGAGTTGAAAAAGAAATTTGGGGCGGAATTAGCCACGCGTGATATTTGTTTGGCCGGCTCCGTCGTAACAGATGAAGGAGTATCAATCAATGCGGTTAAAGTCAGTTACAAGGAATAATAAATCTGTATATATTACTTTACCTTCTCCAATTAAAGGATTGAATAAACGTGATAATTATATGGATATGGATGTTGGTTATGCTTCGGTTATGGATAATTATATTCCGCAAGATACGAAGGTGGTTTTGCGCAACGGGTATACCAAGTATGTTGATTTCAGCGCACCGGTGGAGACATTGGCGTCGTATCAATACGGTGCTCATAAGCGTTTTTTTGCCGCCTCTGACAAGAAAATATGGGATATAACGACGGCGGACGGAAAGCAGGCAATTTTGAGCAGCGGTATCAATAACAATCGATTTCGTTTTGCGCAATACAAGAATTATATGTTTTTTGTGAACGGTGTTGATACGCCGAAAGCATTTTACGTTGACGGCGAGGGAGTTGACCATATCGGAACATGGGGCTTTTCCGGCACCGGTTTGAGTGCGGGCAACATTGTAAACGTCAGCGTTTCCAAACAGCGTTTGTGGTTTGTTCAAAAAGATTCGCTTACCGTGTGGTATCCGGAAGTTGCCGGCAATGTTTCCGGCACATTGCATTCGTTTGACTTGGCGCAAGTTTGCCGTTACGGCGGTTATTTGGTAGCGGTTGCGGATTGGACTCAGGACGGAGGTCAGGGAATTGATGATTTGACGGTTTTTATAACTTCGGAGGGCGAAGTTTTGGTATATTCCGGTTCGGATATTGAAAGCGTCGACGATTGGACTTTGCGCGGTTCATATAAAATCAGCCGACCGATTGGTTATGAATGTTGCATGCAATATCAGGGTGATGTGGTAATTATTGCGGAAGACGGATATATTCCGCTTTCAAAGGCGCTTCCGCTCAATCAGGCCAACACGGCGCAGGTAGCTTTCAGCGATTGTATTCGCGGGTTGGTGATTGACCGCACGCAAAAATATGCGTCGCATATCGGCTGGCAGGGGGTTATTTACAGTCGCGGCGGATATGCTTTGTTTAATGTGCCGGTTGCCAACGCTTATGAGCAACACGTAATTAACGTCAGCACCGGAGCATGGTGTCGTTTTACGGATATTCGTTCGCATTGTTGGTGTGTTTTCGATCGGCGTTTATATTTCGGCTCGGATAAAGCGGTGTATCTTTTTGACGAAGGGTTTACCGATGACGGAGCGCCGATTTGCGGAATAGTGGAGCAGGCTTACAGCAATTTGGGAACCGAGCGTTTGAAAAAAGTGCAAATGCTTAATCCGCGTACCAAGTCCTCGGCGCCGTATAATTTGGCCATATACACCAATATGGATATGGAAGAAAGACAGGTGGATTATGTTGAGAATATAGGTACTTCCGGTATTTATAAATGGGGTGTGGTCAAGTGGTCGGCAATAGGCAATCCGTCGGGGGCGCGTTGGTCAAATTCCGGCCGTACCACGTTACACAGTCAATGGATTGCCAATTCGGCAACCGGTTATAAAGCCGGCATTGTGTTTAAAACCAAAACCCGCGGTAACCAGGTAGAGTGGTACGAAACCGGCGTTTGTTATGAAATGGGCGACGGTATCTTATGAGTTATCGCATTATACAGGATAAAGACGGCTCGATTACCGAGTGGGTGTGTCGGGGGCTGGGTTATAATACGGCGTGGCTTAATGACTATCTGACTTTCGGTTTTGAATATGATAACAAATTGGTCGGAGGCCTGATTTTTCATGATTGGCGTTGCGGTCATGATATCTGGTGGACGGTCTATACGGTTAATCCGCATTGGTGCAACCGTAATATGTTGCGGCAGATGTTTGCGGTGGCGTTCAACACCTTGCGGTGTCGCCGCATTAATCTGTTGGTCAGCAAACATAATCAGCGCAGTTTGAATTTTGTGCGACGTCTCGGTTTTAAAGCCGAAGGTTTGTTGCGCGAATATCGCGAAAACGGCGATGATTGTTATTTTTTCGGGATGCTCGCTAAAGAGTGTCCGTGGCTTAATCAAAAGGGAGAAAAACATGAGTAAATCAATCGGAAAAATATTCGGTACGGGTTCGGTTAGTCCGTACGGATATGAAACAAACTATACAAATTATCTGAATAATTATAATACCTCAAACTATGACAACGTGTTGAACAATATGACATCGACTGCGCTGAATATGAGTCAGGGGCTTAACTCAATGCCGGCATATCAGTTTGGTGTTGATTATTCCGATGCGGCGCGTCAGCGAGCGGAAGATGCAACCTATCAATCGTATGTTGACAGGCTTACTCCGCAATATCAGCAGCAGACGAATGATTTGCAGACCCGCCTCATCAATCAGGGTGTACCGGTAGGCAGCGAGGCCTATCAGCGTGCGATGAACGACCTGCAAAGTGCGCAAAATGCGGCACTTAACCAGGCGGCGTATCAGAGTGTTTTGAATGGTCAGAATGCATATTCGCAGTCGTTGGCGAACAGCATTGATGCGGCTAACTTCAACAATACGGCACAGCAGAATTATATTCAGCAGATACAATCGCTGTTGAACGGCTCGGTTTCGGGCTATGATAATATGGTGAATTTGTACAACACCCAAAAAGGTATTGAGGCACGGCAAACCTCCGCGCAACAATCGGGTTGGAATAATTTGCTTAATTCGTTGAAATTACTTAAATAATAGAGCAATTTCAGACTATAAAAATCCCAAAATCCAAACAACAACCGCACGGTTTTTTCCGTGCGGTTGCTCCATTTTAAAGAAAGGAAAAAAAAATGTATAACGACAATGACAAAGAATATTTATATCGGCCGGTGCCGGGGGAGACTACTCACCAAACGGTCGAACGTAATTATTATAAATATGTTGCACCGGATAAAATGCAAACTCCA
>JBGUGE010000005.1:0-7214 GCA_045111335.1 Alphaproteobacteria bacterium | reverse complement strand
TTATTAAAAAATAATTCAAGAGTATCTGCATTATATTTTTGCACTTCCAAAGAATTATATTGTTCTATTTTTTTTGCTTTTTTGTCCTTGTTATAATTAATTACATCATCAACAAGAAGCCATACCGCACCAACAAATATTCCGCCAATTATAAGCGCACCAAGGCATCCGTATGCCGCGTCACCGATAATATCATATTCTTTTCTCATTTTTATTTTCCTTGGTTAAGTTTATCCATACGGCGTGCAAACACACCGAATTGCGCAGTTTTTTGTTTATTGAAACGACCGTATAATTGCATTATGCGCGATAATTCCTGTGGTGTTGACGCCGTATAAATCTGGTTTCGTGCATTCGTTGATTTTAAATGCGGAGTATCCGAGGTATTCTTGCTGTCCTTTATTGACACGGATGACGAACACATCCCCAAACACCACCAGGCGCCAAACAATGCAAACCAAGCCCCGCAATGAATAAAATCATCAAAATACCATTTTTGCCGACTCATATTTACTCCTTTTTATCTAGCAACAAAAATATAACACAAATATTAGCATTGTCAATCTTTATAAATAAAAAAAATAAATTAAACCGCCATTGCTGGCGGTTTCGTTATCTGGACCGTTTTATTCTTCTTGGGTTCATACGTTCGGCGGTTATTTGTGCAAAATATTTGGTACGCAAATCTTCGGGTAAATCCGAACTGGAATTATATGTTGTGGCGTGTACTTTGTTATTTGCATCCGTTTGCAATACAAGAATTTTATGAACAGAATACCGAATAAATCGTACCAACATTTGAAATCCCTTTTTTATTTTGCACGATTCAGACTGTCCGCAAAGTGCGCAATTTTAAGGCGCACCTGTTCGCGACGATTTATTGCATTTTGCAATTCTGCATCCGTCCGCGCCAAACGGATTGAATCATCATAATTCGGCAAACTTTTGGCATAGGCATCTATTTGGGCCTTTTTGTTATATATTTTCTTGTTGTCCGCTGCAATTTTTACGAGGCCTAACACTGCTGCGCCAAGGATACCACCAACCACCGCAACAGGTAAACAGACAAACAATACACCTTGAATAGTTTTTTTGGTCTTTTCGCGATGTTTCTTTTTCTGCTCTTGTTGTATCTTCACTTTGTCGTATACCGACAATGCAAGTTTTGCCGTATCGTCTTGCATTTGATAAACCCACGCAAAGACATCGCCCGAATTTTCACTAATATGAATCTCCTTATTATCAATAAACAGCATAGTTTTATCGTCCAATGACAATACGTGTGGACTTACCCCCAAACGCATGTGGCGACCACGTTTTAACATCGCGATAACTTTTTTATTGGCATCTGCATCGGTCATTGGTTTTTGTGTTTTTGAATTCGTCATAGTATTTTTCCTTTTTAATGATTTTTTGCGCATCGTAAACTGTCTGCGAAATGTTCTACTTTCTGCTTTTGTTCTAAATATCCCGGCAAAGTTTTTTCGTATGCACTGACTTTTTCTTTTATTTCCATATTTTTGCGTTCGGTTGGATAAATGGCAATCGCGGCAATAATGGCCATTACCGCGCCGGCGGCGCCCGTCACCATTAACAGCAGTACACCGTCACGTATGCGACGCACACGAATATATTTCTTTACAATACGCTTTGTTTTTTCATCCATATCATAACGTTGTCCATCGGAAAACAGAATTTGATTGGTGTTGGGCAAAAAATATATATCTGGCGATGTTTGCGGTATATGTAATGCATACTCACGATTGTCCGCACCTAATATTTGGCTTTTGATACCGTGCTTATGTTGATTAAATGTATAGCGTGCAAACTGGTTGATATCTGCGATTGTATCTGCCATTTGTAAACCTTTTTCAACATAAAACTAACACATCCGGTAAAAATATCAACAAAAAAAACCACCGCGGGGCGGTGGAATTATAAGTTCTCAATATTTGATGTTTGTGCACGAAGAATCATATTTTCAACCAATGTATTGGCATTCACATATTGCATCTTTATATCCGGATGCGTGTTTGCAAAGACCCTAAATATTTCATCTGCAAATGCCTGGCCTATCTGGGGAACATTGGCAAAATCGAAAATCACGTGCTTAAATAACTGAACGCGACTTAATACACGGCGCGCCTGGGATCTCGAAACCAAGAATTCATTGCCGTATCGCGCCAATTCTATTGGTATAACAGTTTTGTCAAATCCATAATCATCCACAGAATAATCGTCAAACACCTGGGACAAGATACGGTCGCTGTTATTTTTCAAATGCATAAGGACCGCTGTTCCATCATGATTTGGCGCATCAACTATGGAATCAAGCAACATATCAGGTCCGCCCCCATTTGTATCATCATGCACAAAAAATATGCCATGTGATTCAATAACAAACCTATCAACCGCGCGGGATGTAAAAAATATACCTTGACCCGAATGTGTTTTGGCGTTTGTAGTCAATTTACCTTTGGCCAGTTCCAAAATAGCCTCATGCTCGTTCACCAAACCAAATTTGGTCTGTATATTTTTGAATATACCAATACCATTATCCAGAATCAGCATTGATGTGCTGGCCAGATTTTGCAATATGACAACACTTATTGTTGTTCCGCGAGAATGTTCGATTGCGTTATTAAATATTTCTGAAAATGCGTAATCCCATATGTGACGCACATTGTCCGCGAATGCAGAAAAATGTTTAGATATATCCGAACTCCACACACGATCTTCGGACAATTTATCAGAAATTTGATATCTATATAAAGACCGCTTGTTCACTAATTTATACTTACGCGCCCGCGTTTTGCCCGTGACAGACAATACCCCATCCGATACCATTTTACGGATATGCAGCGACACCGCCTGTGGCGTAATTTCAAAATATTTTGCTGTAAAAGCAACCACATCTGTGGGATGTTGTTCAACATTATGTATTATAAAATCTGTTATTACTTTGCTGCCGACACGCATTTGGTTCATCCTCTTATTTTAAAGTATTCTAACATTTATTTTAAAGTTTTTCAAATAATATTTTAAAGTTTTTGTTTCTATATTTGAAAGATTCGACATAACACATAAAAAAATCCGCCACAATGGCGGTATAATTAGTGACATTATTCTAATGTGAATTTGCACGGAAACCATTTGCTATGATGGCACGCAATTCCCGGCGCACAGCGGCAATTTCATCCACAGAAAGCGGTTTATGTTCGTTTGATATTGAATCTGTAATATATTCAATACGAACGCCGTCTGGCATCTCGCTTAACGAACTGTATCGTTTAGTTTCTACGCCATGATTGGTCTGCTCCACAGAAATTATTATTCTGTGCAGACCGGATGTTGTAAATTGAAACCATTTTTTCATTTTTTATCTTTTTGGTTAATGGTTAAAAAAACCGCCACTTGGGCGGTTAAAACGGTTTTTATACCATACTGGATTTATTCTGGCGACGACCTACTCTTCCGTGGCTTAAGCCAAAGTACCATCGGCGATACGGGGTTTCCCTGTCTGGTTCGGAATGGAACAGAGGGTGACTCCCGCTCTATAATCACCAGAATAAATCCAGCGAACATCGTGTCAATGAATCAACTTCAACGTTCTCTTCAAGCATATCGTCCGGCAAAAGCCAAACGATAAGATAAAAAGTCAATGGTTCGATTAGTACCGTTAAGCTGAACCCCTCGCAGGGCTTACACATACGGCCTATCAATGTCCTAGTCTAGAACTGAACTCGTGGGGATATCTTATCTTGCGACCAGCTTCCCGCTTAGATGCTTTCAGCGGTTATCTGTTCCGAACATAGCTACCCTGCGGTGCCGCGGGCGCGACAACAGGTACACCAGGGGTTCGTTCGACCCGGTCCTCTCGTACTAAGGTCAAGTTCGCTCAAATATCCAACGCCCACAGTAGATAGGGACCTAACTGTCTCACGACGTTATTAACCCAACTCACGTACCGCTTTAAATGGCGAACAGCCATACCCTTGGGACCTGCTCCAGCCCCAGGATGCGATGAGTCGACATCGAGGTGCCAAACACTACCGTCGCTATGGACGCTTGGGTAGCATCAGCCTGTTATCCCTAGAGTAGCTTTTATCCGTGTGCGATAGCCCTTCCATGCGGGGCCACCGGGTCACTATGACCGACTTTCGTCTCTGCTCGGCGTGTCCGCCTTGCAGTCAGGCCTGCTTTTGCCATTGCACTCACCGGCTGATTTCCGACCAGCCTGAGCAGACCATTGCGCGCCTCCGGTACACTTTGGGAGGCGACCACCCCAGTCAAACTGCCCATCACGCAATGTCCCCTGCCCTGGTTCAAGAACACGGGTTAGACACTAAAACACATCAGGGTGGTATTTCACCAACCGCTCCATGCGAACCAAAATCCGCACTTCAAAGCGTCCCACCTATCCTACGCAAATGTGCCCTAGTGCCATTACGAAACTGCAGTAAAGCTTCATAGGGTCTTTCCGTCTAGCTGCGGGTACCCGGCATTTTCACCGAGAATTCAATTTCGCTGAGTCTATGTTGGAGACAGTGTGGAGATCGTTACGCCATTCATGCGGGTCGGAACTTACCCGACAAGGAATTTCGCTACCTTAGGACCGTTAGAGTTACGGCCGCCGTTTACTGGGGCTTCACATCAATGCTTGCACACCTCTGCTTAACCTTCCAGCACTGGGCAGGCGTCAGTCCCTATACATCATCTTATACGATTTAGCAGAGACCTGGGTTTTAAGTAAACAGTCGCCCCCACCTGTTTTGTGTCACCTGATTAAAGTTGCCTTGAAACAGGTCATCCTTATTCCGAAGTTACGGATGCATTTTGCCTAGTTCCTTCAACATAGTTCTCTCAACCGCCTTAGTCTACTCGACTCGAGCACCTGTGTTGGTTCTGGGTACGATCTATGCCGGGGCTATTTCCTGGAACTTGTTCACTGCCGCGCCAATCCAATAAGGCACAACAATTTACCAAATTCGTCACTCACCGGCCGGTCACGGAATATTAACCGTGTTCCCATCGACTACGCCTTTCGGCCTCGCCTTAGGGGTCGACTCACCCTACCCTGATTAACATTGGATAGGAACCCTTGCTCTTACGGCGTCAAGGTTTCTCACCTTGATTAGCTGCTACTCATGCCAACATTCGCGCTTCTGATACCTCCACGCTGGCTCGCGCCTTACGCTTCACAGGCTTACAGAATGCTCCGCTACCGCGACACAAAATGTGCCACCCGCAACTTCGGTAGATGATTTTAGCCCCGTTACATTTTGGTTGCCGAAACGCTAATAGACCAGTGAGCTATTACGCTTTCTTTAAACGATGGCTGCTTCCAAGCCAACATCCTGGTTGTTTTGGAATTTCGACTCACTTTCCCACTTAATCATCATTTTGGGACCTTAGTTGGCGGTCTGGGCTGTTGCCCTCTCGTCCACCGACCTTAGCACCGATGGACTGTTTCCCTGGCTATAATTCGTTGGTATTCAGAGTTTGATATGGTTTGGTAAGATTTTACTCCCCCTAGCCATTTCAGTGCTTTACCCCCAACGACGAACACCAGAGACACTACCTCTATAGTTTTCGCGGAGAACCAGCTATAACGGGGTTCGATTGGCTTTTCACCCCTAGACACAAGTCATCCCCTAGTGTTGCCATACTAGTGGGTTCGGCCCTCCAGCGACTGTTACGCCGCCTTCAGCCTGCTCATACCTAGATCACCCCGCTTCGGGTCTATTACTGCATACTCAAATTCGCCCTATTCAGACTCGGTTTCCCTTCGCTTACACCTAACGGCTTAGGCTTGCATGCAATAATAACTCGTTGGCTCATTATACAAAAGGTACGCCATCACCGGAAAACCGGCTCTGACAGCTTGTAGGTATTCAGTTTCAGTGTCTATTTCACTCCCCCTTCGGGGTTCTTTTCACCTTTCCCTCACGGTACTTGTTCACTATCGGTCAATCAGGAGTATTTAGCCTTGGGGGAAGGTCCCCCCGTGTTCAAACCGGATTTCACGTGTCCGGCTCTACTCTCGAACCAAAAAACTAGATTTCGCATACAGGGCTATCACCTATTATTGCCGCGCTTTCCATCGCGTTTTGCTATCTAAAATCTCGGCTACTGGGCTGGTCCCGTTTCGCTCGCCACTACTAAGGGAATCGCTGTTGCTTTCTTTTCCTGCGGGTACTGAGATGTTTCACTTCTCCGCGTTTGCCTCTGGGCCCTATGTATTCAGGCACAGATAGGTCATACGACCTGGGTTTCCCCATTCGGACATCCCGGGGTCAAAGGATATTGACGCCTCACCCGGGCTTATCGCAGTCTTTCACGTCCTTCATCGCCTCTGATTGCCAAGGCATCCACTAAACACCCTTTGTTACTTTTTATCTTATGCTTGAAGAGAAAGTCTTCATGCATTTAAAAATAACTTAATGAGTTTTTAAGCATTAGTTGATTCTTGCTTTTCTAAATTGAATTATCACTTTCGTGATTACTCTGTTAGAAAGATTTTTGAGATTACGATGTTCATCCGTCATTGCTTTGCAATGCCGCGATTTCTCGCAACATCACCGCTATGACGGTGACATAAAAACCGATTCACAATGTTTGCCTTATAAAAGCAGATTCCTAGGATAATCCATTGGAACATCTGGAATCACAAACGCATGTGCGTTTTTGATTCCAACCCCATCAAAAATTTGGTCCGTCTTCATCGCTTTCGCGATTCCGCCGCGACACTGAATTTTTTTAATCGTGCGCGATACGCGCGATAACAAAAATTCGTGGTGGGTCAGGAAGAACTCGAATCTTCGACCTTCGCTGTATCAGAGCGACATTCTAACCAACTGAACTACTGACCCATTTTAACAATTGAAGTTTCTGAAACAGGCAGTAATTCCGCTGATACCAGAATCTTCGTTCAAAAAGAGATATTCAGACAGTCGCACTTGGATTTGACCGTTTTCGTGTAAACGGTATTCTCTATAAAGGAGGTGATCCAGCCGCACCTTCCGGTACTGCTACCTTGTTATGACTTAACCCCAATCACCAATCCCACCGTAGGCGGCGTCCCCTTGCGTTAAACTACCGACTTTGGGTGAAATCGACTCTCATGGTTTGACAGGCGGTGTGTACAAGACCCGGGAACGAATTCACCGCTGCATTCTGATCAGCGATTACTAGCGATTCCAACTTCATGCCCT
>JBGUGE010000004.1:0-33381 GCA_045111335.1 Alphaproteobacteria bacterium | reverse complement strand
ATTGGAAACAGGTAAGATTGCCCGACAGGCAACCGGTGCGGTTGTGGCAACATACGGAGAAACAGTGGTTGTTGCAACGGTAGTGGCTGCAAAGGAAGTGAAAGCGGATCAGGATTTCTTTCCTTTAACTGTGAACTATCAGGAAAAATATTATGCAACCGGTAAAATTCCGGGCGGATTTATGAAACGTGAAGGCAAGCCGTCGGAGCGTGAAGTGCTGATTTCGCGCCTGATTGACCGCCCGATACGTCCGCTGTTTCCTGATGCGTTCAAAAACGAAGTACAAGTTGTCTGCACCGTGTTGTCGCACGATCAAAAGAATGATTCCGATATTGTTTCAATGGTTGCCACTTCGGCAGCGCTGGCAATTTCGGGCATTCCGTTTATGGGGCCTATCGGTGCCGCCAATGTCGGCTATAAAAACGGAGCTTACATTTTGAACCCGACTATTGAAGAACAAGCCGAGTCTGAATTGAAGTTGACCGTTGCCGGTACCGAAGAAGGCGTGTTGATGGTGGAATCCGAAGCCAACGAACTCTCCGAGGAAGTTATGCTCGGTTCGGTTATGTTCGGTTTTGAGAGCTTTCAACCGGTTATTAAACTGATTAAAGAAATGACGGCCGAAGCCGGCAAAGAAAAATGGGAAACACCGGAATTTCCGCCGGAATATACCGCTCTGAGCGAGCGTATTATGAAAGAATACGGCGAGCGCTACAATGCCGCTTTCGGTATTATAGATAAACTTGAGCGCGGTACGGTTTTGGGGCAGCTCGCTGAAGAAGTTAAGGCGTCAATTGATCCGGAAAATGAGGTGGAAAATGCGTTTGTGGCCGATGCCATCGAGAACGTGTTGCATCACACCATGCGCGAGAAAGTTCTTACCACCGGTCATCGTATTGACGGCCGTGACACCAAGACGGTGCGCCCGATTCAGTGTGAAGTCAGCCTGTTGCCGGAAGCCCACGGTTCGGCATTGTTTACCCGCGGTGAAACGCAGGCAATGGTGGTTACCACTTTAGGTACGCCGGATGATGCGCAAATCGTCGATGGTTTGTTGCCGGAATATAAACAGGACTTTATGCTTTATTATAACTTCCCGCCGTTCTCGGTAGGTGAATGCGGTCGCTTGGGTACTCCGGGACGTCGCGAAATCGGTCACGGTAAGCTCGCATGGCGTGCGATTCATCCGATGTTGCCGACGGATAAGGAAGTTTTCCCTTATACCTTGCGCGTGGTTTCCGATATTATGGAATCCAACGGTTCGTCTTCTATGGCGACGGTTTGCGGCACTTGTTTGTCGTTGATGGATGCTGGTGTGCCGATGAAAAAGCCGGTGGCCGGTATTGCTATGGGCCTGATTAAAGAAGATGACGGTCGGGTAGCGATTTTGACCGATATTTTGGGCGATGAAGATCACCTCGGCGATATGGACTTCAAAGTGGCCGGTACCAAAGACGGCGTTACCGCTTTGCAAATGGATATTAAAATTACCTCGATTACCAAAGAGATTATGCAAAATGCTTTAGCGCAGGCGCATGAAGGCCGTATTCATATTTTAGGTGAAATGGCTAAGGCTTTGGCGGCTCCGCGTCCGGAAATTTCGCCGAAAGCACCGCGTATTCATACTATGACGATTCCGACCGATAAAATTCGTGAGGTTATCGGTACCGGCGGTAAAGTTATTCGTGAAATTATCGAAAAGACCAACACCAAAATCGATATTACCGATGACGGTGTGGTAACGATTGCTTCGAGCAATAACGAAAACTGCCAAAAGGCGATTGAAATTATTACCGGTATTGTGGCTGAGCCGGAGGCCGGTAAAATTTATCATGGTACGATTACCAAAATCATGGACTTTGGCGCATTTGTTCGCTTCTTGGGCCAGACCGAAGGTTTGGTACACATTTCGGAAGTGAAAAACGAGCGCATCGCCTCGGTTTCCGACTTTTATAAAGAAGGCGATGAAATGTGGGTTAAGTGCTTAGGCACCGATAACCGCGGCAAGATTAAGTTGTCGGCTAAACGGGTTAATCAGGAAACCGGCGAAGATTTGGAAAAATAATCTTTATCGGGATAAACGCCGTCGGGTCATTCCGGCGGCGTTTGCATTTAAGAGCCGAACGGAGGAAATATGATTAGTAAAGCGCCGGAAATATCGGTAATTGTGCCGGTTTATAACGCGGAAAAGTTTTTGCCGCAATGTTTGGACAGTATTTTGGCCTCAAGTTTTAAGGATATTGAGGTTATTTTGGTTGACGATTGCGGAGCGGATGATTCTAAGGCGATTTGTAAGGAATACACAAAGAAAGACAAACGCGTAAAACTGATATCAAATCCGCATAACATGGGGGTAAGTGCGGCGCGCAACAAAGGTTTGTCTGCGGCAAAAGGCAAGTATGTTTCGTTTGTTGATTCCGATGACTGTATCGATGCTACCATGTATGAAAAAATGCATACGGCAATGGTGCGCGAAAATGTTGATATGGTCGGTTGTAACGCCTGGTCAGTAGAGTCGGACGGCAGTAAAAAAATCATCCGCTATTTGGGAGTTGATAAAAACGTAAAAACATCGTTTGCCGAATTGGGCAATAAAATATATAAAAGTGCGTTCCATCTTTGGAGATTACTGATTAAGCGGGATATGTTGCAAAATATCAGATTTCCCGAAGGTATTTCTTTTGCCGAAGATGCAGCTTATTTGTTGCAACTTTATCCCACATTGCAAGATATTTACTTTTTGGCCGAACCTCTGTATTTCTACAATCAACGCATAGATTCCGCCTCGGCAAAGCGTAGTGCCAAGCATTATTCAACGCTTAAAATTAAAGATGTTGTAATCGAATCATTTAACCGAAATCAGGTGGCGGAAAATATCCGAGAGGGTTTTTGGACTTGGTACACAAATAATCTGGCTCATTTTTATAATTCTATTCCGCAGGAAATACAGGCGGAATTTATGACTGAAGTGCAGAAAATGTTGCCGTATAAAAACTATCTGTTCTTCCGCAATCGTTTGGAAGAGAGTATTAAAAAGTACTATTTGTTTGACTTTATACCATTGTTGACGGTTAAAAAGCGCGACGGCAAAAAGTATGTCAAACTGTTCGGCAAAATTCCGCTGTATAAAGTTAAAGATAAATCGTTGTAATAAAAAAGGCCGGAGAATTATCCGGCCTTAAAATTATTTACTGTTTTCATTTTTGTTGGTATGTCCGCCGTTTCCTTGCGGCTTAATCAGCATATCTGTTAAGCCGTTGATGGCAACATAAGCCATGTTCGGGCGGTTGTTAACTTCATAATTTACCTCGTAAAGATTTTTACGGAAGATTTCTAACGCCAACCAAGGATCTTTGGTTGAGTATTTACCCAAAAAAATCCGTGTTGCTTCATCAACCACCGGCTGAATGGCTTTTTCGGCATACTCACGGCGGGAGACGGCGGTTGCTTCGTCAGGTGCGGCCTTTACAAAATCTTCTACCGCAACCGCTCCCATATAGCCTTTAATGGAACGATACATTCCGGCAATATCGCGCACATAAATATGTTTGTGGTCACGTACTTCCAACGGTGCTGCCGGTTCGCCAGCAAAGTCGATAAATTTCAAATCGTTTTTCGGAGTAACCATAACCTGTCCTAAGTGGAAGTCACCATGCACGCGCGTTATATAGCTTTTATTTGAGTTATTACGAACTTTTTGCATATTCTCGCTTATGAAATCGCCGGTTAATTTATCCCAATCGTTGAGCAATTCGGCCGCCTTGGTGTGTACCGGTTCCGGCAGTTTATCCAAATTATTGGCAATATTATTGCGAGTCTGATACAGCAAAACCTGCATTTGTTTGTCATAAATGTAGATGAAATTATGGTTTACCGGCTCCGGTGTAAATCGCAAATCTTTGTCCGGACGCGATAAACATTCGGTCATTTCGGTGGTGCGCACATTCAAAACATTCATCAAATACATTAATTTCGGGCAATCCTGCGGTTGAATATCGCGTTTTACCAAGTAGCCGGCGGCTAATTTTTCTTGCAGATACTGCTGCGCATAATTCCAAAAATCTCCCTGATTTTCAACAAATTCCTGAGTAATTCCGGCAGAAGCAACTTCGCCTTTTTGGTTGGTCAAAATCATATAACCGTAAGTCTTCGGCATAAAAGAGCCGTCCTCGCGCATAAGTTTTTCATTCATGGTGAATTCCGGATTCATCTTATTGGAAAAATCCAAAATACGCTCCTGCTTAAAAGCAATTTTTTTGCCGACCGCCAAGGTGGTGTTGCTTTGTTCCACACCGAGAGGATGTGATTCTTCCTCAATATTATTTAAGACAATTTCCTTGTTATGTGTAATATTGTTGCGTAAAACCCACCCGTTGGGAAAATGAATAACATTGTTGTTGCCGGAAAACATCAGCATCAGCTTTTTCCAATAATCCGGCTCCTGTAAGGCATCGGTATAATAACTGTTGCCGATTTTCAGGGCATCGGGCGTATCTTTTGCCGCGCGTGCCAACGGCATCATAAAATAATGTTCTGAGCCGTTTTCGGCTGTGGTGTGGCCTATGGTCAGAAGTTTCCGGTTCTGATCAAACGGAACGATTTCCAAATCAATTTTTTTGATTTGGTTGAGCCTGATTTCTTCTTTAAAGTTGCACCAACGCTGCCGCCCTAAATAGTCAGCAAATTCTTGTGTAAACCGCATGAGAAAACTCCTTAATTTTGAACTTCGCCATTGTATCATAAAATATAGGTCTTGTAAAGAACGATTTTTACTGCTAAAGTAGGAAAAATTTTAAGTACGGAGGTTTTTTTATGGAAGATTTGCAACGATTGGCGGAACTTGCCGGAATTTCATCTTCTTATATCGATAAGATGGGTAACACGCACGAAACGTCCGATGCGACGCGGCGTTTCTTTTTGAGTGCCATGGGGTATTCGGTTGAGCCGGAAGATATGGAAAAACAGATTGCCGTGCTGCAAAAATCTCCGGTATTGCCTGAAGTTATGTCTTTTTTCGATAATGAAAAAATAGAAATAGAAATCAAACAGGCAGGGCAATTTACTCTTGAGATTGAAGATGAAAAAAAGCAAATTATTCGCCGTCAGAACGTGCGCGGCTATGAAAAAATCATTTTATCGGAGTTACCGACCGGTTACTATATGTTGCGGGCGCAAAATGAGCGCGAGACCCATAAGTGCCTGCTGATATATGCGCCGGAATATGCTTATATGCCTGACTTTATCTTAAAGCATGAGCATATAACCGGAACAACGGTTATGCTGTACGGTTTGCGCTCGGAACACAATATGGGTATCGGTGATTTCGGTGATTTGGCGGAAATTATTCGTCTGACGGCACAAAACGGCGGCGATGCGGTAGGGATTAATCCGCTCGGGGTGATGAGTCCGTTTATGCAAAATGAGGAGCGCTTGAAGGATTTTCGAGCTCCGATTACCGATGATTTGAGTGATGTTTCGCCATATCGTTCCTTGAGCCGTCTGTTTGTAAATTATGCTTATTTGGATTTGCGACAGGTGGAAGAATTTACTTCTGACGAGGTGCAAAGATTTGTTGCTCTGCCGCCGATACAGGCTGAAATTGAGGCGTTGCGCGCAACACAGTTGGTGGAATATGCACGGGTGTTGCAACTAAAGCAAAGAATTTTGTCGTTGATGTATGAAGCATTTAAACAACAGGCATCTGCCGAGCGCAAGCAGGAATTCGACGATTATTGTCTTGAAAAAGGTGCGGATTTGGATAATACGGCATTGTTCGAAGTGTTGTTGGAAGTTGCGGCACCGGTTGATTATTGGCAATATTGGCCGCAAAATCTGAGCGATATTAACTCTGCCGAAACCAAGCGTATCAGAGCCCAATATGCCGACCGTATTGATTTTTATAAATATTGCCATTGGCTTGGTGAAATTCAGGTTAAGGCAGTGCAACAATTGGCGGTTTCGCTCGGGATGAAAATCGGTCTTTACGGAGATATGCCGATAGGAGCGGCCTCAAACGGAGTTGAAGTGTGGCAAAATCCGGAAGTATATGCCTTAGAGGCCGGTATAGGTGCTCCGGCTGATTTGATGCGACCGAAAGGCCAAAATTGGGGATTTACGCCGTATCATCCGGCAAAGTTGAAACGCCGGCATTATCAGCCGTTTATTAATTTGGTGCGAGCCAATATGCAAAATTTCGGTGCGCTCCGCATTGACCATGCCATGGGTTTGCGCCGCCTGTTTTGGGGATTTTATACTGCGGATAATCCGGTGGTGCAGGGGGCATATATTTATTATGACATCAAAGATCTGACGGCTATTCTGACTTTGGAAAGCGTACGTGCCAAATGTTTGCTTATCGGTGAGGATTTGGGCACGGTGCCGGAGGGATTTCGCGAATATATGGCGGCACACGGTTTGCTCTCGTATAAAACTTTGGCGCGGCAAAAAGAAAAAGACGGCTCGTTTATTGCGCCTGAAAAATATATTTATATGTCGCTTGCTCAATTTTCCACGCATGATCAGGCAACGGCTTGCGGTTTTTGGAATAACGCCGATATTGAAGTTTTCGAACACTGTCATTTATATGTTACCGAGCAGCAATATGTTGATAATTTAGAGGGCAGGCATCAAGATCGTATCAATTTATATAAAGCCTTAAAAAACGCCGGTCTGACTACGCCGCAAGATGATACCGAATTAGAACAAAGCCTGAAAACCGGTGAGCCGTTACCAAAGCGCATACATCTGCTGTGCAATCAGTTTGTGGCAACAACCAACAGTGCGTTTTATCTGATGCGTTTGTGCGATGTTTATCGGCAGACAGTGATGGATAACGCTCCGGGAACGGTTAAGGAACACCCGAATTGGCGTCATAAACTGCCGATATCGGTTGAACAGATAAAGGCTACATCCGATTTTGCCGCGGCCATGCAGGAAGTTAAACGATATCGGCCGAAAGTTTGATAAATAAAAATTAAATATTATGTGTTATAAAACTTAACATCGGGAGGTGCAGTATGGTTGCCGCAATTTGTATTCATAACGCTACGGTTTTTAACGGATATTCACGCATGCAGAATTGCGCCGTGTTGATTAAGCAGAACAAAATTATTGATGTGTTTAATGAAGAGCGTTTTAATAAAAAAGTTTTTAAGGCCGATACCGATTTTATTGATGCTAAAGGAGCAAATGTGGTTCCGGGGTTTGTGGATACGCATATTCACGGGTTTGGCGGTTATGGTACCGAAGATTGCTCGGATAAATCTATTTTGAAAATGTCGGAAGGACTGCTCAATTATGGCGTAACCTCGTTTATTCCGACATTATATTCCGGTAATAAAGTGCAGATGATACGCGGAATTAAGGCGATTGTTAAGGCCATGGGACACGAAAAAGGCGCGCGTATTTTGGGTATTCATCTCGAAGGACCGTTTATTTCACCGCAGCGTTTGGGAGCGCAATCGGCCGACGGTGTCAGTCCGGTGGATTTGGATTTGATGGACGCGTTGTGGGAGGCTTCCGAAGGGCATATTGTTAATATGACGGTGGCACCGGAATTGCATAATATGCGTGAGTTGGCACTCTATTGTCTTTCTAAAGGTATTGTACTGCAGGCCGGACACACCAATGCTACTTATGCGCAGATGATTGAGGCTATGCAGGCGCGGATTATGCACGTTACGCATTTGTTTAACGCTATGAGCCGTATGCATCATCGTGACCCGGGAACGGTCGGCGCGGTGTTTATTCATCCGGAGCTGTCATGCGAAATTATTGCCGATGGGATTCACATCAATCCGGAAATCATCAAGTTTTTGCTGACTTGCAAGTCGCTTGATAAAGTGGTGTTGGTAACCGATGCTCTGAAGCCGACCAAGCAAAGGAAAAAGCCGCTGATGGCCAACGGTGATGAAGTTTATCTTGACCAATGTTTTTATCGAAAGGCGGATAATGCGATTGCCGGCTCGGCACTGACCATGCTTGACAGTGTGCGCAACATTGTTTCCTACGGTTTTAATTTGGAGCAAGCGGTGCATATGGCCTCGACCAATCCGGCGCGGATTATGAAACAGGATCACTTAGGGGTGATTGCGCCGGGCTATGATGCCGACATTACGATTTTAAGCGAAAAACTCAACGTTCTGTATACGATTATTCAGGGGAAAATTTATCATAAAGGCAAAGAAACCGCCTAAAGACAATGTCTTTAAGCGGCTTTTGTAAATCTGCGTTTTGGGGAACAGAGAAGGCGAATTGATTTCAACGTGCAAGGGCGTGCAGGGCTAAGAGTTTTCCCTGGTGCGGCATGTGCCATTCGTTATCGACTCTGCTCAGATAACCGGCATTCTCAAATTTTGACATCAATTCGGCTCCGATGACATTCTGGGTTTCTTCCCAGTTGCCTCTTTTTTTCCGCATTAAACACAACAGGATTACGTTTACATTTTTCATCAGCGTAAAAATTTAGAAAGTGAAACAATAAATAAATAAATAATATGGCATGTAGGCGCGACGATAAATAAATTTTTTCCTTAAGTCAAGAATTTTTTATACTGTTTATAAAAAAAGCCGTCGGATTTTACTCCGACAGCTTTGTTGTAATCAGGTTAGCCTATTGCTTCGATGCCATTCATTGGCTTTGACTGCAAGTAGCCGCATTTCAGGGCTTCTAACCATACATCGTGTTCGATGATATGGCCTTGCTTATCGTAGAAACCGATAATCTTCTTAGCATCCTCGGGGCGCTCAAGCATACGCTTGTGCAATTCCTTAGGCAATTCTCGGTAACCAATGTACTCAATCACCAAATCGGCCGAAGACGGACAGTCAAACAACATGTTCAACTGCTCGGTGCTCAACTCCTTGCGTTTGTTGATACGCTTGCGCAAGTTCTCCATGTTTTCCTCGATAACCTTCTGCAACAGCGGTTTCAGGTAGTCGTGCTTACCCAGCGTGAACTCGATATTCTTGTTCAGAATACCGAACTTCGGCTCGTTGCGGAAAATCTGCTCGGCCATCTTCTCATCGTCGTTCCACAGCAAATATGAAATTGCAGCCGGATCCAGCGAATGTCCGTGTTTATGGAAAATAGCATACTGATTGAGGCTCATCTCCTGCTGGGCTTCCGGATGAATCACTTTGTTGTTTTTGCAGAAGTTGACCCAAGCATCAAGCTGTTCGACAGTGCAGAGATTGTGCAAACATCTGGTCTGTACACGCTGATTGTGAGCGAGCAGAGAGTCGGTAATTGCATCCTTTAGCTGTTGTGATACAGCCTCGTTCTGCGTAATTTTCTCCGTCATCTCTTTACTGAAACCACATCTCTTGATGTAGTCGCATAATATGTGGAACAGAATTGCGTGCTTGTCTTTGGCACTTTCCTCACATACTTTGCGCACTAAAATCTCCATTTGCGGCTTAGGCAATGCACCGTGGTGCATATATTGCTTTATCAGATCGTGAGCGCGGCCTTCATCGGAAGTAACCTGCAGCAAAGCCTCAAACAAGTCATCGCGCTTTTTTAATCCGTCAGCCAATACCTTAAACGGATAAGCATAGATTTTGCGCATTAACCTTGCCCAAGCTTCGGGGCTCATTGCCCACATAACTTCTTCGCTACGCTGAACTTCGTTAAAGAAAATCTCCTGTTCGCGTACTGTATAGTTACGGAGCTTGTCGAGCGGAATCCACCACTTTGCCCACCTGAAAGGCCATTTGAGTGCCCAATAGGTGTAGAATTTCCGAACAGTGTTACCACAGTAGGTTGCATTTCGTATCAATGCCGCCGTAAATGCCGGAAAGCACAGATTGAGCAACAGAATTGAGAGAGGGTTGAAGAATACAACAAAAATTGCAATTGCAACCGTGTATAATACAATGTAAAAAAGCACGGTTGAGACAGGCACCGGTTTCGGTGCAAACATCTTTGTAGCCATAATGATAAATTTTTTCAGGCTCGCCCGGTTCCTCATGGGCCAATGTTAGTGAGATTGTCAGGGGGAACCTGAACGCTGCCGTAAAGCAGCTATCAGACAGACAATCTGCTTTACTCTAACGAATATCAGTTTGACTTACCTTAAATTTATCATCAGGCCACTAAACCCGATTTGATAAGTAATAAATCAAAATTATAGAATATCATTATACATAAAAGCAGTCCAATTATATCATTTGTCAAAAAAATGTCAATACGAAAATCAAAAATTATCAATATCTGTAATTATAAGATTTACTTTTAGGTTTTTTGGTGCTAAAAATCAGGTAATCGGGCATTATAAGGATTTTTGCTATGCGGGTAGTTATTAAAGAAGATCAACAGCGGGTTGCCGAATGGGCGGCGCAGTACGTGGCATATAAAATCAACCACTTTCGGCCGACGGCGAAAAGGCCGTTTGTTTTGGGTTTGCCGACCGGTTCTACCCCGCTCGGAATGTATGCCGAGCTAATTAAACTCAACAAAGCCGGCAAAGTTTCGTTTGCCAATGTGGTAACTTTTAATATGGATGAATACCTCGGTTTAGAGCCGACGCATCCGCAGAGCTATCACTATTTTATGTTTGAAAACTTTTTTAATCATATTGATATCAAAAGCAAAAATATTCATATTCTTGACGGGATGACCAAGGATTATGCCAAAGAATGCCGCAACTATGAGTTGGCAATCAAAGAAGCCGGCGGTATTAATTTGTTTATCGGCGGTGTGGGCGAAGACGGGCATATTGCCTTTAACGAGCCGTTTTCGTCGCTTTGCTCGCGCACGCGGGTAAAAACCCTGACCGACAGCACCATCAGGGCCAATTCGCGCTTTTTTGACGGAGATATTTCTAAAGTGCCGACAATGGCGTTGACAGTTGGTATCGGCACGATTACGGATGCCGAAGAAGTGATGATTTTAGCTACCGGCGCCAACAAAGCAACCGCCTTAAAACACGGTATTGAAGGCGCAATCAGTCATGTTTGGACGCTCTCGGCGTTGCAGTATCATCCGCACGGAATCATTGTGTGCGATAAACCGGCCACTTCCGAACTTTCGGCAGAAACAGTCGACTATTTCTTGGATGTTGAAAAAAATAACTTCTGAAATTTTTATAATTCGCAATCGGCAGAGTGGCAATGCGTCTCGGTTTGGATGGTACAATGATGAATGTCAAATTCGGTGGCCAACAGCTGTGAAACATTGTCAATAATATCCGGTGTGTCCGTTTCAATATGGCACTCGAGTGAAACTTCGTGCTCGCTGACGCTCCAAAGATGAATGTGGTGCACATTTTTAACTCCGTCAAGCGAACATATAGCCGTTTTTATTTGCTCGGGATTAAGATGTTCCGGTGCGGCGTTCATTAAAATATTCACGATTTTCGGGAAGGAAAGTACCGATTGAGCCAACATATAGGCGGCAATCAGCAGGGCAATAACGCCGTCTACCCGATAGAGACCGAACCATATTATACACGCTCCCGAAATAATTACGCCGACCGAGCCGAACGCGTCGGCCAGATTGTGTACAAACACCATTTTCATATTACTGTTGTGGCCGGCGTCACGGTGCGAAATTTTGGCGGTGGCCGCATCAATAATCAGCGCCAACACGGAAATATATATAATCATGTAACCGTCAATCGGTTGCGGAGCAATCAGGCGTCCGATACCTTCAACCAGCAAATAACAGCCGGAAATAAACAGCAAAATCAGGTTAACAAACCCGCCGATAATTTCAGCACGCTTAAAGCCGTAAGTATATTTGTTTGAGGCGCGATGACGGCCGATTTTGAAGGCAACCACCGCAATCAGAATGGAAAGCGCATCGGAGGTATTGTGCAAGGCATCACCAATCAGTGATACACTGCCGGAAATAACACCGCCGATAATCTCCACCGCCGACAACAGCATATTAACGGTAAACGATACAATCAGCCATTTAACTGATTTTTCGCTGACTTCGTGGTGATGATGGGCGCATAATCCGTGCGTATGATGATGGTGATGTTCAGTCATTGTTGTCTCCTTAACGGTTGTATCATAACGCGTAATTATTAAGTTACAATAAATTTTTTGTTGCCAGGGGCGTATATTTATACTACACTTGTTGATGTTTGAGATTAAAAGGAGTTTATCATGAGTTTTCCCGAAAAAATAGACGGCGAGAGAATTGTGTTGGAGCGTGCAGTGCCGACATTTGCTCTGGCAACCGAATTACTGGAATTGGTCGATGAATCACGCGACGATTTGTTGCCGTGGCTGTCGTGGGCTGAAAAAAATACCGCACCGGAAGACGAATACGGTTATTTGCTCAATTGGTGCGATAAGCATTGGCAGGACGACGAGGGTTATGCTTATGTAATAAGGAAAAAGGCCGACGGTAAACTTTTGGGTACGGTCGATTTTATGAAGATTGATCGTGAGTGGAAATGCGGCGAAATCGGTTATTGGTTACGCTCCTCGGAAGTCGGTAACGGCTATATGCATGAGGCGGTCGCTTTGCTGGAAAAAGAGGTATTTAAGCAGGACTTCAATCGCATTGTTATCACTAATGATACGCGTAATATTCGTTCGGCCAATGTGGCCAAGCGAGCCGGATATCATCTCGACGGTGTGTTGCGTCAGGATAAAATCTCCGAGGTCGAAAAAATATTTGTCAGCACCAATATATGGTCAAAGCTTAAAGAAGAATATAAGCGGGATTAGCGCGATAATATTTTGCTTAACTCAACAAACAACCCTGAAGGTTCTTGCGTCGGTTTATCGGATTTTGCCTCTTCGGAGAGTAATTTCCAAGCTCCATGCTCTTCCGGCGGTAAACCGGTGTGCTTATATTTCAGATAAGCCGTCTCGATAATTGCCGGATTATGCAGCGGGTTAATTTTCAGCCTGCGCAAGCGGTTACCGGCTATAAGCGCCGCCGATGTTTTTTGGCGCAGTTTGATGCTTTGTACGCTTTGTTTTAAGAATTCGACGGCATTTTTAATTTCCGCGTGATTATTCAGCCAATATTGCCCCAGAGATCTGATCAGGTCGGCTTGCATTTTGCCGACGGCAGTCAACATTTTTTTATCAATCGTCCAAAAGGCACAATTATGCTCATCTTCGGTAAAATTGCGGCTTATAACCCGGTTAAACACCATCAACAGCTCGTTTTTATTTACGGATACAAAAGCCGCTAAAGATTTTTTCCGGTTATGAAACGGCGCATAGCTTTCCAAAAATATCGGATAATCGGCAGAATACTGTTTGTCATATTGTTTGCGACCTTGCCCGTCGGAGACCGAATAACGGTGATAAACGGTAAATCCGGTATTATCGTTAAATTCCCGCTGAGTATTGTTGGTTATGCAAACAACTTGCTGCAACGCCTTTTTCTGAATTTCCCGACTATAACCGAGTTTGGTCATTGTTTGCTTGAGAACATCGGCCATTATACAGATATCTTTTGCACCGTAGCAATGGCTCATCAGCATAATATTACGGAAATTGGAACATAATTGTTGCGGCAAAATACGCTCCCACGCACCGTTGTAATTTTGCGCCATAAACGGCATAAGTTTCAATAAAATTTCTTGTTTGTAAACCTGGTGCTGAAATCCGTCATAATCAAAATCAACACCGGTTTCGTTGGTATAATTGGCGATAATATCCCGACATTTTTGCCGATATCCGGAAACCAACTGAATATCTCGGAGTTGTTCCTCCGATATGCCGAAAATATCAATCACCGAGTCCAGATAGCCGTTTGCTTCTTTCGGCCCCCAAGTGGCATCACCGCCAAAGAAAATAACGGTCTTTTTATGCGGACTAAGGGTGGTATCTTCAACCCAATGATTTTCCTTGTTGCGGTCTTTTATACCGAGTTTGAAAAGTTTGACGTGTTTAAGGTTGATATAAGTTTTTTGCGGTGAAAATTCGTATTTGATTTCATCCGGTGAAGCATAAACAATAAAATGTTTTTGCTGATAATCTGCTTTTAAGGTGATATTTCCTTCTTTATCATAATGAATAAACAAGGTACGGTCAGCATTTTTATATGTCGACACCTGACCGTTGTCATGAAAATTCTGCACTGAGCCGTCGGGAAAATATTTGGTATGCAAAATGCCTTTATTATAGCCGAGCGTTGTGCCGTCACTCAAAATCTGATGTTCCAAATTGTCCCACTGATCATAGCCTTCTTCAGAGCCGTCGGGATGTTTGACGGTGCGGTTGAGAACTTTATCGCATTGCCGTAATTGGTCAAATTGGGTGCAAAGCTCCTCAATGTCGCCGTTTTCATAATGGCGCACCAATTCCTTATATCCCCATCTTTCTTTTTTGATTGTTTCTTTGTAAGCAACCGACATTTTATTTTCCTCAATGACAAAAAATATATCACATCGGTTAAAATGTTGCAAGTAAAATATATGCTTTAGGTTGCAACTGCTTGAAACGGCGTTTTTGCCGGTTATATTTTCGGTGTTCTTGATGTAATGTGATGTTTTTAAGCAATTAAACTCTAAACATTCAAAAAGAGCCGGCACATAGGCATCGTAACAGATTAAATAATTGTCATAATTATTTTACCGGATATGCTGCGTGTCAGGTCGGTTTTGTGCGCGTTTTTAATGTCATATATTATTTTAGGGCATTATAACCGACAAAATCGGCGAGAGGAAAGGGGCGTTTTATTAACTGCTCCTTTCTTTTTATGTATAAAATGATAAAAGAGGTTTTATTTTCGGATAACTTCCGTTATACTGTTGCCGTGATTATAAATCTGAGGAGGATGGTATGCGGCGATTGTATTTGAAGTTATTGGTATTGAGTACGGTTTGCGTTTTTACGACGGCGTTTTCGGCACAGGCACAAGAACAAAGCCCGACGGTCGAGATGGCATCACCGGAGGCGGCAGATGCGGCGGCACCGGAACAGGTGGTAGCACCGGAAGATGTGGTTCTGCCAAAGGAAGTTGCGGCACCGTCGGCAATCGCTACCCAAGATGGAGGAGCAAAACCTGAGATAGCTGAAATACCGGCTGAAGCTTCGGAAATCGGCGATGTTGCGGGGCAACCATCAGACGGAGCAGATGAGCTTGATGCCTCAATTGCCGCACAATTGGCACAAGATTCCGATGTTCAAACCACGGCAGGAACGGCAACATTATTGGCGGTACCGGAGGTAGAAATTCAGCTGGATGTGTTTGCACCGGAATTTATGGCATCTCTTTTGGAATGTCGCAAAAATAAGTTGCAACGCGAGGATATTACTCTGGAAATAGTCGGTCTGCGCAAGGATAAATGCCGCCTAAAATACGGTCATTATGAGCTCAATGTTCCGACCACGCTGCTGAACAGTATTCACAGTTTTGATGATTTGGAGGTTTTGCTTAAAAACAAGGATATAACGCGTTACAAATATTTGCCGCAGTATGTTTATAACGGTTTGATTTATGCCTTAAACAGCTGTGCTCAGCAAGAAAAATATTGGGATGGAGCAGAGGAAGAAGAAACTCTTCCGGATGCGATTGTTACCCGCGGTTTGAGCGCCGAATATAAAAATAATACCTGTTTTATTTATTTGCAGAACGAATTGAATTTGGATTTGGAAAATGCGGTAGAGGACTACGGTTATACCTGCCGTTTGCCACAGGAAACGATTGATGAACTGATGCCTTATTTTGAGGATATTATCGCTGCCAATAAAGAACCGGAAGATGCTAAGGCGGAGCGTCCGAAAGAAGTGCGCGATGCCGATATTGCTTTGATGTATTATTTGCAGCAGAATAACTATTGTGCTAAAAATCGTCAATCTGACAACAATAAAGGAGAACAGTAATGGAATTTTACAGATGTAAACACTGCGGCAATTTGGTGCTGATGATGCATAAATCGGGAGTACCGATGATTTGCTGCGGTGAAAATATGGAGCAACTGACCGAGAATACGGTTGATGCCGCCACCGAAAAGCATGTCCCGGTGTGGAGCCGCGAAGGCAATAAAATTCATGTCAATATCGGCAGTGTTGACCATCCGATGATTGAGGCGCATTATATTCAATGGATTGCGTTGGAAACGACAAACGGCGTGCAAATCAAGTATTTGCAGCCGAATGAAGCGCCGGCGGCCGATTTTTATATTGCGGCCGAAGATAAACCGTTGAAGGTTTATGAGTATTGTAATTTGCACGGTTTGTGGTCAATTACGGCATAAGCAAAGCGCATACAGTAAAAAACTAAACCGCCAATCTTTCGATTTGGCGGTTTAGTTTTAAGTCAGCGCTTCAGCGGATGCAGTTTCTCGCACTTCGGAAACAGCGGTTTGCCGTTGAATATCCAGTTTTTTACTCTTAGCAGCACAAACCAGATACGCTGCAGGAAAATGCAGGCGGCAACAATTACTTTAGCCACTAACCAGATCAGGAACATTTCCCAGGCCGTTTGCAAAAGAATGTCGTACGGTGCATGGGGGACCTTCGGATGGTTGAAAGCGACGATGAATGAGCCGATAATGGCAAAAATCCATGCCGTTGCCCAAGCAAATCGTACCATGCTTTGGGTGTCTGCGTCTTCGTAGGTCAGGCGTGAGGTCCAGAAGCGGCGCGGACGATATCCATACCAGCTGTGGAAAAAAACTACCAGAAAGAAGATACAGGAACCGGACAAAAACAGGATGCCCAGAAAATAAGCAGAAGCAAAAAATTCCATAGTTCGAAATTTTGGTTCAACTTTTTTTATACACCGTTGTAATAACGGTTTTTCTTATCCCATTCGGTGGCGTTAGCCAGGTACTCACGACACTTGTCGAGCGAAAGATGAGTGTTCTCATCCTCTAAGCCCTTCTGAGCGTCGATGTATACGTTACCGATGGCCGGAGAGGTAAGTACCGCTTTCTCGATTTTTTCGAGTTCGGCGCATACGTTGGCGGGGGTGATGCCGCCGGCATATCCCTGTAACACGTCGGTAAACAGGGGATTGCGGCGTGATTCCGGAGCAATTCCGGCTCCAAACGACGAATCGTACAACACGTCGAAACGCAATCCTTCCAGATACAGCATCTTGATCAGCCTCTCGTTGCTCTGGTTGCAAGAGAGAATGAAACGGCGCTTGATACGCTTCTGCAGCATAACGAGCGTTTCGTCACAATCCTCATGCACGTCGTCGCGTCCCAACTTGAAATTGAGTTGCAAACGCTTGAACAGCGGCAAATCATAGATGTCGCGAAGCTCGATCAAATCCTGCAATTCGGGTACGATAATACCCTTGCACAGTTGCTCTACCCAAGTGCGATTGATGTGGAGCGCGGCGTTGATGGCGATGTTGTTGTCCTTCAGATAAGACGCCAACTCACGTACCCATTCAATTCGCGCACCGCCGGCCGGAGATTGTTTTTCCGAAACCTGCACGGCAATCTCTCCTAAAGGAAATTCCTGCATTAAAGCGACAAGCTCCCTAATGTCCGTAAACTCATTGGTTCCGGAACATGTAACATAGTTTAAAATCATAAGCAGAAAAATTTTGATGAAAAAATAATTGATAAAACTGGTTTTATTGTACTTTTTTTGTATAAATTGTCAAGTAATTTTTTAAAATATTGTCTTGAGAATGCATGGAAACCGTAACATGCTTGACAAATATCAGATAAACAGATACAATCAAACCATAATGAACAGGAGCCCCGTTATGAGTAACGAAGAAGAAAAGGCGGATGCAAATATCGACCCATCAGCAGAAAATGATGAGCAAGCAGTTGCGGGGGAACGCAGTTTCAGCGACAACAGATTTCTGAACGAATTCGGTTTCAATATTTATTATGATAAAGTTGTCGGCAAATTTTATATTAAGCAGGAGTATTACAGATATTACGATATCAATACCGATGAAGACATATACAGTTGGGAAAGAAGGACTGACGATAATCTCGAACTTTCCACTAAAATGACCCATGAAAGACCACTGGCGGCATATAATTATGACTACCAGGAATATAATGACCATGTTCTTGCAGAAAATATCGAAAAATACGGTTCGGTGCGCCAAAAGCAGAATAATACACCGGTAGAATTTGTAACCGATGATTTTTATGAGGCGCTTATGTCAGAAAAAGCGTTTACCGGCAATACCGTATACGGCGGTCTGCACGGCAACTATAGTTTGAAAAACGGAACTATCAAGATACATGTTGCCGGATTGAGTGAAGAAAATCGGGAAAAAGCGGGTGTTTTTGCAAAAGTTTATGATGATATGGTAAAGGAAGGTAAATTTAATGCCTTTGCTAAAATATCATTGATAACGACACACGAACTGCAACATTCCTACAACGCTCGTAATTTTGGCACCATACAAAATGACTTGCCTTTACAATATCGAGCCAAAATTGATATGCTTGATGAAATCAGTGCCAATATGTCGGAAGCCGGGTTGGCTCTCGATATGTATAGGGCTAACGGCACTTTTGAGTATTTCGATAATATGGGAATAGATATGACTGAGGTTAAAGAAAAACTACAACAAAACCCGCAAATGGAAAATCCCGAAGGCTATGTGGCCGCTTATGTTTATACAAAGTGGTTGGAAACAAATAATAAACCCGGCACCGATTATTCGGAACAGGCCTTAAGAAACAGTCGCAGTGATGTTTTGTTTGCCTTGGACGGGCAAGAAGCCCTTGATCGCTATCATGAGCGGGTCGCTGCTATGTTTGAGCATATTGAAGGTTTGGGCGATGTCCGGCAATATGTTAATCCGGACTTTGAATTGAACGACAGTTTAAAACACCAGCTTGACAGAACATTGGAATCAGATAAAGGGCAAAAGGGTCAGGACAGACAGGTTCTTGCGGTTAACCCGAATTTAAAAGCGATGATGAAGCAGAATGCCGATAATGCCGAGCAATACTCCAAGAATCTGATGGCTTATTTGGATTTGGTGAAAAAGGTTGATGCCGACGGGTACCGTACCGATGAAGAGAATGCTTTACTTAACGCATATATGAAAGAGCATATGGCTCCGCAAAAGGATTCTGATACGCAAAGTCATTATTATGCCAATATCGGTGAGCAACAAGCGGGAAATCCTGAAAATGCGTCTACACTCCGTTTAAAGGCGCTCATCAGGTCAAGTGCCGAAAATGCGGAACAATACTATCAAAATATCATGAATTATTTGGATATGGCTAAAAAATTTGATGCCGACGGGGTTCGCACGGCGGAAGAAGAGGCGTTGCTCGATGCTTATGTGGCTGAACATACAACGCCGCAACAAAACGAGGTTGCGTCAACCGATAACCGCGCGGCCGATAATCCGGCACTGGCGCAAATGGCGCACAACAAATCAAACAGTCGCTAATATTCGAAATTGCAGGCGGTATTTATTTTTGCAAAATAAAGGTGCAAGGGCCGTCGTTGATGAGCGCTACCTTCATATCCGCCTGAAAAATACCGGTTTGTACGGGGATATTATATTGCCGTAATTGCTCAACAAAATACTCATACAGCGGCTCGGCCGCTTCTGGTGCGGCGGCGGTATCAAACCCCGGACGGTTACCGCGGCTCAAATCGGCTGCTAATGTAAATTGCGATACTGCCAGAACTGTGCCACCGACATCTTGCAGGGATAAATTCATCTTGTCGTTTTCATCGGTAAAAATACGGAAATTGGCCACTTTTTTAGCAAGATAGTCGGCTTGAGCGGCAGTGTCGTCTTTTTCCACCCCCACAAACAACAGAAAACCGTCGCCGATTTGCGCAACAACTTTATTTTCCACCGTGACCGAGGCCGATAATACTTTTTGCACCAAAACTTTCATTTTCAGCCCTCATAAAACAAATACGAAAACACAATCGCCGCCGTAATACCGATAAAATCGGCAAACAGAGCGCATGGCAAGGCGTGACGGGTTTTAGCAATTTTAACCGCACCGAAATAAAGCGCAATCACATACAACGTGGTTTCGGTAGAACCTTGCATGACCGAAGATACAAACGCCGGAAAACTGTCTGCGCCGTAGTTGTTCATAGTCTCCAACATCATGGCGCGCGCCCCGTTGCCGGAAAGCGGCTTCATCAGCGCCGTCGGCAGAGCCGGAATAAAACCGGTGTCAACACCGATAAACTCAAAAAATTGAGCAAAACACCACACAATACCGTCCAAAACTCCGGAAGCCCGCAGAACCGCAATCGCCGTCAGCATCGCTACCAAATACGGAATAATTTGTACGGCGATGTTAAAACCTTCTTTGGCACCCGCAATAAAGGTCTCATAAAGGTTGAGTCTTTTTATAGAACCAGCAAGTAAAAACAAGAAGATAAAGAATAAAATTAAAGCATTACCACAAGTTTCCGAATATTGCAAACGTGCCTCCGGCGAAAGATGATAAAACAGAGCACATAATCCGCCGACCAACGCTGCCAATCCCAACAGATAAGCTAAAACCGTGCGGTTAAAAATCTTGAGTTTTTGCGCGAATGCCACCGCCAAAAAGCCGGCAATGGTGGAGCATGAGGTGGCAAGCAAAATCGGAATAAATACCGCACTCGGATTGGTTGCCCCCTGAAGGTGCCGATACATCAAAATAGAAATCGGCAACACCGTAATCGCCGAGGCATTGATTACGATAAACATAATTTGGGCATCGGAAGCTTCGTCTTTTTTGGGATTATCCTTCTGCAACTGTTCCATTGCCTTAAGCCCCATCGGTGTGGCGGCATTATCCAGTCCCAAAATGTTGGCGGCCATATTCATAACAATCGAACCGATGGCGGGGCTGTTGCTCGGAATTTGCGGCATAATAACCTTAAACAACGGACGCAAAGCCTTGGCCAGCAGTTCGGTTAAGCCGGATTTTTCGGCGATTTTTAATAATCCGAGCCACAGGCAGAGCATACCGGTTAAGTTGAGTGCTAACTGAAATGCGCTGGTTGCCGTGGTAAAGAGTTGATTGGCCATTTCGCTGAAAATGGCGGTATTGCCGAGCCAAAAGCTCTGAAAGGCGGCGGCCAGAAAGCTGATGATAAAAAATGCGGTCCATAAAATATTAAGCATAGTGTTTTCCTTTGTTCTTATCGTATATTAAGCATAATGAACAGGGATGCAATCGTTTTTGCAAGTTTATACAATATTTTTGAAAATAATATTGACAAAAAATACTCGACGTGTTATATTTTAGACAATAAGAACAGAGGCAGATATGACTTTTAAGGAAAAACATTTTAAGCAAGCTTTCGGACCGTTTATGTTGGCGGCCTTAATGATGTTGCCGGCAGGGTGCGGAAAAGCCGGCAAATGGACGAACAGCGGAGACGACGGTATGGGACTGTTGAGCCCGAATCCGGTTGATACCGTAGATAAATACGGGGTTAATGTTTCGTTACGGCACGTTCAGATTCCGGTTTATGATAAGGACGGTAATCGTCTGAAAGATCGCTGGATTTTGACTTACGGTCTGCCGAATACACAATATAGTCCGGATGTTTCAAAATCCACAATTCAGGAAGTTTGTTTGAATAAAAATCCTAAAACCTGTTTTGTGCGGATTGATCGCAACAATGCCGTTTTGACTGATTTCGGCGGCTGCGGTCTGTTTGTTGAAAACTCAAAAGTGGTGATTGTCAGCGATGCCAGAATTGATGATTTTGTCGGTGAATTAAATGTCAAAGTCTCACGCAGTCAGGTGCATCCGGCTAAGGTAAATCATGCGGAAAAGGCAGAAAATGAGCCTCAAAATAATGTTGTTGAAGCTGACAGTCTGAAGGTCGATACGCTGCAAAAGTCGGTTGATACGCTGACAAGTGCTCCGATGATAAAATTTGAAAGTGATTCTTCCGGTATAAATCGCTAACCCGAACAACAATCAAATCATCTCCTGTTTGCAATATAACAGGGGATAATTGTATGGTTTTGATAGATTTAAAATTTATTTGCCCTAAAATGACCTGTCAGATATAAAGAGGCGCTTATGAAGAAAACTTTTTACCACATATTTTGTACGTTTGTTTTACTGTTGGCGGTAATAAACACACCGGCTTGTGCGGCCGCACCGGAAAATCAGGATCAACCTCCGGCGGAATGGACCGACTTTATCAATAAATTGCAGAAAGAAATGGCGGCAAAGGGGATTTCTCAAAAAACTTTGGATAAGGCTTATAAAGGCAAAAACTATTATCATAAGGCACCCGATGTGGTTAAGCAGGATAAACATCAGGCCGAGTTTGTGATGACAACCTGTACCTATGTCAATCGTTTGGTGAATCAGCAGCGGGTAAATGAGGGGCGCAAGCACTATCGGGATATTAAAGATAAATATGCCGATATGGAGAAAAAATATAATGTTCCGCTGAATTATATAGTGGCATTTTGGGGAGTGGAAACCAATTTCGGGCAAAACAAGGGTAAACATAATCTCATCGACAGCCTGACTAATTTAAGTTATAAAAATCGCCGTGCGGAATTTTTCAAATCTGAACTGTATAACGTATTGAAAATAATGGATAAAACCAATTTAAGCGAAGATAAAATGCGCGGTTCGTGGGCCGGTGCCATGGGACATTTTCAGTTTATGCCGTCAACTTATAACAATTACGCGGTTGATTATGACGGTGATGATATTCCGGATATTTGGAATTCTTTTCCCGATGCCGTGGCTTCAGCTGAAAATTATTTAACCAAATTAGGGTGGAAGCACGACGAACCATGGGGTATACGCATTCAGCTGCCGTGGGATTTTGACTTAAAAGAAGTCGGGCGTAAGAATACCAAAAAAATCAGTGAATGGAAAAAATTGGGAGTGTTGACTTATGCCGGTCATAAACTGCCGTATGACAACGATATGAAAGGGGCAATTATTCTGCCGGACGGGCGTAAGGGGCCGGCATATTTGGTGTTTTCCAACTTTAATCGGGTAATGATTTGGAACCGCTCCGATAATTATGCGATTGCGGTTGTGACTTTGGCTGATTATATTGCCGATGCGGATAAAAAATGGACCCCGCTTACCGCCGCACAGCAATATACGATGAACAGCGACGAAATTTTGCAGATTCAGAAGTTTTACAATAAAATCAGCGGTAAAAAAATCAAAGAAGACGGCAGATTGGGTCCGCAAACTCGTGAATGTGTCAGATTTTTGCAGCACAAAGCGCGTTTGCCTGAGGACGGATATCCGGATTATCGGTTGCTGAGTAAGATTCAAAGCTATAATTCGGGGCAGGGATTTAAAGTACCGGTGCCGGCAAAAAGGACGCAAAAATAACAGGATAAATAATAATTATGCTTGAAGAATAAGGGGAATACGTATAGTTTGGCTAAAGAGAGTATAAGTTAATCGAAATGAAAAAAGCGCATACATTACAATATCTTTTATTTATCTGCGGCAGCATATTGATGCTTGCTTCCTGTACGACCGGAACACCGGAGTTATCCGGAATGTCGCCGGAGGCACAGGCGCGCATCATCAAAGATTACGGCGGCATTTACAAAGTGGGCAATCCGTATAAGGTGGCCGGCCGTTGGTATTATCCGAAAGAGGATTATAATTACGTCGAAGAAGGTATGGCATCGTGGTACGGCGAAGATTTCAACGGCAAGCGTACGGCCAATGGTGAGCGCTATAATATGAACACACTGACGGCAGCGCATCGCACTCTGCCGTTGCCGAGTATTGTGCGGGTGACTAATCTGCAAAACGGTCGCTCGGTGGTGTTGAGGGTAAATGACCGCGGACCGTATGTGAAAGATCGTATTATCGATTTATCCAAACGCGGAGCACAGCTTTTGGGATATATGGGACAAGGAACAACTCGGGTGCGGGTGGAGATTATGGCTAAAGAAAGTAAAGAACTTAAGGAAGCCATGCTGACCGGAAAAGTCAGTACCACGGCCGAGGATATTGTTCAGGCACCGGCGCCTTCACTTTATGAATCGTCGGAAGAACGGCGCAAGATTTCGGCAGAAGTGCAAAAAGCAGATGAAGCCGCCATTTATGCCGAATCCGGCGGTAAAAAGGTGGCAACCGGAACTTATACCCCGACCGGGAAAACAGCAGAACCGGTAGTGTACGGCAGTGCCGCTTCGGCAACCGGAGAAGTTAAAACCGGCTCCATCGGTGTAATGAATCCGGCCGACGCGAAAGTCAGTGAAAATAAGGGGATCTACGGTGCGGCCGCAGAAAATCCGGAAAAGAAAGGTACTAAAGCGGTACAATCGAATACCTATCAATATATGAAAGGGTATTACTACATTCATACGGGCTCGTACAGCAGTTACTCTACGGCGCATCAGCAATTGGTACGCTTAAAGGAATACGGCAGCAGCCACATTGTGCCGATTGAAAAAGACGGCAAAAAGTTCTATCGCGTATCGATGGGACCGTACAGCCGCAAAGAAGAGGCGCAGGTAGCGCAGGCTAAGATTAAGTATTATGGCTTTAATGACACAATTATCGAACAAAAATAGGAGCAATTATGAAATTGAATAAATACGGTTTGGGATTGACAGCATTGTTTTTGGTTTGCGGTTTTGAGGCCGGAGCATACGAAACGGCGGCGCGCAATGCAATTTTGATGGACTATGATACCGGTGAATATTTGTTTGAAAAGAATATTACCGAGGCAGTGCCGCCGGCATCAATGAGCAAGTTGATGACGATTTATATTTTGATGAACAAAATCAAAGACGGCAGCATTAAGCTTGATGATTCTTTTTCGGTCAGCGAAAATGCATGGCGCAAGGGAGGTGCCGCCACCGGAGGTTCTACCATGTTCTTATCCATCGGCGATAATGTGAGTGTAGAAAACATTATTAAGGGTATTGTGATTCAATCCGGCAACGATGCTTGTATTGTGGTAGCGGAAAATATCTCCGGTTCGGAAGAAGATTTTGCCGATTTGATGAATAAAACGGCTCAGGAACTCGGACTTAAGAACAGCAGCTTTGCCAACTCTACGGGGTTACCGCATCCGGATCAGAAAATGTCTATGGAAGATTTGGCAATTTTATCGCGCCATATCATTAAAGAATTTCCGGATTTATACCATTATTTCAAAGAAAAAGAGTTTGTTTATAACAACATCAAACAGGGTAACCGCAACCCGTTGTTATATACCATGGACGGAGCTGACGGTTTGAAAACAGGTCATACGGAAGAAGCCGGTTTTTGTTTGGCGGCATCAGCGGTTAAGGGGGATCGGCGATTGATTGAAGTGATGAGCGGCATGAGTAGCAATAAAGAGCGTTCGGAAGAAAGTGAGCGCCTGATGAGCTGGGGTTTCCGCGAGTTTCAAAACTATCATCTGTTTGATAAAGGACAAACGGTAGCAACGGCTAAAGTATGGTACGGTAAAGATAAGTCTGTTGATTTGACGGTGGAAGATGATGTGGTTAAAACCATTCACGGCAGTCAGAAGGACAATATAAAAGCCACGGCGGAATTTGATGAGCCGATAAAAGCTCCGATTAAAGCCGGCGATAAATTGGGCGTTTTGAAAATCGAAACCGAGGGGCAAAACGCGCTGGAAGTGCCGTTGGTGGCAGCTCAAGATGTTCAGAAAATCGGTTTATGGGGAAGATTTTGGGCTAATACCAAATACTTTTTGTTCGGAGCCAAGTAAATGTCCGGTCGTTTTATAACGTTTGAAGGCGGTGACGGTTGCGGCAAATCAACACAGACCAAGCTTTTGGCAGAGTTTTTGCAAACCAAGGGCATTGAAACGGTATTGACCAAAGAGCCGGGAGGAACGCCGGAAGGCCAGATTCTGCGTGAAATGCTGGTTACCGGAGATAAGGATAAGTTTGATGCCGTGAGCGAATGTTTGCTGTATTATGCCGACCGTCGAAATCACTTAAACAAGGTGGTGTGGCCGGCACTAAAAGCAGAAAAATGGGTGATTTCCGATCGTTATGCGGATTCAACCGAAGCCTATCAATATTACGGCTACGACAAACGGGTTGAGTTTTCGACACTTCAGGGATTGTATAGAATTGTGGCCGGAGACTTTAAGCCGGATTTGACCATTATTCTCGATATTGATCCGGAAATAGGCATGCGCCGCTCGTTTGCCAAGGCAGAAACTATGGCGGTTAAAGAATTGCGTTTTGAAAGTCGGCAGATGGAATTTCATCATAATTTACGTCGCGGCTTTTTGGAAATTGCCGCTCGTGAGCCGGAGCGTTGTGCGGTGGTCAATGCCGATGCTTCGGTTGAGGAAGTGCAAAAGCAGATTGTGCGGATTGTAACGGAAAGATTCGGAATTTGATGAATGATACGCAAAACATAACGCCGCGTAATAACAACTATCTGGTCGGGCAGGACGAAGCTCAAAGTTTTTTCTTGCGTGCTTATCAGACGGATGCGTTGCACCATGCGTTTATTTTAAGCGGTCCGCAAGGGGTGGGAAAGGCCACTTTGGCGTATCGGATTGCGCGTTTTTTATTGGCGGCCGATGATAAAAAGAAAAGCGAATATACGTCACTGAATGTTGCCGAAAATTCTTCGGTATTCCAACAGGTTGCCAACGGTTCACATCCGGATTTGCTGGTTATTGAGCGCGATTATACCGACACCGATCGCAAAAAAATCATCAGCGCCATAAAGCACGGCGAAGCGATGAACGAGGCGGAGTTGGCGAGCTTGAAGCGTTCGGCTTTTATTCGGGTGGACGATGTACGTAAGATAACCGAGTTCCTTTCTAAAACTTCGTTTAATGACGGTTGGAGGATAGTGATTATTGACAGCGCCGACGATATGAATCAGAATGCCGCTAATGCGTTGTTGAAAATTTTGGAAGAGCCGCCGGCGCGGACGATTTTATTTCTTATCAGCCATAATACCGGCGAGTTGTTGCCGACTATTCGCTCGCGTTGTACCCGTCTGCCGATACGTGCGCTCGATGAAGTTACGGTTGCGAGTTTGCTGCGGCGCTATCGTCCGGAATTGAATGCGGCGATGGTTAAAAAATTGGCTCAGATGAGCGACGGCAGTATCGGTAAGGCAATTTTGTATGCGGATACGGATGCGGTGGGAATTTATGAAGATATGAGCGCGATCTTATGTGCCGGAAGTCGCTATTCCATGACCAAATTGCTTGATTTCACCTCGGAAATTGCTAAGGATAATGAAAAATTCGATATTCTTCAGGGGCTGATTTTGAAGTTTATCAGGGAACATACCGCTGAATGTAAAGATGTGGAAGCGCTGTATCAATGTTGGCAGAGAACGCGCCGCGGTTTTGCCGATTGTGCCGGTGTGAATATGGATAAGCGATTTATGTTGCTGACGTTGTTGAGTGATATATGCAAGGTGTTATAAAAATGTTTGCGGATAGCCACTGTCATATCAATTCCGAGGAATTTGCGACGGATCGTGAGGCCGTTGTCGAGAGGGCTCGTGCGCTTATGGTTGACTATATTCTGGATGTTAGTGACGATGTAGCCAAAACTCCGGAAATAGTTGCTTTTTGCGCTCGGCATAAGCATATTTACACCACCTCGGGATTGCACCCGGAATTGGCTGATAAATATGATGACTTTTCGGCAGAGGTTATTATAGAGCAGACTAAGTCGCCGTATGTGGTCGGGGTTGGCGAATGCGGTTTGGATTTTTATTATAATGCCGATATAAAAGCACAACAATTAAAAGTGTTCCAAACCCACATCGAGGCGGCGCAAGAAAGCGGATTACCGCTGATTGTGCATAGTCGCGATGCCGATGATGAAATGATCAGATTGTTGACCGAAAATTATAAAAAGCGGCCGTTTCGCGGGGAGTTACACTGTTTTTCTTCCGGCGAAAAATTGTGTCGTGCGGCCTTGGATATCGGATTTTATATTTCGGCCTCGGGAATCATTACATTTAAAAAAAGCGATGAGTTGCGGCGGATTTTTGCCGCTGTTCCTGCCGAACGGTTGCTGATAGAAACCGATGCGCCGTTTTTGGCACCGACACCGTATCGCGGCAAACGTAACGAACCGGCCTATGTGGTACATACGGCGCAGGTTCTGGCTGAAATTAAGGAAATGAGCCTTGAAGATCTGGCAGCTCTGACTACAACAAATTTTTTAAACTTGTTCGATAAGGTAAAAGATGACAAATAAAGTGATTATATTGGGTAGCGGTGCCGCCCCGGGGGTCCCGTGTATTACCGGTGGTTGGGGAGCGTGCAATCCGCATAATCCCAAAAACCGGCGCGGGCGTTCGGGAGTGTATGTTGAAATAATGGGAACTCGGCTGTTAATCGATACATCGGCCGACTTGCGTACCCAGTTGCTTGATAACAATATTCAGGAGCTTGACGGTGTGTTATATACGCATGCACACGCCGATCATACGGTGGGTATTGATGATTTACGAGCTTTGACCTATAATAAGCATCGGATACTTGATGTTTACGGTGCGGATATGCATATTGCCGAAATAAGACAGCGTTTCAGTTATGTGTTTACCGATGTTCGGGTTACCGAAGAAACACAACGGCCGCAACTTGTATCGAATATTATTGAATACGGTAAGTCGTGGCAAATCGGAAACATTGAAATTATGCCGCTGTTGTTTTCCGGACATCCGGTGCCGACAACCGGATATTCCTTAAACAATGGTGAAGTAGTGTTGATTCCGGATTATAAGAGTATTCCGCCGCAAACTATGGCATATCTGCAAAAAATTGATGTTAATGTTTTAATTATGCCCTTGACGACAATAGATGCGGCTTTGTATCATGCCGGTATGGAAATTGATATGGATTATATTCGTCAAATTAAGCCGCACAGAGTTTATTTGACCCATATGGGACCGGAGTGCGATTATGATGAGGTAATGCGTCTGACGCCGGAAAATGTTGTGCCGGCATACGACGGCTTGACGATAGAATTGTAAGGAGAAAAATATGCTTTGTATTTATCATATTGCCGATCATGACGGTAAAGGTTCGGCGGCCATCGTAAGGTCTAAGTTTCCGGAAACGGAACTCATGGGCTTAAATCACGATATGGAAATTCCTTATGAGGAAATCGAAAAACATGATAAAGTGGTTATTTGCGATATAGCCCTGCCGGTTAAATATATGTTGGAGCTGAATAAAAAACTTGATTTGACCTGGATTGATCATCATGTATCGGTAATTACGGAATATGATGAATTGATGAGCAGCGGCGCATACGAGCCGATTAAAGGTAAACGCGAGGTTGGTACGGCGGCGTTGGTGTTGACATGGCAGTATTTTTATCCGGATAAGCCGTTGCCGGAAGGTTTGCGCTTGCTCGGTCTGAATGATATTTATGATTTGCGTGACCGTCGGGTTCGTCCGTTTGAGTATGCGGTGCAAACATTCGGAGTAAACCGTCCGACCGATAAAATTTGGACTCAGCTGATTAACAGCGAGGTTAATATTCCTGAAATGGTAGAAAAGGGGAATGCCATTCTGTCGTGGGTGCGTCATCGCAATTATCGTTTGGTGCGCGGTATGGCTTTTGAAAGCGAATACGAAGGTTTGAAATGTATTTGTTCCAACATGGCGCAGGGGCAATCGGAATTTTTTGATTCGCTTGAAAATAATCGTGATTTTGACTTTATGGTTAACTTTTTTATGAACAAGAAAAACCGCTGGAATTTGACTTTTTATACCTATAAGAATAACGTCGATGTTTCTAAAATTGCGGCAGTGTTCGGCGGCGGCGGTCATGCTAAGGCCGCGGGAGCTTCCTCGTTGGAAAAACTTCCGGATTTTCTTCTTCAGGGTAAACCGTGGTCCAAACCTCAGGGTAAGTAGTTTTTATTCATAACGCAGGGCGTTTATCGGGTTTAACAGCGAGGCTTTATAGGCCGGAAAGAACCCGAAAATCAGGCCGACAATACCGGAAAATCCGAACGGTAATAACACATAAAAAGTGGATAATACCGCCGTGATTGAGGTAATTTTCGGCAAAATGTAAACTCCTAAAATGCCGCATACAACGCCGATAAGGCCGCCGATCAGCGATAAAATCAGCGCTTCCATCAAAAATTGCAACCGGATATCCCAACTTTTGGCGCCGATGGCCATGCGAATACCGATTTCACGCGTGCGCTCGGTTACCGATACCAGCATAATGTTCATAATGCCGATACCGCCGACGATCAGCGAAATTGAGGCAATAAAACCGAGAAAAATCGTCATGGTTTGCGATGAGCTCTGCATCATTTCCATAAACTGCGTAAAGTTCATAATCGTGAAGTCATCTTCTTTGTTGAGCCCCAAGTTATGTCGCTGGCGCAACAATGCCCGAATTTCTTCTTGCGAAGTGTATGTGTCTTCAGCCGTTTCGGCCTGCAACATCAGCTGGCTGACCATATCCGGAAATTGACTGCCGGAAACTTTCTTTTGAGCGGTGGAAAGCGGCATATAAATCATATCGTCCTGATTTTGCCCCGGACCGCTTTGGCCGCGCGCCGTAAGCGTACCGATTACCACAAACGGCAATCCTTTGACGCGGATGGTTTTACCTAAAGGATCAATATCTCCGAACAACTCTTTGGCAACGGTTTGCCCCAAAATAACTACTTTATTGGCGGTACGGATATCGTTTTCGCTGAAAAATCGGCCGTAAGCCAAATCCCATTCCTTGATTTCAAAATAGCGGTTGTCGGTGCCGACAATACTGGTGGCCCAGTTGGTGTTGCCGTAGACCAATTGACCGCTGTCGTTCATCACCGGAACCGCTAACCGGATAGTTGCAATTTTTTCCTGTATGGCGTCGGCATCACCGTTTTTTAAGGTCGGCTGTGAGCCGTGTCCCATACGAGCACCGCCCGAAGTGGAAGAACCGGAGCGAATCATAATCAGGTTGGTACCCATACTGCGCATCTCGTCCTGAATTGATTGTTGCGTGCCGTTACCGATGGAAAGCAAAATAATTACGGCCGCTACCCCGATAATAATACCGAGACTGGTCAAAACCGAGCGCATTTTATTGGCTTCAATCGCCCGAACGGCAATTTTGAAAATGGTTTTTAACTCAATCATTTGCTTTTCCTCGTTTTGTTGAGTGTGTCAGAATGAATTTCACCATCGACTATTTTGATGATGCGCTTGGCATAAAGCGCGATGTCTTCTTCGTGAGTAACCAAAATAATGGTGCGCTTAAAATCGGCATTAAGCTTGGAAAAAAGCTGCATAATTTCTACACTCATTTTGGTATCCAAATTACCGGTCGGCTCATCGGCAAAAATAATCGGCGCATTGTTGACAATGGCACGGGCAATTGCCACGCGTTGCTGCTGACCGCCGGAAAGTTGGTTAGGCTGGTGATACATACGTTCGCCCAAGCCGACGCTGACCAGAGCTTCTTTGGCTTTTTTCAGGCGTTCGGCATCGGCAATACCGGCATAAACCATAGGCAACTCAACATTTTCGATGGCCGAGGTGCGCGACAACAGGTTAAATCCCTGAAATACAAAGCCGATTTTGCGGTTGCGAATGGTTGCCAATTCGTCGGCGCTTAAGTTTTCGACATTTTCTCCGTCAAGCAAATAACTGCCTGAGGTTGGTGTATCCAAACAACCTAAAATATTCATCAGAGTCGACTTTCCGGAACCGGACGGCCCCATAATTGCCACAAATTCACCGGCATTAATCTCTAAATCAATTCCTTTTAAGATTTCCAAGTCAAAGCCGTCGAGCGGATAGCTTTTACGGATATTTTTAAGTTGAATCAACGGTTTCATTAACGCGGCATCCTCATTCTCATTTGGGCATTTTTAAGATTGGGGCCGGATTTTGATATGATGATAATATCTCCGTCTTTAAGTTCGTCGGTGATTATCTGGGTATTGGCATCATCGCTGACCCCGATTTTGATACTGATACGTTTCGGCTTACCGTCACGGATAATCCAAATTCCGCGGTCGGTATAGCGCTTGGCAGCATCGCCGTCTTCCATGTAGAAACGTAAGGCCTGATTTGGCGCCAAAAGGGCGTCTTTAACATCGGCAGTGATGATTTCCACATTAGCCGTCATACCAGGTTTGAGCTTTAATTCGCTGTTATCGATTTCAATCACGACCGTATAAGATACCACGTTGGAGGTGGTAAGCGCTTCGTTGCGTACTTGTACCACTTTGCCGTAAAAATATTCATCGGCATAACTGTCGACGCTGAAACGTACATTTTGACCTTCTTTTACTTTGGCAATATCGGCTTCTACCACCGAGGCCTCAATTTGCATTTTGGTCAGGTCTTCCGCCACCGAGAACAATTCCGGCGTGGAAAAACTGGCAGCAACGGTTTGTCCGACTTCTACCGCCTTGGATATAACAATTCCGTTTACCGGTGATTTGATTTCGGTGTATGAAAGCTCGGTTTCGGCCGAATTCAGTGAAGCTTCCGCCTGTTTGACCTGTGCTTTTTCGAGAGCCAGTTGTGCCACGGCGTTGTCATAATCACGCTCGGCGGCTTCCAACTCTTTTTCGGTGGAATATTTTGAGGCATTCAGCTTAGAAATTCTATCTAAGGTTTTTTTGTAGTATTTTATATTGTTTTCCACCACCTGAACCTGTGCCTTGGCAATTTCGAGTGCGGCCTCGCGTTGCGCTACATTGGCTTTGGCATTGTCCTGATCAATAAGCGCCAATAATTGGCCTTCTTTTACTTCGGAGTTATAGTCAACATAAATCTCGGCAATTCTGCCTGAAGCCTGAGTGCCGATGGAAACGGTGGACAGCGGGTTGATTATGCCGGATGCGGTAATACTTTCGGTGATACTGCCAACGGTGAGCGGTTGCGTTTTAAATCCTTCGCCGCCTTTTTTGCCGCCGATGATTTTTTGACCGGCATATATGACCAGTGCTGCCAAAATAATGTATGTGATGTGTTTTAACGTGATTTTCTTCGGATTGTTCAATATGTTCATTTTTTACCTCTCTATGAGCTTTAAAATAAGTCATTATACTTAAATGTCTATAAAAAATAACGTCTTATCAGCTTAAAAATTGATAAATAAGTATGTATATTCATCATCATAGTATAATTTTCAAAAAAAACTTTATTTTTGCATAATCTTGTTATATACAGGGGGCAGAATATTTTGGAAAGGGTGAATTTTTTGAAGAAACATAAGTACAAATTCAAAAAACAAAACGTGCAATATACCGAAAAAAAACCGTTTCTGGCAGATAAGGAAATTATTTTTCGCAGCTCCGGAAGAGCGAAAGTTTTTAATATTTCACATCGGTTACAGGTTTGGTTTTTATTGCTGACGGCGGCGATATTTTGCTGGTCGGGGTATAACTATTGTGCTTATATCCGCTCGGAGCACGTTATTCATAAAAAAGAGCGCGAATTAGGTAAAACCCGTGATGCGTATATTGATTTGATGTCCGATGTTTCGGCATTGCAAAATAATTTAAAAGAAGTGGTATCTGCGGTTGAAGAGGCGGGAACCGGTCTGAATGAGTT
>JBGUGE010000003.1:0-9129 GCA_045111335.1 Alphaproteobacteria bacterium | reverse complement strand
TTTATGCGGATTTACACTCGGCAAAATTCTGAAAATGGAGCCGGCAAAGATTAAGGCATTTTCGGTGGAAATAGGTATGCAGAATTCTGGATTGGCCACAAGTTTGGCCGGCACGGCGTTTCCGGCGCTGGCGATGGCAACCGTGCCGGGCGCGATTTTTTCGGTGTGGCACAATATTTCCGGCGCAATTTTGGCCGAAATCTACCGCCATTGGGATAATAGGGAATAATACCCGAATTTACGGATAATGTTGCACCTTTTATATCAGGTTTGCCAAACGGATGTTAAAAATCAAAAATTGCAAAAAGGAGAGGCTATGGAAAACATTATATCTGAAGTGGCCGCTAAATCGCCTCAAACCGGAGACTATGTTCAAAATATTATGAAGCTTGTGGCGGTAATGGCCGAAATTCCGTCATTGAGTAATGATCGGCTTAAGAAGGCGGCTGTGTTTGTGGCATTTTACGATAATGATGTGGCTAAGGGCTTTAAGAAGACATTAAGCGAAGATAAGAGTGTCGGTTTTACCAGAAGGGCGATGCTCACATTGGTACCTATGGACTTTATCCCCAATAATGCCAAGAAAATGCTGATTAAGGAGGTGAGCAAGCATTTTGTTCTGAATCATGTTTCCAGAGAACTGTTCGGAACAGCGTTTAAATCGTTGAGCGGCGGAAAAAACGGCACTCAGGGCAGCAGAGTATCATAAACTTACAATGGTTTCCCCGTAAATCTTGACGGTATTTATGATAATAATCCGCCCGAATCAAGCGAGTAAGTATCAGGGGATTTCACTTAAAAGGTAACGGTTGATAAAAAAACGGCGGAAGATTTTGTGCTTCCGCCGGTTTGGTTGTTATGGCGGTGAGCTTAATCGAAATCGGTTTTTACCGCGCTTGATTTAAGTGTAATATGATTGTCGGCATCAACCGAAACCGCAACCGTAGCGCCGTCACCGATTTCGCCGTCAAGTAACATAACAGAGAGCGGATTTTCAAGCTCTTGCACAATCGTACGCTTGAGCGGGCGCGCTCCGAACTCGGCGCTGTAACCGTTTTCGGTAAACCAATCTTTTGCTTTATTATCCAACTCAAGATGAATGTGCCGCTCCTCCAAACGCTTTTGCAGGCGGGAAATCTGAATATCCAAAATGCGGCGAATATCATCTTTGGTCAGCGCATTGAACACCATAATCTCATCCAAACGGTTCAAAAATTCCGGCTTGAAATATTGTCGCAAAATCGTCATATAATCCTGTGTCGGTTCGGTTATCAGGTTGGAGGTCAAGATGATAAAGGTGTTCTTAAAATCAACCGTACGACCTTTGCCGTCGGTCAAACGTCCTTCATCTAACACCTGTAACAGCAGATTGAATACATCCGGATGAGCCTTTTCCACCTCGTCAAACAAAATAACCTGATACGGACGGCGACGCACCGCCTCGGTTAAAACACCGCCCTCATCATAACCGACATATCCCGGAGGGGCGCCGATTAAGCGGGCTACCGAGTGCTTTTCCATGTATTCCGACATATCAATGCGGATGTAGGCATTTTCCTCGTCAAACAAAAATTCGGCCAAAGCTTTTGCCAATTCGGTTTTACCGACGCCGGTCGGGCCTAAAAACAAGAATGAACCGATCGGGCGGTTAGGATCTTTAAGGCCGGCACGAGAACGACGCACCGCATCGGAAACAGCCTTTAATGCGTGGTCCTGACCGACTACCCGCATAGCTAAATTCTTTTCCAAATTCAAGAGCTTATCGCGTTCGCTACCGACTAATTTATCCACCGGAATACCGGTCCATTTGGAAACAACCGAGGCAATCATATCCGGTGTAACCGTTTCAACCGATGCTTGCATATTGCCTTGTTGACGAATGTCTTTCAGGCGTTTTTCAAGCTCCGGAATTTCCTTATATTGCAACTCTCCGGCTTTTTCAAATTCGCCGTTGCGCAGAGCTTGTTCCATCTGAATACGAGCGCTGTCAAGACGCTCACGCAATACGTTAGTTTCGTTTAAGCTGCTTTTGCGGGCATTCCAAGCTTCGGTTTTTTCGGCCGATTGTTTTTCCAAATCGGCAATATCGGCCATTATTTTTTGCAAACGCTCTTTGGAAGCTTCGTCGGTTTCTTTACGCAGAGCCTCACGCTCGATTTTGAGCTGTATCAGGCGGCGATCGATTTCATCAAGCTCTTCCGGCTTGGAATCGAGAGCCATCTTGAGTTTGCTGGCGGCTTCATCAACTAAATCAATGGCCTTATCCGGCAAGAAGCGGTCGGAAATATAGCGGTTAGACATCACGGCTGCCGCTACCAATGCGGAATCGGCAATGCGCACGCCGTGGTGCAATTCGTATTTCTCTTTAATACCGCGCAAAATCGAAACGGTGTCTTCCACATCGGTCTCGCCCACGTAAACCGGCTGAAAACGCCGTGCAAACGCTGCATCTTTTTCAATATATTTTTGATATTCTTTTAAGGTGGTGGCACCGATACAATGCAACTCTCCGCGTGCCAGAGCCGGTTTCAACAGATTTGAAGCATCCATCGAACCTTCGGCTGCGCCGGCACCGACCACCGTGTGCATCTCATCAATAAACAAAATTACCTGACCGTTGGCGGATTGGACTTCTTGTAAAACCGATTTTAAGCGCTCCTCAAATTCACCGCGGAATTTGGCGCCGGCAATCAGGGCTCCCATATCGAGTGCCATCAGTCGCTTATGTGCCAAAGAATCCGGCACATCGCCGTTGATAATGCGTTGAGCCAGACCTTCAACAATGGCGGTTTTACCGACACCCGGCTCGCCAATCAGAATAGGGTTGTTTTTGGTGCGTCGCGAAAGAACCTGAATGGTGCGGCGAATTTCTTCATCGCGGCCGATAATCGGGTCATTTCTACCCTGTGCGGCACGCTCGGTAAAGTCGATGGCAAAACGTTTGAGAGCGTCAAAGCTGTCTTCGGCGGTGGCAGAATCGGCTGTTCTTCCCTGTCGCAATTGGTTAACGGCCTGATTGAGAAGTTGTTGGTTAACTCCGTAATTTTTTTGCATTAATGCCGCTTGCAATAAGCGTTCGACGCTGACATAAGCATCCTTGGCCTTTTGTGCCATTTGCTCGGCCGAATCAAGCATACGCATAAAGTCTTGCGATACATTGAGTTGTATGTTTTGGCCTTCAACACTCGGCTGTTTGGCGAGTTCTTGTTCAACCGCCGAGCGCACGGCATTTACATCGGCGCCGGTTTGGCTGATTAAATGTGCAGCCATACCCTCATCATCATCAAGCATCACTTTAAGCAGGTGTGCCGGAATCAAATAAGGGTTATTGTGCCTGACGGCGGTCTTTTGAGCTTCTTCCAAAAAACCGCGGCTTCTGTCTGTGTATTTTTCTAAGTTCATTTTATTCACGCTCCTTTATTAAAATATATAGGGAGCGAATTTTTTAAATGCAATCGGCAATGCCGAAAATGTTTTTGAAAAAGTATTATTTAAATTTTCTATTTTTGTTTTTATTCTGATACCACTTCACCATGTTACCCGATAAATTCTTTGTAACCGGTGCTTTTTGCGGCTGCGGGGTTCGGTCTTCTACTTTAGAAATATTGTACCTACGTTCCTGATTCATTTTATCTAACTCGCGCGCCTTTTGCAATTCGGGGTTATGAGGCGGCAACTCGGCTTCTACCACAGGTTTGATGACATTCATCAGGTATTCGGTTATTTGTTCCATATTAAATTGCGGCATATACAAATTGCGGTTTCTCTTGCTGTTTTTACGCAGTTCGATGAGATGTTGCTGATTTTTGAACACAGTCAGGATAGTTTCCTTATCAAGAATATAGCTCTTGAAATCAATCATCGCCTTAATTCCGTTTTTCGGTACCATTATAAAGGAGATGGCACGGCCGATATAGCCGGTAATATTACCGGATTTGTCTTTGAGAGTTTTTTGCCGGTTAATATATTTGGTGCGGTGAGATTCATATTGCCCCAACAATACCTGACCTTCGGCATTCATCATATTTTCGTTTAAGTGGAAAAGTTCATGCACATTTTTGTTAACGAATAAGATGTCTTTATTTATTTCGGTAAACGGCTTGCCCGTAGTTTTTTCAAAATAAGAAATCATACTTAACGGGAAAACGTGGTGGCAGTTAAAATCGGCGTAGCAATCACCGTTTTTCATATCAGTCAGCACCTTTTCCGTGGCAATTTCTGCCTCTGCCGCAATTTTCTTTTGAATTTTCACATCGCTCTTCTTTTGAGCAACACCGTCATTAATCAACTTCATTTGGAAGGTTTGCTGATAATAGCTGTTTAAAGATTTGCGTAACTCTTTTTCATGATTTTTGACCAAATCCTCGAGATATTTAACCTTGTCGGAAGGAACGGTTATACCGGCAGTGGAACCTAAAGATTTATACGCCAGATTACTTCTATTGAGCAAATAGGTAATGTCATTAAAGGTTAATTTTTCGACCTTTTCCGGCGGAATACCGATGGCAACTATTTCTTCAAATAATCTTTTTTCAAATTGTTTGAATTGCGGCACTTGGCGGCAAATATTCCAAACTTTGCTTTTTTCAAAGTCATATTCTTCAAACTTATGCAGCGAGGCATTGTGTTCGGCTATTTTTTGTTGCATATCCGGAGAAGGATTCGGGTTATCCAAATGGCTGCATACCAACAATTTATTTTGTAAAAACTGGGAAAGGCTCTTGATCGGAGGCTCAACAATTGTTCCATCCCAAGCATAGCGCATACAGCGCGATTTTATGTAATCGGTTTTACGCAATTCGAGAGCAATTTTATGGGTTTCGGTTATCAAATCACACAGCTTTTCTTTGTTCGGATTTTGCAAAAAATCTTCCATACCGGTTTTTAGTGCGGCTGCTTCTTGCGGGCTGTATTCATAAATATTTTTGCATAAATCGAGGAACACCGGAAGTTTTGTATTATAAAACTCCGGCGGTGTATTGCCCCGCAATTCATCCTTCATATCTTTCAGATGAGTGATGAATTCGGATTCGTACGGCGGCTCCTGAAACCACACCATATCCATTCCCAAACCGTCGGCCGAGTTGACCAGAATTTGGGTGTTTTTAGAAAATTCCTCATTGGTTTCCGTCGTAATTCCGGTCAGATTTTCTATTTGTTTTTTGAAGGTATTGCGGAAGGTACGCGCTTTTTCGGATACGGTACGGAAATCGAAAACCCGCTTATTTTCAGCCTTTCGAGCCAAATAATACTGCATCTTGCGCATAAAATTCTGCGAAGTTTTCATAACTTTCTTTTGAAAATTGAGCTCTCTTTGCTCGGTAACGGAATATTTCCATGAAGAATACTGATTTTGGATAAAGCTGTTAATTTTTTCAAGAAAACCGTTCAATCCTTCTAACGCTTCCGGTTCAATTTCAAACTCTTGCGGGTCCATAATTTCACTGGTTTGAGCATCGCGGGAATTGATTTCAATGCAGTCATCGTTAATTTCATAATTGTGTGACGGGATAATGTGTTTTTTCTCCGCCAGATCACTCCATTTTGCGCGCTCATCTTCGTCGGGAGCCACCATGGTATAATATTCATCACGCCACTCTTTATCGGTTTGCCACAAGTGATGAATCCGCAACAACAGCTCATTTTTTTGAAAATCATTATGTTCAAATGTTTCCGAAATATCGGCATTTTCTTGCATTTGTGCCGATATTGTCTGGGATATGGTTTCAAGTTTTTCCAATAACTCGGCGTCTTCGTCCGACAGTTGCGGTTGTTGATTCAGCGAATCGCACATTTGCTGTATTTTGTCGGCGGTGTTTTGGCGAGCATCTGCCAATTCATGCAAAAAATCGGCGGTTTCCGGCGGAACATCCGGCAACGGAAATTCCTTATCCATAAAATACGGAAACATCTCGCGGATTTCTTGGCGTAAACCTGAAATTTGTTCGTTTTCCGGATATTGATTTTGCCAACGTAACAGCTCGCGATATAAAGAATTGAGGGCATACACATACGAAATTTCTCGCCCCCGCTTATCTGATTCGTTATAAGTGGCGCCGATGGAGGAGGAACTGCTTCTCAAGGCCGTATCCAGAACTTCGGAGAAATTGCGCATCATCGGCAAGCTGGCAAGCTGGATTCCGGCCTGCGGCAAGTTATCAATGGGTTCGTATCTGGAACTAATCGCCATATTTTTCTCCTTATTAACGGCATTATAACAGATATTTTTTCGAATGTCCACAATTTTGTCAAAAAACTTTAGAGGCTTAAAGTATCCGGATCGGTGCCAAAAAAAACGCCTGCCGGAGCAGACGTTTTTGGAGGTATGTCGTGAATTTTGGCTTATTCGGCAGCGCAAGCGCAGGATTCGTTATCATAATCCAAATGAGATACGGCCTTGGCTTCTTCAAAGCATTTGCGAGAATAATACTCAGACTTTTTACCCTTATTGAATTCGGAAACCGGACGATGATAGCCCATCACGCGCGTCCAAACTTCACACGGTTGGCGTTCGGCGTCGGTTAAAGCGATATTTTCAAAATTGATAACGGTCATTGTATTTTCTCCTTTAAAGTGTTAGTGTTGTGTCGTAATCTGATATATACTATATATAGTATTAATAAAAAGTAAACAAACAACATATAGTATTTAATATTTATGTGTATGAGTACAAAATAGTACTAAGATTCATATAGTTAGATGGCAAAAATTTTTTTATTTTTTTTGTTTTTCATCAGTAAGCTGGTAAAAAAATTATGTCGCGGGGCAGGGGTATCTCTCAACGCTTAAAAATAGCAGCGTGTTCCTTAATCGGAGCACGCTGTTTGCGTTATTAAAAGTGTTTGGAACGAAACTATCCGAAATTCTCCAGATAGTTAATAATCGCCTCGTAATACGACGCATTCTGCGGCTCTTCCGCCATCAGCTCTCGCGCTCGCTCGATGCTTATCTTGGAACGATGGATAATATGCCGAGTCGAAATTTTGCAAACATTGTCTGCCACATCAACCACCCCGTCATCTAAAAAGTAAGTATCGGCAATCGAGTTATCTTCATTTAAAATATGCATGGCGCCGTCGTGCAGAATCAGCGAGGTCGGGGCGCGGTCTTCAATAATCGTCAAATCCGTATTGCCATACGGCAAAACCACGCGATAAACCTTGCGGCTTAATGCGGTTTTTTCCGGCGTAAAGATTTTGAGCGTAATGTTTTCGGCCATATTATTTCTCTTTCATACTTTCGGCTTTGGCGATTGCTTCTTCAATGGTGCCGACCATATAGAAAGCGGCTTCCGGCAAGTCATCATACAGACCGTCCAAAATCCCCTTAAAGCCTTTGATGGTGTCTTCAAGGTTAACGTAAACGCCCTTCAGGCCGGTAAACACTTCTGCCACATGGAACGGTTGCGATAAGAAGCGCTGAATTTTGCGGGCACGTGACACCACCTGACGGTCCTCTTCCGACAGCTCGTCCATACCCAGAATCGCGATAATATCTTGCAACGAATTATATTTTTGCAAAATTTCCTGCACCCGACGCGCCGTTTCATAGTGCTCTTTGCCGGCAATATCCGGAGACAAGGCACGACTGGTAGAATCGAGCGGATCAACCGCCGGATAAATACCAAGCTCGGCAATTTTACGCGATAACACGGTGGTGGCATCCAAGTGGGCAAAAGTGGTGGCCGGCGCCGGATCGGTTAAGTCATCGGCCGGAACATACACTGCTTGTACTGAGGTAATGGAGCCGTCTTTGGTTGAGGTAATGCGTTCTTGCATCGCGCCCATATCCGTACCCAACGTCGGTTGATAGCCCACGGCAGACGGAATGCGGCCGAGCAAAGCGGAAACCTCGGAACCGGCTTGCGTAAAGCGGAAGATGTTATCAATAAACAGCAACACATCCTGGTGCTCTTGGTCGCGGAAATATTCAGCCTCGGTCAAACCGGTTAAGGCCACACGGGCACGCGCTCCCGGCGGTTCGTTCATCTGGCCGTAAACCAACACGGTTTTGGATTTATCGCCCTCTAAATCGATAACACCGGATTCAATCATTTCGTGATACAAGTCATTACCTTCGCGGGTACGTTCGCCCACACCGGTAAACACAGAATAGCCGCCGTGTCCCTTGGCAATGTTATTAATCAGTTCCATAATCAACACGGTTTTGCCAACGCCGGCACCGCCGAACAGACCTATTTTACCGCCCTTGCTGTACGGTTCCAACAAATCGATAACCTTAATGCCGGTTACTAAGATTTCTTCTTTGGTGGATTGGTCGGTAAAGGCCGGCGCATCACGGTGAATAGGGGAAAATTTCTGCGATTTGACCGGTCCGCGCTCATCCACCGGTTCGCCCAAAACATTGACAATGCGACCGAGAAGTTCAGGTCCGACCGGTACTTTAATCGGCTCACCGGTGTCGATAACCTCCAAACCGCGTACCAAACCGTCGGTAGAATCCAGTGCAATACAGCGTACAACGCCGCCGCCCAAGTGTTGCTCGACTTCCAAAACCAAGCGGCGACCGTTATTATTGCACTCAAGAGCGGTCAAAATGTTCGGCAAATCATTTTCATCTTCAAATTTAACATCAACAACCGCGCCCAAAACCTGATAGATATGACCGATTGTATGTTTGTTTTTTTCGTTTGTCATCACTTTCTCCTATTATTAAATCGCTTCGGCACCGGCGATAATTTCTATCAGCTCGGTCGTGATTGCCGATTGTCGTAAACTGTTGTATTTTAATGTCAATTCGCTAATCATATTTTTGGCGTTGCGGGTAGCGCTGTCCATTGAGGTCATGCGCGCACCGTGTTCGGAAGCCGCCGAGTTAACTACGATTTTGAAAACATCGTCGTCAAACAGAATCGGCAAAATATTTTCCAGCACCGTCAATTTATCCGGCAGATATTCATAAAATGCGTTGCCGGAGCGGTTAATCAGCTTTAATTCTTCGTCATTTAAATGCGCGGTGTTCAAATCCATCGGGCAAACCTGTTCACACACAAAATTGCGGCTGATGGCCGAGTTAAAGCGGGCAAACACGAATTCGCAAACATCAAACGCTTTGTTTTGGAACTGGCTTAAAATTTCTTTTTCCATAAACTTAGCCTGCTCAGCATAG
>JBGUGE010000002.1:0-73034 GCA_045111335.1 Alphaproteobacteria bacterium | reverse complement strand
GCCTGCCGGGTTTTCAGCGGCAATTCATGCAGCAAATTATAACAAATCACCACATCATATTTTTCATCCCACGGCAATACCGCGTTATAATTCATAATCGAGATATCCGTATCCTTATAGCGAGCGCGCGCCTGCTCAATTTGAACTTCAGAAACATCAAATACATCCAATTTGCCGTGTTTCTTAACTTTGTTATACACTTGCAACAACTCACTGCCGAAGGTCAGACCTATTTGCAAAACATGTGCATTTTTGGTAATATCGCGCAACATATCCTTAATGATTTTTTTGGACGACCAACAACTGCGCAACGCCACAATTCGGGAATCATCACAAATGCCCGACAAAATTTTATTGGCATATATTTTGTTTGAAAATATCCGCATATACGGCGGAAGTTCGTTCAGTTTTGCCATTTTTCCCTCTCTTTTATACCTTCAGCAAGCCGCACTTGGAGGCTTTTCTGACCGCTGCCGTGCGATTGGTTACCTCAAGCGTGCGCATCAGCTGTGTAATATGAATTTTTACGGTTCCCTCACTTAAGCCGAGGTTATATGCGATTTGTTTATTGGATAATCCCTCTGCCATACAATTCAAAACCTCTTTTTGCCGTGGTGTAATATTATACGAATTTTCTGTTTTTTCAATCGGTTTGCTTAAATCGGCCACCATTTGCCGTACAGATTCGGACGATGATTTCAGGCTCATTTGCAAAATCTCCGGCGGAATATACATACCGCCTGCCAAAACCAAATTAATGGCACTGATAATCAGATTCTTCGGGAACGCCTTGGAAACATATCCGGAAACTCCCAAATTGTAGGTTTTTTGCAAAATTTCGCGTTCAAACACCGCAGAAATAATAATAATCGGAATATCCGGACATAACCGATGCATTTTGCCGATAGCATCGCTCCAGTCATCTCCCGGCATGGCCAAATCCGTCAAAATCAAATCAAAATCCTTTTGCTCGGCCAAAATTTCAAAAATTTCGGTATAGCTCTTGGCTGCCGTAATTTCCGCCTGCGGATATTCATTATGCAAGATAAATTCAAGCCCCTGCAAAAACAATTCATGATCATCCGCAATTAAAAATTTCATATCCGCACGCCTCCCGCACAATAAAAAATATTGCATAAGTACATTTTCGGTTGCTATTATAGCATCATATATGTTAAAGAAGTATAAACCGAAAAAATTTAACAAGGCTGTAAAAAATGATTATCACCATTGACGGACCGGCTGCAGCCGGCAAAGGCACAATATCTTCTCACTTATCCGCCAAATACAAATTGGCATATTTTGATACCGGAATGGTCTATCGCGCCGTCGGGTTGCAGATGGTTTTGACCGGAACCGATTTGCAAAATCAGGCCGCAGCGCATGCTATTGCCCTCAATCTGACATTTCCGCAAATGATGACTCTGTCGACACATCCGGATTTTCGTTCCGATATCGGCGGGCAGGCAGCCTCTATTGTTTCGGCATATCCCGATGTCCGAGCCGCGCTTTTGAAAATGCAGCAGGATTTTGCAAAAAATCCGGTTTTTGCCGACGGCACACCGGCCAAAGGAGTGGTTTATGACGGTCGCGACACCGGTACGGTTATCTGTCCGAATGCCGATTTAAAATTATTCATAACCGCTTCTACCGAAGTGCGGGCCATGCGTCGTTATAAAGAATTTTTGCAAAAAGGTATGCCGGCCGACTATCAAAAAGTTTTGCAAGATATGATTGCGCGTGACGAGCGCGACAGCAAACGTTCCACCGCGCCGCTCAAACCGGCCGATGATGCCGTGATTATCGATACTTCCGAAATGGATATTGCGGCCGTTATCACTCGCATTGAGCCGCTGGTAGAGGCCAAACTGAGCCTGCTGTCGGCTGTTTAGTCCGCCGTATTCTCCAAATGCAAAAAAATCGAAGGGAAATGCACTTGCTCGAGCCATTCGCCGACGGGTGTTTCCGTTGGCACAAAATAAAATTCCGTTTTTGAAAATATTGAAACCGAACACCATAAACTCAGCACCAAAACCCGCCACATCTCTTTTCCTTTCACTACCGCACATATATATTCCGTCGGAGCGCACTTTCAATTCTTCGGGGATTAAAGACTTGACGTTTTAAAAAATTGTGATATTTTCGTGAAGGTTAGCTGAACAGAGGAAAAGATGAAATACAAAATTATCGTTTGGGACTTAGATAATACTTTATATCGTGAAACTCCAGAATTTCATGATTTGATGGATACCATCACCGCCAAAGCCGTTATCGAAGATTTGAAACTGCCGATAGATTTTGCCACCGCTAAAGCTATGGTAACGGAATCTTATCGCACTTATCGCGACGGCGGCGAGCTGTTTGTGCAAAAATACGGAGTTTCTGCCAAAGCGTTGTTTGATGCTTATCACAAACGCAAAGAAAACAATCTTTTCCCGATTAAGCCTTATAAGAATCTCCTGCCGCAACTGCAAGAGTTGCCGTGTGAACAATATATATTTTCCACCAGCTCGCACAGCGCTTGCGAAGCTATTTTAAAACACATCGGTTTATACGATTTCTTCAACGGGCGTTTTTATTCGGTAGAAGAGTTCGGCGCCTTCAAAAAAAATGACAACGCCGATGTTTATCTCAAATTCTGCAAAACCGCAAAAATAATTCCGCAAGATTGCATTTTTATTGATGACAGCTATTCTAATTTGGAGTTTGCAAAAAAGGCCGGAATGACGACGTTGCGCTTATGCCACGGCAAACTTAACGATAAAGGTGTTGAATACATTGACTATGCGGCCGATAATATCAAAGACTGCTTAGAAATGTTGCACAAATTCTGTGCTTAAGATCCGGACGAGCATAAATTGCCCTCAAAAGTATAGCTTCCGGCCGTATCAATCCGCATCTGTTGTTTTATCATATCGCGTACAAACCTGTCAAACAATATACCGATTTGCTTGCGATAACGCGCATTCAGTTCGGCGGATGTTTCGTCTGCCGAGGATTTTGCGGATTGGGATTTAACGATAACCCCCGCATCGCGCACCATTTGCGGAAAGTTCTTTTTCACTTTCTGTAAAAAATGTTGAAGGCTCAAATAACCTATATCCAAATGCGTTTGCTCATGACGCATTGTCACATTGTAGCGACAACTGCCCTCGGCCAAATCGTTACGAATATAAACAACCGGCTCATAGCCGATTATAATATTAATCGTCTGCGGATAGTAGCAATAATGCCCGAGCGCGTTCGTTTGCATAATTTCACTTTCCACCACCACATAAGGCGACAAACTGGTAAGCCCGTTGAGCGTATGTTTAACCTCAAGCGGATACAGCTTGCTCATCGTCTTTTTGAGCTCATCCGCATCTTTTTCATGGTTTATCTGCAACTCGCCGTAATTATACTTAATGACGATTACCGGCTCATTTTGCTTGGCTTCTCTTTGACACACCCGTGTTGCCGAGCTCAATGATGCGGCATAAACATCTGCCGCGTTCAAATTCCAAACAGCCGCCAAAAGCATTATGTAAAACAAATTTTTCATACTGCCACTCTAACACTTAAATCTTAAGCCAACGTTAAGACTTTATCTATATATTAAAATTATGAGAACAAGCGTGGTTTTATTTTTTTTGTTCAGTCTGTTTTTTATTCCGTTCAAAGTTGCCGACAGCGCCAATCGGAATAAATCGACTGCGGACTTTTATATTCCGCAAAGTGCCGTTTCTAAAATGAATCAGGCAGAAAAATTACCAACCTTAAATCCGCAAATACCGGCACTTAATCAACCGGTTACAACCCCAAATGCCGGTGTTATCAGTCCGCCGACTTACCGGCCGATGTCCGGCTCGGTTAATGCTGCAAAACAGCCGAAAACAAGCTTCCGCAAAGCCCCGATTGACGATATCTTAGCCAAACAGCCGTTTCCCAAACCCGCGTTGGAAAAATATAAAAAACACATTGTACGCTCTTATTATTTGCTGCCGAAAGATCTGAAAACACTTTTACGCAAAGAAACCAAAAGCATTAATGATGAAACTCGGCGCATTCAGCAAATTCGTGCCGGTTGGAAGACGCAATCTCCGGCCTACAAATTTATTAATTATCAGCTCAACGAGCAAATAAACAACGACATCATCAACAGCCGCAAAAAATACCAAAAACGCCGTCAAGCGTTTGAAGATTTTTTCAAAACCGCACCGAAAAACAAATATGTTTCCGTCATTGAATCCACAGATCGGCTTTTCTGGATGCGCACTTTAGCGGAAACCAACGTACTTTTTTCGTATTACGTTCAATCTAATCATGAGCTATATTTCATCTCGGTTTTTGACCACGAGCATCGTCATGTTTTTACCTACCACCGCCTGCATGTCGATGCCAATCGCAACCGCCGTATTGTGGCTACCGACAGCGGCAATCCGGAAGCTAATCGCCGATTTCAAAAGCTTTTTAACGATTACAGTACCGATTTGCGGCGTATCGGTACCGGCCTTGATATAGTCAATCCGGAACTGTTGCGCCAAATCGGCGAAATGCAAAATCGCTATATTACGGAATCTTACTGATAGAATCTTAAGCTGTACGGTGCACACACCCGATAGTCGAACTCGGTTTTGTTATTGTGATCCACTTCGTCCAAACGGTTATTATTGGCAACGGAAACATTATTCCATTTATTGGTAATACCGAGCAAACGCCTCCATGTGTCGCGATAAAAATCATTGTTACAATTTTTCTGCTCAGAGCAATTTATGATATGTTGCAAGGCAAACTCTTTTAAGCTTTTTTTGGTCTCATTGAGCATTTCTTCGGTGGCGGTTTTCCAAATCATAAAATGCTGTAATTCGTGCCGCAACACCGCTCGTGCCTGACAAGATGTATATTCTTTGGTAACATATATTGTTGTTCCCGAAAAATCAAAATCCACCGTAATTTGCGGAACAATGCAGGTATGGGTGCCGCTTTGTATGGTCTGTCTGCTGGTTATCAGCTTATAGTTAGCGGCTCCGTTGGCAAAACAACCGGCCACAAAATCTCCGCACACTTTTTTAAGCTGAGCCGACGATTTAGTATTATCAAAGCCCAATGTGCCATAATTATACCTGATATTAACCAGCGGATAATCTTTGGCAATCTCGGCGCAATCGACGGCATTTGCCACCCGTATCGTTTGCCAAAACAACAACGGTAGCAGCAACCAGCTGATTCCAACCTTTAAAAATCGACATATAATCATATAAATAATTTATCTTTGAACCCTTAAAGATACGTTAATATTTTTGGCTTATAATGCGCTTGAGGTTGAAATGAAAACACTTTTGATGATTTGCACGTTATTACTTTCCGCGCCGTATGTTTATGCGCAAAACGTCGGATTTTTTATTCCGCAAAAAACGCTTGAGCAAATGAACCGGCCGGAAAAATTGCCGCCGCTCAAAATAATTCGGCCGACTACCGCAACTAATGCGACCTCGCAATCAACCACCCCGCAACCGGTAAAAGCTCCGACAATCGCCCAACCGATGCCGCAACAAACACAAGCCGCAACGCCGCAGCCGACAACACCTCAGGTGCAAACTGCCGCGCCGCAACCGGTTACGACACAAAAGGCCGAATCTCAGCCGCAGAGTGCGGATAAAACCGCACCGCAAATCACCGACACCCGTCCGTCAACCGAAGAGCAACCGCATCAGCTTCAAGAAATGATGGTGCCGCAAACCGGTACTCCGGTTGAGCCGATTGAAGCAAAAGACACTGCCGCCGATAATAACAAAATTGCCAAAGTTGAGGCTCCGAAGACCAGATTGCTTGAGCCTAAAGAGAAAGAAGTCTTCGGCTTTGACGACATTATCGCCGAATATCGCCGCGACATTCAAAAAATCAGCCAAAATCAGCCGGCTGACAATCCGCGTCTGCAGGAAGTCCTCAAAAACTATCAGGATAAAACGCTTATTTATAACTGAGCGCGCCTCTGTTTACGTTTTTTTAATTATCGCCGATTCTTAAGGCTTCGATAAACGCGGACTGCGGCACTTCCACCTTGCCGAACTGGCGCATGCGCTGTTTGCCTTTTTTCTGATTATCCAAGAGCTTGCGTTTACGCGTCACATCGCCGCCGTAACATTTAGCGGTCACATCTTTGCGCATCGGCGAAATGGTTTCGCGCGCCACAATCCGCCCACCAATTGAGGCCTGCAACGGAATTTTGAACAAATGCCGCGGAATCAAATCTTTCAAGCGCCCGCAAATCTGCCGTCCGCGCGCCTCCGCCTCAGTACGATTGCACAAAAACGCCAGCGCATCCACCGGCTCCTCATTAATCAAAATCTGCACCTTCACCAAATCGGCCGGCGCATAGCCGATAAGCTCATAATTGAAACTGGCGTACCCGCTCGAAATCGACTTCAGCCGGTCATAAAAATCGAACACGATTTCGCTAAGCGGAATTTTATACACCACCATCGCCCGATTGCCGACATAAGTCAAATCTTCCTGCGTGCCGCGGCGCTCGGTGCAAAGTTTCAAAATCGAGCCCAAATACTCATCCGGCACCATAATCGTCGCCCGCACCAGCGGCTCCTCAATCAGCTTAATCGTCGACGGGTCCGGCATATCGGCCGGGTTATCGAGCGTTGCCTCCGTGCCGTTGGTCATATACAGCTTATAGGCCACCGACGGTGCGGTCGTGATAATATCCAAATCGAACTCGCGACCGATTCGCTCCTGAATAATCTCCATGTGCAACAGGCCCAAAAAACCGCACCTGAAGCCCAAACCGAGCGCGCCGGAATTTTCCGGCTGATATTCGATGCTGGCGTCGTTCAGTTTGAGTTTGGCGAGCGCATCGCGAAGCGCGTCATATTGGCTGCTGTCCACCGGAAAAATCGAACAGAACACCACCGAAACCGACGGCTTAAAGCCGGCCAACATCTCAGTGCACGGCTGGCGATTGTCGGTAATCGTATCGCCGATTTTGCAGTCGTCCACACTCTTAATACTGGCGGTAATAAACCCGACTTCGCCGGCATGCAAAACCTCAACATCCTTCATTTTCGGCGTAAACACCCCGATTTTATCAATAGTATAATCCAAACCGGTAGACATCATACGGATATTCTGCTTTTTACGTAGCGTACCGTCTTTAATCCGCGCCAAAATCACCACGCCCAAATAAGAATCATACCAACTGTCAATCAAAAGAGCCTTGGTCGGAGCATTTTCATCTCCGCTCGGAGCCGGCAGATATTTAACGATTGCCTCGAGCAAATCCTCTACCCCCGCGCCGGTTTTGCCGGAAACTTCCACCGCGTTTGAGGTATCAAGCCCGATAACATCTTCCACCTGTTGCTTTACCCGCGCCACATCGGCCGACGGCAGGTCAATTTTGTTGAGCGCCACCACAATTTCGTGATTATTATCGAGCGCCAAATACACATTGGCGAGCGTCTGCGCCTCCACCCCCTGCGTGGCATCCACCACCAGAACCGAGCCTTCACACGAAGCAAGCGAACGCGACACTTCATAAGTAAAATCGACGTGTCCCGGCGTATCAATCAGGTTTAATAAATAAGTTTTGCCGTCTTTGGCGTGGTATTCCAACCGCACCGTTTGCGCCTTAATCGTAATCCCGCGCTCGCGCTCGATATCCATGGAATCGAGCACCTGCTCGGTCATTTCGCGTTGTTGCAGCCCCCCGCAATATTCGATAATGCGGTCGGCAAGCGTCGACTTTCCGTGGTCAATATGGGCAATAATCGCAAAGTTGCGTATCAAACTTAAATCCGTCATTGTATATCCTAAAATTAAACTTGCCCTCAACATAATGTATTTTTTCGGGTTTATCAATAATTATCGACACACATTTCCCCAGACAAAAAGGAAGTATCACATTTTCAGTGATACTTCCTTTCTTTTTGCCAATACGCTTTTGATTGTCCCATAGATCAGCATAATGCACAGAACTCCCAACAGTCCGCACAAACAGACCTTGAACATCAACCAGTTTGCATACACAGACACACCAATCATTACAGATGCCTTAATTGTACCTGATTTTGCGGTACATGCAGCCACAAAAATACAACCAGGTACTACGCGTAAGAATGCCAACGCCGTTCCGATTACCCAATGACAGACTACCGACACAATGGTGCCGAAAATCCAGACACAAAGCCAAATCGGACACTGGGAATTCAGATAGTGTAGCACCTCTATCTTATCCTTGCCCCAGTAGCCGTAAAACAGGCCGTAGTAATCTTTGATGTGATAGCAACAAATTACCTCTGCGATAAAAGATACCACCATAAGTACTACAGATGCGGTTGCCAGCATATCGGCCTTACTCATCTTTTTCATAATCTTGATTTTTTGAAGTGAATATTTTTGATAACTAACTCTCGCAAAAATTGAAGGATTATGAAAAAGAGACCATTCATTTTTAACTGAATGTCATACATAATCCTTATTGGTTTTAGGCTTTCAGTGTATCGCAATTTCCATGATTTGTCAAGGAATATGCGTTGTCGGCATCTTTTGTTATTGTCAAATCTTAAAAAATGTGTTTTAATAGGCTATATGATAACGGGGGAGAAACGCCATGCGTAAAATGATAGACATTGATTTCGGCTCGTCGCGCTACAACGAATTGGTGGAGTTGCGCTATAAGATTTTGCTCGAGCCGCTGGGTTTGAAGTTTTTGGACTCGTTTCGGCCGGAAGAAGCTAAATATCTGCATGTCGGTTGCGTAGAAATGCTTGATAACCGCTTGGTCGGCGGCCTGATTTTGGCGCCGGTTGATGATGACACCATCCGCCTGATGCAGGTGGCGGTAGACACCGTATATCAGGGCGAGGGCGTCGGCCGTGAGCTGGTAGCTTATGCCGAAAAACGCGCCCGCGAAGCCGGATATACCAAAATTGTGATGCATGCCATGTTGTTTGTGGTCGGATTTTATGAAAAATTAGGCTATAAAGCCGAAGGTGAGCCTTTTGACGAACAGGGCATAACCTTTATGAAAATGGTGAAAAAGCTGTAAGGAGAACCGCTATGACTAAGTTGGATGAACTCCGTGAGGATATCCGTTTCGACAACCTCTGCGAAGAATTTAATAAGGCCGTCAAAAATTATCATCCTTACGACGACAGCGCGTGGTCATTTCTGGATATACGCCAGCAGGAAATTATGAATGCGGAGGTTGATAACGAGCGCAAGGTAGAGGCCTTTAACGGAGTTTTGGCAGCTATATTCCGCATTTTTCCGCAGAACGACAAATATTATTGTCAGGCTCTTTCCAGACAACTTGCCTACGCCGACAGCAACAATCCCGATGCCATCAAACGTATTGCTCAAGATGCCTATATGCACCAACGTAATTCCAGTATTGAAGATTACGGCAAAGTGATTTATGAAGCCTATCAAAAATTCACCCCGAAAAGAAAATTTCCTTTTGCCAAAATAGCCCAGTATTATGAGGCCAAGCACCCTATTTTGGAAGAAAGAGAAAAAAGAGAAGATGAACTCGGCAGAATCAGTCTGTATCTTGAAGATGGTAATTTTTCTCCGGAAAAGAAATTGTCTTTGATTGAAGATGCGGTTGAACTGTTGAAAAAACCTTATTTCAAACAATCTAAAGCCGACGACGGAAAAGCGAGTTTCTATTATTCGGCGGTGCGCATTTGCCGCGAAGAATTGTTTGATACGGATTTGGCAGATGAGTACTTGCAAAAGGCGCAAAAATGCAAAGAAAACGCCAAAACTGCCCGCAAACATTGGCAAGATGACCGTGGCCTGACCGATGACCAAGTCAAAGAAATTCTTAAAAACACCAAAGGCAATAAGCGCTAAACCGCTACTTTTCAAGCACGGTTAAACCGGCGATATAAGTGTTAACCAAAATCTGACAAATTGTCTGTTTATCGGCTTTAGCAAACGGATCCAACACATCTTTGGCCAAAAACGAACTCAAGGCAAACAAACACAGCCACAAAACCTGCGACGAAAGCATTTGTTCCGGCCGCTCCATTTTCGGCACGCTTTGCAACACCACACCATTGAGCAAATGAACAATATCAACCACTTTGCGCAAATAATAAACCGAATAAATCTTATCGGCGTGCGTCAAATGGAAATTAAACAATAAATACCACAGATTTTTATTTTCAAGCACAAAATCAACAAACGCCTGCACCAGCGCATTGGTATCGGCAAACGCCTCGCCGCTCAACGAAACATCTTTAAGCCGGTTATACAACGCCTCCAATGTCATAAAATTCTGAATAACGATAAAATTATCCATGTTGGAGAACTGGTTATAAATCGCCCCCACCGAACAGCCGGATGCCTCGGAAAGTTTGCGCACGGTCAATGCATCGGTACCTTTTTCGCGTACCATTTGCCGACCTATATCAATCAATACTTTTTGTATGTCGTCTTTTTCCATTTTTCCAAAAGAAACTTTTTTCAGTTTAACAAATTATTTGCATTTTTATAATAAAATAGCGCAAAGAATATCAGGATTCAATGTATTTTTGCGGTTATCATAAGGAATAATTCATGCAAAATTTAATTTTAAGCATTTTAGTCACGCTGGCAGGATTACTTCCGCACAGAAGTATGGCTCAGCTTGATTTTGAAGATTTGTTGGCCGATACGCCGGCCGCGGTTGAAGAAAAAACAGAACCGACAGCCGAAGTCGAAACCGTTACCGAAGAAGCCACCGTAACTGAGGATGAAGGCACCGCGGCAATTGCAGCAACGGCCGCAACCGTAACGGAAACTGCTGTCCCGGCCGAAACAGATATCGTAGCCGAAGAAGCCGCGCAGGTTAAACCGGATACCGAAACAGCCCCGAACGAAGAAGTTACAACAGAAGACGTTGTAACAGAGGAAATTGCTGTTGAGGAGACTGTTGAAGAGACTGCCGATGAAACTCCGGCTGATACTGCCGATGCCGCCGAAGACGATGCTACTGTTGCCAAACAAGATGTTGCCGTGCCGATGGCAGCGGAGAACCCTGAACCGGTCACCGAATCGCAACCGGCTGAAGATGATTTTATGGCACAATATATCAATGAGATTAATGAGAAGGAACAAAAAAAATCCGAAGCCGCCGCGGCCCAAAGTGATGCCATGCGTCTGATGTTGCAAAAAGACGACGCCGTCGTTTTGCCTGATGATACGCAGGAACTCCAAAAACAAAGCGAAAAAATCCTTAAAGAGCAGAAAAAACTTTTACAGGCAACACAAATGCCGGAGATGAATTTCGGCACAAAAGCAACCGACGGATCCGATGCACAAGACGAAAGCGCGCAAAGCGCCCCTTTCGGACTGCAATGGGGTGTTTCCAAAGCGGAGCTTGAGGCTAAGGGTTTTGAATTGAAGCCGATTAAATTCGGTGATTTTATCAACGCTTATCTGGTTAAAAACCCGCAACAACAGCGCGCCGCCTTTGATAAAGTTACGGTTATTTTCGGAGTGCAGGATCGGTTGAATACCATTTATGCACAATCTCCGTTTATGGCTGATACACCGCGTGCGGAAAAGGTTTTGCAGTTGTTTGATAATTATTATGAGGCGCTTGATAAAAAATATAACGAGGCTCAAAAAGTTTATATTCCGGCCGAAGGTTCATCCAAAAAAATCGGGCACGATGCCTTTTTGCAAGAGCTCAAGGAAGAAAAAGCGACCTTGTTTGCAACCTTTACCAACGGCGACATCAAAATCACACTCTCGGTTTTGGCTGATGCCGAGGCCCACAGTTATATTGTGCTGAATTACGAAAATACACGCATAAAATTAATGGAACAGGAAAAAAATCTGAACGAGCTGATTAACGATTTATAAGGGGAAACAATATGGGTAAAATAAGTTTTTGCGGCATTTCCGGCAGCGGTATGAGTTCTCTGGCGCAGGTGCTGAAACTGTCCGGTTACGACGTACGCGGCTCCGATCGCAACTTTGATCTCGGCCGTGATTTGCGCACTAAGCAGGCTATGGAGAATATGGGTATTACCATTTTTCCGCAGGACGGCTCCGGCATAACCGATGATTTGGAGTGGATTTGCGCCTCAACCGCAGTAGAAGATACCATTCCCGATATCAAAGCCGCCAAACAAAAAAATATCCCGATAAAAACCCGTCCTCAGCTGCTCTCCGAAATTTTCAACGGATATAAATACGGAATCGCTGTCGGCGGCACCAGCGGCAAAACCACCACCACCGCCATGATAGGCTTTATTTTGGACAAGGCCGCCAAAAACCCGTGTATGATTAACGGCGGATTGTTGCGCGATTACGAAAATACTTCGGCCATTTCCAACATGATTTATAATCAGGGTAATATTTGTGTGGTTGAGGCCGACGAAAGCAACGGCTCAATTGACCTTTACAACCCGTATATTGCGCTGGTTACCAATATTTCGGAAGACCACAAAACCATTGAAGAACTGATGACCATGTTTCAAAATTTTGCCAACCGTGCCTCGCGCAGCATTATCATCAACGATGACTACGAATTGTGTCGCCGTCTGGCACACGATAAGCCGTGCCTGACTTTTTCAACCAAAAACAGCGAGGCGGATTTTTACGCCGCCAACATCAAACCTCTGTCGGGCGGCACACAGTATGACTTTAACGGCATTACCTACACCCTGAATTTAATCGGTGAATTTAATGTGGCCAATGCTTTGGCGGCAATCGCGGCCTGCTCCGAAATGGGAGTGGATACCGGTACCGCCGCGACTATTCTGCAAGATTTTCACGGCACCAAACGCCGTCTTGAAGTAATCGGTGAAAAAAACAAAATTACCGTTATTGATGATTTTGCGCACAATCCGGACAAGGTAAAATCTTCGGTCAGCGCATTGCGTCAATATGACGGGCGGCTCATCATTATGTTCCAACCGCACGGTTTCGGTCCGATGCGCGCGCTCGGCAAAGAAATTATGGCCGAATTTGTAAATAATATGAACGATGACGATATTTTGATTCTGCCGGAAATTTTCTTTGTCGGCGGTACCGTAACCAAAGATATTTCCTCGGCTGATTTAATTGATTATGCCCAAAAACTCGGCAAGAAAAACGCCTATTTTGTGGCCGATAAAGCCGCCGCTGCCGCCAAAATCATCAAATTGGCGCAAGCCGGTGACCGAGTTGTGATTATGGGGGCTCGCGATAACTCGTTAACCGATTTATGCCACCAAATTTTGGAGAAAATCTGAATGCAAAAAATACTATCCGGCGACAAAGCGGCTCTTATTGCACCATCGGCACAAATCGGTGATATTTCCAAAATCTCCGCCGCCGTTGACTACATCTCCGCTCTGGGGCTTACACCTATCTGCGGCAATAATCTTTTAAAAGTAAACCGCTATATGGCCGGAACCGATGAAGAACGTGCCGCCGACCTTAATGCCGCTTTTGCCGACCCGGAAATTAAGGTTATATTCTGTGTGCGCGCCGCCGCCGGTGCTACCCGTATTTTGCCATACATTGATTATGAACTTGTCAGGCGCAACCCCAAACCGCTTTTCGGATTCTGCGACAACGCCGCCGTGCAATTAGCCTTGTGGCAAAAAAGCTCGCTTATATCTTACAACGGCCTCGGTTTGGCTTATGATTTTCGCAACGGCACGCTTGATGCGCAAATTGCCGCCGATATGAAAACCCTGTTAAACAAAGAAACCTACACCGTTCACAGCGGTAAAACCTTGCGCGGCAAAACTGCCGTCGGCAGATTGCTGTGTGCCAATCTGAGCACTCTGTTGCGTATGGCCGGTACGCCGTATTTTCCGGATTTAAGCGGCAAAATCTTACTCGTTGAAGATGTTCATGAAAAAGTTTATCGCATTGATTTGATGCTGCAACAGCTCAAACAACAACCGAATTTTGATAAGCTTGCCGGTGTGATTTTCGGACAATTTACCGATGCCGTAAGCGACACCGAAGACGGCAGCACAGCGGATTGTTTTGCCGACTTTTTACAAAACACCGATTTTCCGGCAATTTGTGATTTTAATTTCGGACACACGCCGAGCCGTCGTATTTTGCCGATTGGCGCCGAGGTTGAGCTAAATACCGAGCACGCCGAGCTGAAGATTTTGCGTTACTAAATCAATCGCGCGGCGCATATTTTCAATGTTCAGCTTGTTTACCAGCCGCAAATAAACATCTACGCCCGCCCACAGTTTACTGTTAAAGGCCAACACGATTCCGGTGGTATATAAATTAGCCCCGACAATCACAATCGCTGAAAATATGTATCCTTCTTTGATGATATCGGTCTGCTTGGGATGCACTTGTTCTATCACCGTTGCCCAATAATAGGCAATGAAATAGCCGTATATACCGTAAACCAACCAATGCCCGTCGCTTATCCGTAACAGCCCCGGCATAATCAACATATATAAAAAAGCAAACAACGGAAAAAAGTACGGCGATATCGTAATCAGCCAATTGCCGCCGCCCTTAACCACCATGGAGCCTCCGCTACCGTCCGGATTAACCCGCACGCGACCGGCTCCGTGAAAAGTCAACGCCGCAAAAAATGTGTGTGTCAACTCGTGTGAAACCACTTGCATGGTGTGGCAATTATTATATCCGGCAGTCAGAATAGTCAGTACATAAACCGCTATTCCACCGGCCAAAGCATAAAATTTGACATTCATAAAATTAAAATAATTAAATGACTGCAAGAGCGCCGGCACCGACAACAGCAAAAACAACGCCGTCGGCCATTTTAACACTTTCAATATCCAATCAATAATTCGTGCCATTTTTTTCCTTATTATCTAAATATTAACCTAAATATCCTAAAATTCCACTAAAATAAACTGAAATCCACGGAGGCGCAGATGACTTTTGATGTTAATACCTTTGATTTTTTAATCAGTGACGCAAATGAGGTAATGTTGATACTTTACGCACGTGACTTGGCACCGGAAGAGCCGTTGGTACGCCTTAATCCAGAGCAGAAAAACGTTGAACTGTATCGCCGCAAAAACGATGCCTTTACATTAGAAAAAGTGGATGATGACGTGTTTGAAATCCTTAAAAACGAAGAAAAACTCCTGATTTGCGAGATTCTGCCGACCGACAATCCGGAAGAAACCGAAATCGTATATACTTATGAAGCCCCGATTGTCGAATAAAACGACGGTAAAATAGTATTTAACAAGATTCTTTTTCGAAAAACTTAAAATTTTTATTATGTTAATTCAATATGTTAGTTGCAATATATAATTATACATACCTGAATGTATATTTATTTTGTTGCAATTTTTTTTATTTTATTTTACATATAAATTATCAACAGATTTTAAGGAGGAAAAAATGAAAAAAATTATGTTTGCAATCGCTTTTTCGCTCATCTTCAGCCCGATGCTGGCCAATGCGGAAACGATTATTGTGGTTGACCAAAACAATGTGGTCAGACAACAACTTTACACCCAACCGAGTTCGCAAGTGGTGGTACAACCTCAACCGGTTTATGTTCAGCCGCAACAGGTTGTGGTCCAACAGCCGCCGCAAACGGTAGTGGTTCGCCAAACCGCCGCTCCGCGTTCATATTACTATGATCCGGTGGCTACCGGAATGTTAGTCGGATTTACCGGCGCGGTTATCGGTCATGCTTTGTTCGGTCATCATCACGGCCACCATCATCACCACCGTTAATCGGCAACAAAACAAACTTAGAGTATTTTCATGAAGTCCCGCCGTCGGAGCAATCCGGCGGCTTTCTCAGTTATCGCTTTTGTGCGCTCGGTATCGAAGAACACAACATCGCCAACAAAATCACAATCACGCTCATTGCCAACGGAATCCGATTTCCGTGCTCGGAAAACGGTGTTTTATGTGCCTCATCCGGCTTTACCAGCGCATCAACCGTGCCGCGTGCCCCTAACGGAATTTGCGCTCTGATTTCGCCGTACGGAGTGATAACCGCGCTGATGCCGCTGTTGGCGCTGCGCACTATCGAAATTCCCTCCTCAACCGCACGCATCTGCGCCGCCGCCAAATGCTGATACGGTCCCGAGCTGATGCCGTACCAACCGTCGTTGGTCAACACCACTGCCCATTTAGGCTTATCGCTACCTCTGCCGATTACTTCATCGGAAAAAATAATTTCATAGCAAATAAGCGGGGCAAACGCCGGATAATTTTCGATTTTTAAGGTCTTGAACTTTTCACCGCGCCCGAATTCAGCCACCGTATTGGCAATCGGTCGTACCCATTCCGGCAGATATTTTCTGAGAGGGATATACTCGCCGAACGGCACCAAATGGCTCTTATCATACCAACCGACAAGTTCACCTTTTTTATTGATAACGCCGAAAGAATTGTACGGCGTATAATTGTAGCCGTCATCAACGCGGCGCAAAAAGCCCGTAATCAAATACCCGTAAGTCGGAACCGCGGCTTTTAATTTTCGATTGTGCTTTTCATCATACAACACATCAAACGGATACGCCGTTTCACCCCAAACCGTAAAATTAACATAGCCGATATCCCGTTCGCGGCTCAAATCGACGTATGTTTGCAAATTTTCTTCCAAAGCAGCCTTATCCCATTTTAAGGTTTGCGGAATGCTCGGCTGCACCAAACGCACCATAATCGAATGTCCGTCGGGAATTTGCGGCCGCTTATCCAATGTATATTCACCAAACTGCCAAATACCCGCACCGGCCACCAGTGCCAACAACGCCACCGCCGCCCGCAACTTGTTCGGCCGCACCAACAAAACCGCCGGCCACGAAGCAATCAGCGCCACAATCAACGAAGTCCCGTAAGTACCGAATACCGATAAAATCTGCATCATCACCGGCTTAAAAGTCAGCACCGAACTGAGAGGATTCCACGGAAATCCGGTCAGCAAAAAGCTGCGTACCCATTCCACCGAAAGACACCACACCGCCGCAAACAACAAAATCTTTGCATATATGTTGCGCCCGTACTTGGTAACCATCACCGGCAAAATCGTAAACAACCCGAAAAACGCGCCGTTTAACAGTAACACCAACGGATACAGCCAACCGGTTTGCACCACATCAATCAGCAAGGCATTGCCGATCCAATAAAATCCGGCGGCAAAATAACCGAATCCGAACCAATACCCGAGCGCGGCCAATTTGCGCAAACGACCGGTACCGAATGCCAAAAACAACAGGCCGGAAAACGCCAAAAACAATGCCCACAACTGATAATACGGCGGCAATGCCAACGTTGCCAAGCATCCCAAGATAAAAGTAGTTGTCTTCGGGTATTTCATAATGATTTTAGCCGCTTTTTCATCCCACCACAAATCTTCCGTAATCGGCTCTTCGATTGCTGTAATTTCTTCTGTATGCACGATTGTTGACGGCATTTTTTTACGCGTGTTTTTTTTGCCGTCTGTGGCGGTTTTGCGGATTATTTTTTTTGATTTTGCCGCCGACGCGGTTGTTTTTTGCACCATTATTCCCCCTCGTACGGATTTGCAATCCCTAAAGATTGCAGGATTTCCTTTTCCAAATTTTCCATATACATCGCTTCGTCCGCCGTTTGATGGTCATATCCCGCAAGATGCAGAAAACCGTGCGTCAGCAAATGGCAAAAATGCGCATACAGGGTCACCCCCTGCTCTTTTGCTTCTCTTACCATTGTTTCATAAGCCACGATGATATCGCCTAACTCAATTTCCTCAAACGGTTCGTTTTGCGCCGAAAAATTTTCAAAATCCAAGTTGGCAAACGACAGCACATTAGTCGGCTTGTCCAACCCGCGAAAATCTTTATTCAGACGTTGCACCGTTGCATCGTCGCTCAAACAAACATTGATTTTCAGCGGTTTATCGGCTCTCAGAAACTCCGGATGTTCGTGCGTATACAGATAGCCGAAAGCGGCGGATTTGACTTTTTCCGCCACTCCGGATACATCTTCGACAGACACTTCCCACCGCGCGTCATCAACTGCCGTTTCTAAAACAATCTCAGGCATTTTCGTACTGTGCCGCCTCTTGAGTCCGCTTGCTTTTTTCTTCATAAGCCTTCACGATTTTAGCCACCAAACCGTGACGCACCACATCTTCCGAAGAAAATGTTACCGACGAGATATTATCGACGTTTTTCAATGTATTCAGGGCATCCCGCAAGCCTGAAATCACACCGTGCGGCAGGTCGACCTGACTTAAGTCTCCGTTAACCACCATGCGCGAATTTTCGCCCAAACGTGTTAAAAACATTTTCATCTGCATCGGTGTGGTATTTTGTGCCTCATCCAAAATCACAAACGAATTGGCCAGCGTGCGGCCGCGCATAAACGCCAACGGGGCAATCTCGATTTCGCCCAAAGCTAATTTTTTATCCACCTGTTCCGCCGGCAACATCTCATAAAGCGCATCATACAGCGGGCGCAGATACGGATCTACCTTTTCTTTCAAATCCCCCGGCAAAAAGCCTAAATTTTCGCCGGCCTCCACCGCCGGACGCGACAATATAATCTTATCAATCGTACCTTCCAGCATCATCGAAACTGCCAGTGCTACCGCCAAATAAGTTTTACCCGTACCCGCTGGTCCGAGGCCGAAGACCAACTCGTTTTTCATCATTTCCTGAATATATTTTGCCTGATTGGCCGAACGCGGATAAATATAGCGTTTTTTGGTTTTAAGCACAATATCGGTCAGATTCTGCTTATCATCTTCAGTGTGTACATCGCCGCTCATTCTGACGGCGGCCTTCACTTCCTGCTCACCGACATCAACCCCGCGACTGACTTTGTTATACAAGATTTCGATTGCTGTTTTGGCGTTTTCAACATCGCTTGCGCTACCCTTAACCGTAATCTGATTACCGAAGCTCAAAATCTCGACATTGAGCATTTTTTCAATCAGTCGCAAATTGCTGTCCGCCTCACCGACAAGCTGTTGCACCAGCTGATTATTAAACAATTCAAAACATATTTCCGCCATTTTATATCTCCTCTCCGCTTAAGGAATTGGTAGTTGCTTCAACCACCTTCACATTGATAATTTTGTTAATGTTAGCACTGTTTGTTTCAACATGCAAGTTTTGCATATACGGTGTGCGCCCGATAAGTTGCCCTTTGTGCCGTCCCTTTTGTTCCAACAGCACCGGCATCACCTTACCCACACAACTCAGATTAAACTTGGTCTGATAATCAAACAACAGATTTTGCAAAATCTCCAGCCGTTCTTTTTTAACCTTTTCTTCCACCTGATTTGGCATAACTGCTGCCGGAGTGCCGGCGCGACGACTGTATTTAAACGAAAACGCCTGAATATATTTCACTTCATTAACCACATCAAGTGTCTTCTGAAAATCCGCATCGGTTTCATCGGGAAAACCCACAATAAAATCCGAAGACATACCTATATTCGGGTTGGCTTTTTTCAGTTTTTCGACGATTCGCAAATAATCTCCCGACGTATGACGCCGATTCATCGCCTTCAAAATCCGATCCGAACCCGACTGAATAGGCAAATGCAAATAAGGCATCAACACCTCAATATCTTTATGGCAAGCGATTAAATCATCGCTCATATCGGCCGGATACGACGTGGTATAACGAATGCGCTTAATCCCGTCAAGCTCTGCCACCCGATGCAGCAAATATGCCAAATCTCGCTCTTTTCCGTTTTCATCTTCACCATGATACGAGTTAACATTTTGCCCTAAAAGATTAATTTCCAGCGTACCCGTATCTAACAAGCGCCGCGCCTCTTTGATTACCTCGGCCACCGGACGTGAATATTCCACCCCGCGAGTGTATGGTACCACACAATAGGTGCAAAAATTGTTGCAACCTTCTTGAATAGCCAAGTAAGAACAGGCTCCCTGCGCTTTGTTTTCCGGCAAAAAATCAAATTTGCTTTCTGCCGGAAACTCGGTATTTACCACGCTTTCATGCTCTTTATTTGCTTTAATTTGTCGCAACACTTCCGGAATTTTATGATACATCAGCGGTCCCAAAGCAAAATTCACAAACGGTGCCCTCTTGATAATTTGCGTATCTTCCGCCTGTACCACGCAACCGACCACTCCGATAATCGTCGATTTACCGGCCTCCTCGCGCTCCAATTGAATCAAATGCGCCCGTCCCAAATCGGAAAACAGCTTTTCCGCCGCTTTTTCTCGTATATGGCAGGTATTAAACAGCACAATATCGGCTTCCGCCTGCCTCGAGGTTTCCTCATAGCCTTCATTTTTCAGCATATCGGAGATACGCGACGAATCATACACGTTCATCTGACAGCCGAAAGTCTTTATAAAATATTTTTCAGACACTTCTCTTTCCCTGATTTTATATTATTCTTCATCATTAAGACATAATCACAAAAAATTCAAATATTTTTTATCTTTTACGCAAAAAAACACCGCGCTCCGCGTTGTAATGCACATTTAAAACAATAATGCAATAAAATTTATGGTTTTTTAAGATTGTTTGGATTAAAATACACTCTATATTAATGTCTTGAGGAGAAGGTGTATGTCTAACATTACCAACATTCTGCCGTCTTATTTGGATGCGGCGTCACCGGAGGAAAAAGCGGTATTTTTCCAAGTTTTGCTCCATCTTGCCGATTCCGACGGTTTTACCGATAAAAACGAAATCACGTTTATCAAAGAGGCGGCGCAAACTCAGGGAATCACCGATTTAGATGCCCTGAAAGGCTTTGAGGACGAAGAAAAATTACTCAAAAAAGTTAAAATCATAAAAAATCGCCATTTAGCTATGGAGCTTATACGTGAAATGTGTATGCTGTCGCATGTTGATAACATCCTTTCCGATGAAGAAACGCTGTTTATCGGCAAGGTCGGTATTGCTCTTGACATCGAAATGGAAAAAATCGAGCAAATCAGCAACTGGGTTATCGACCATATTTTCTGGTTAGAACAGGCAAAAGTTATTTTTGAGGAAAGATAATTTATGGGGCGTTACGAAAGCTGCACACATTTTGACGCATTATACGACGCGACGGAAAATTGTTTTCCGGCCGTCAGCCGCCAAAACGCCTGCACCATTCTGCGTGAGGTTATTTTGGCTCCAAACGATTATGTGGTAGAATTCAGCGGCAAAACTTATACCAAATATGAGATAATGCAGCGCTTGGTGCAAGAACTGACCGTCAGCTGTGTATATGAATCTCCCGAAAAAACACACTACGAGATCTTGGAAAATGCCGCAAACATCATGAAGCACATGAACGACGGCTATATCACGCGCGAAGACTACGAAGAAAGAACCGATTTTCTGAATATGACCGATCGCTACGAGTTTACGCTGTTCACGGCCTTTTGCCTGCTGCGCGTTACCGATCCGGAAGATTCGCAGCGTTTGGACGAACTGCGCCTCAATATCACTCGTTTGCGCGAAATCCGCGACTTAATCATGAATTATACGCGTGATGAGGTTGAAACTGAGGTGGAACGCGATGAATACGAGCGGGCCAAACCTATTTACAGAATGCTCAAATCGTTGCAAAGTTTGGGTTATGATTATAATTTCAGCCCCAAAGAGCGTTCCAGCTTAGGCATAGATCATGAAGACGATACCGATCTGACTGAAGATTTTAATGCGGAAAATTGGCTCAAAAGAATTATGTTGTTGGAATTACGGCTTGAGGTAACAACTCCGGCCGAAACAACTTCCACAGCTGTGGCCGCACCGCAAAACGAAGAACCGGAAAAATCCGAAGCAACCTCGCGTGAAGAAGAAATCAGCAGGCGTATTGCTCAGTTGCGCGGTACATATAATAAAAGAAGATTTGACAAGAACAGATTTCTTGTGTTAGAAAAGTCAAAAGCGTCGCCGCCGGGCGATGACAATCTTAATTAAGGAGTAAAAAAAAATGGGAATTTTTAGCTTATTTCTGCTACCTCTTCTGAATATTCTCAGCATTGTGGTTGATATTTATTTCAAAGTAGTTGCCGTGGATATTATTCTTTATTGGATGTTGCACTACAAACTGATGTCTGTCCACAACAAGTATGCGGAAAAATTTATGGAAATTTTGAAAAACCTGACCGAGCCGGTCTATAAAATGGTGCGACAAAAAGTTCCGCCGATTTCCGGCTACGATGTTGCCCCGTATGTTTTGCTACTGATTATCATTTTTGTTTATCAGTTCATTTCTTATCTGACCAAGTGGCTTGAATATCCGGCCTAATCGCGTGGCATAAATGTCTTTTTTTGAACCTGCCGACAACGGATTTTTTATCCGCATTAAGTTGACACCCAACGCATCGGTATGCGACTTTGGCGAGCTTTTAACGTACGTTGATGATACTGTCTACTTGAAAGCCGGTGTAACCGTTGCTCCCGAAAAAGGCAAAGCCAACAAAGAATTGATAAAAATGCTCGCTAAAAGATTGGGGATTCCCAAACAGAATATATCCCTGACGGCAGGTGCCGGCAATCACTACAAAAAATTTTTTGTGGACCAACCTCTGACAACGCAACTGACAGAAAAATTGAACAATTTAGTTAAAGGAACCGAAGATGACAGCTCAAATTATTGACGGACGCCGCATCGCTGCCCGGATTCGCGACAGCTTAAAGCAAAAAATCATCACCTTGCCGCAGACGCCTAAATTAGCCATCATCTTGGTCGGCAACGATGATTCCAGTCTGATTTATGTCCGCAACAAACAAAAGGCCGCCGCGGAAATCGGACTTGAAACCGAGCTGTTTCATCTTGATGAATCAACCGACGAAAACACCCTGTCGCAACTGATAGAACAATGCAACGCCGACAACAATATTAACGGCATTATCGTGCAACTGCCGCTGCCGGCACACCTCAATACCAACCGCATCATCAATCGCATTTCGCCGCATAAAGATGTTGACGGTTTTCATCCCTATAATACCGGTATGTTGCAAAACAACGAAAAACCGTATTTTATTGCCGCTACACCGCTCGGCATTATGACCTTAATTAAGACCGTATGCGCCGATTTAAGCGGTAAAAATGTGGTAATTGTCGGCGCTTCGCTGATTGTCGGCCGCCCGCTGGCAACTCTGATGCTCAATCAGGAATGTACGGTTACAATCACCCATATCCATACCAAAAACATCAAAGAACTTACGCGTAAAGCCGATATTTTGGTGGCCGCGTGCGGAGTTGCCAAGTTGGTTAAAAACGACTGGCTCAAGCCGAACACAATTTTGATTGACGTCGGGATTAACCGCGAAAACGGCAAAATCTGCGGTGATATTGATTTTGACGACGTTTTACCGACTGCGGCGGCAATCACTCCGGTTCCGGGCGGAGTTGGTCCGATGACCATTGCCATGCTGTTGCAAAACACTCTTGATGCCTATTTTATGCAACATCAACCACTTTAATTTTGCCGATTCGTAATTATATTTTATCCGTCGCTCATGGATGGAGAAATATATGTTACAGCAGTCAAATTACGGGAATATTTTTTATTATGATGCGCAACGCGGTGTGCAATCGGCCTTTGCTGATATGTTTGACAACAAGGCGCTTGAAACGTTTACCACCGATAATATCTATCAATTTTTGCAGTATGCGCACGAACTCAGCCCCGATGTAATGATTTTCAATTTGAGCGGAACCGATAAACAGACCGCCGCAACCATCCAAAGTTTTGAAAATGAAACCGGTACCCGGCATTACCCGATTATCATTATGAGATCTGTCGGTGAAACTTTTGAAGTGCATCCGCGCGTGGCGCATTATCTGACCATGCCGCTTGATTTTCACAAATTGGCAGACATCGTAGAAAGTTACAGCTTCGGCCATAAAAATCCGCAATTGCTGCTTTTAGATAAATTCTCGCCTCATACGGACAAACTGCATGAATGGTTGGCAGCCCGTAATATCTCGTATTTTGAGGTGCATAACATCGACGCCGCCGCCTTTTATTTGCAAAAGAATCAGCCGCAGGCGGTATGGATTGAATACACGCCGGAATTTATTGCCGCACGCCATACTCTGCCGCACCAACGCATTTTTTATGTGGATAGACATCAAGACACAGCTGAAATTCAAAAGTTTTTGCCTTAATATTGCCTCAAAACGATAATATTGAAGGTTGCAAATGTCTTTTAGTCACTTGATTCGCCGCATTTATGACGAGGTAATAAACCTATCGGCCAAACAGCATGCGTTATTTTGGCTGGCGGTGATTTCGTTTGTGGAAAGCTCATTTTTCCCGATTCCTCCGGATATTATGCTGATTCCGATGATTTTAGCCACCCCGAAAAAGGCATGGAAAATTGCCGGAGTTTGTACTCTTGCCAGCGTTATCGGGGCTTATTTGGGCTATGTTATCGGTTTTTATTTTTTCCAACTCATTGCCGAGCCGCTCTTAAATTTTTACGGCTACCTTGATAAATTTAATAAATTCAAGGATCTCTACACCGAATATGGCGCATGGATTGTATTCGGTGCCGGTATCACCCCGTTTCCGTACAAAATCATCACCATTGCCAGCGGAGTGGTACACCTGAACCTTGCCGTTTTTACCGTTGCTTCGGTTATTGCCCGCGGTCTGCGTTTTTTTGTAATTGCGTGGCTGTTGAAAGTTTATGGCGAAAGAATGCGCCTGTTTATCGAAAAAAACTTAGGTTGGTTATCGGTATTGTTCTTGGTATTGTTAATCGGCGGCTTTGCTCTGCTCAAGCTTTTTTGAAACTTCATCTCGCAAATTTGTCATATATTCGATTACCTTATCATCGTCCCAATTGGTCGAGCCGGTAATCTGCCCTACTTCTTCACCGTTTTTGTTTACCAAAATTGCCGTCGGAGTTACCGCAATCGCCATACCGCCGCGAAAATTTGATTTACGATCGTTATAGCTCACCATATTATCAGCGCCGAGCCGTTTCAAAAACGCCCTTTTATCCGCCGGCGATTTCCACTCATTTTCCGGAGATATCAAAATAACCTCAATACCTTTGCCCATGGTCCGCTTAACAAAGCGTCCCAAATGCTTCAAATCTTTCAAACACGGACCGCAGGTTTTTGACCACACCACCGCCATCAATAAATCAGATGACTTGAAATCCGAAAGTTTATACGCATTTCCGTTGTCATCATAAATGCTCAGCTGCGGAATATACCGCGCCTTCTGAAACATATTGATTTTGGCATCGGCGGTTGCTCCCCACACAAATGTCAGCAAAACGATACATATTTTCAAAATTTTATGCATTAATTAACAACTTTCTGCGAAAAATATAAATTATCTTTAACTTTTAACCGATATTATGATAAATATAATCTCAAGATTCAAAAAAAAGGTTAATAAATGCAAAATCTATGGAAAATATTTGTGCTGTTTTTATTTGCGGCATTTATAACAACAAGCTTGACCGCTTGCGGACGCTATTCTCGCCCGCATCCGGTTGAAGGCAGCGGTTTTCCGCACAGCTACCCGCGCGTACAGGAGTAAACAATATGGCTGATAATAACACAATTGAACGTATTCCCTATGTCGAATTTGCCGACAACGCCAATGAGCGCACACCGTGCGTGTTGGTGCTTGATTGCTCGGGTTCGATGCGTGGCGAGCCGATTAAACAGCTGAACGCTGGCCTGGTGGCTTTGGAAAAGGAATTAAAAGACGACATTGATGCCAGTTCGCGTGTGCAGTTGCTTATCATCAAGGCTTTCGGCAAAGACGAAGTCAAAATCGAATCAGATTGGACCGATGCCATGAATTTTACCGCACCGATAATGGAGGCCGGCGGTTTGACTCCGCTCGGTAAGGCCATGGAAATGGCGTTGCAAAAAATTGAGGAGCAAAAATGCCTCTATGACAGTTGCGGAGTAACCTCAAAGCGCCCGTGGATTTTCCTTATAAGCGACGGAGAACCTACTGATTACGGTTGGGAAGATTCGGCAGAAATCTGCCGCTATGCTCAGAAAAACAAAAAAGTTGTTATTCATGCCATCGGCACTCAGGGCGCAAATTTGGATAAATTGGCTAAATTTTCGATGTTACCGCCCAAACGCCTGACCGGACTGAAATTCACCGAATTCTTCCTCTGGCTCAGTCGCAGTGTTTCGTGCATTTCAAAAGCGGCGCCTAATGCCAACAACTACCTTGACGACATAACGGAGTGGAATGAAAAGTAAAAAATATGCCTACCAATAGCAACAACATACGGCTTTTATCCGTTTCGGTTCGTGGGGCTTTGCATAAGGCCAACGGTTTGCCGTGCCAGGATTACGCTTGCTATCGGCAACATAAAAACAAGGCCGTAGGCATAATTTCAGATGGTGCCGGCTCGGCCAAATATGCCCAAATCGGAGCCAAAATAATCTGCGAAACATTGTGTGATTTACTGATTAAAGCCAGCATGCGCAATATTCGGCAATCGGTTATTGCGGCGATTAATATTGCGCGCCAAAAGCTGATTCTGCACCGTTTCAATAAAAGCAAAAGCACCGATGATTTGATTAATTTTTCCGCCACTTTGGTCGGATTTTTCTATCATAACGGAAACGGTATATTTTTCCACATCGGCGACGGCGCGGGCATTGCGTTCGGTGTCGGTTCTTATGATAATCTGATTATATCCGAACCGGAAAACGGCGCTTTTTCATGCGAAACCTATTTTTACACTATGGATGATTGGCAGGATTGCCTGCGTTTCACTCCGTTTGAATATGTTGACAGGCTGCTGTTGATGACCGACGGTGTAACCGGATTTGTATTCTCTGACGATTTTTACAAGATTCATCACAAATTTTTGTTGCCTATTGTAGAATATTTGGAAAACGAACCGCGACAAACTTATGCGGTTAAGGCGCTCAAAAATACCCTTGATGATGTGCGGGCGCGGCGATTAAATGCCGATGATAAAACAATTTTATGGGCTAAAATGCAATGAGTGAAACCGGTATGACATATTTGGCTTTATACCCTGACGGCCACAACGAAAAAGTAACTCTCGGCGAGCTGTTGAACAAAGGCGGAGCCGCCGGAAAAATTTATCGTGATGCCACTCATTCGCACAGTGTGGCTAAAATTTTTCATGAAAAAGAGCGTAGCGATACCAACCGCCAGAAATTAGAGGCTATGCTGCTCAATCGGCCGAATATTCCAAACATTACGGACAATGACGGCGTAGAATATATTCAAATTACCTGGCCGACTGCTCTTTTGGAAGATTCTCAAGGCTTCTGCGTCGGTTATTTAATGCCGGAAATTGATACAAACGAGGCCGTCTCACTTGACCACCTCATTCAAAAAGCGGTGCGCCAACGTTTAGGTTTGCCCGAGCGTTACAGAACGCGTGTTTTTGCAGCTTTCAACATCGCCACGGTTGTGGCACAATTACACGTTCGCGGCCACTATATCATCGATCTGAAACCGTCAAACGTATATGTGTATAAAAAAGAGCCTTTGGTTGTGGCATTTGATTGCGACGGTTTTTCGATTAAAGGCGAAAAAGATACCCGCTATCCGGCAGAATTTGTGAGCGAAGAATATATTTATCCTGAGGGAATGAACCTCACCTGTAAGGAAATGGGCGAAGAACAGGATAAATTTGCATTGGCGGTGATTATTTTCAAACTTTTGAACGAGGGTATTCATCCGTTTTCGGGAACCCCGCGCAAAACCGGCGATATGCTTTCCATTCAGGAGCGAATTGCCGGATATCATTATGCCTACGGCTTCTGGCCGGATTCGTATCAAATGCCTAATCCGTACAGTATTCATGACTATCTGCATAAAGAAACCATGAATTTATTTGAGCGGGCTTTTACCAAGGGCGGCGAACGACCTACCGCACTCGAGTGGCAAACCCACTTGGCTTATTTATTGGATAGACACCACTACAAACAGTGCAAAAAAGATAAAAATCACATTTATTTCACGCCGAAAGGTTGCGGTTTGTGTATAGTGGCGGAAAAATGCAAAGAACAGATTGAAAACTATAAAAAACAACAAGAAAAACCGCAGACCGTGCGCGGTTTAAGCATCAAAAAATTAGCCACCGAAAATCTGCGCAAGGCCAAATTAGAAAAAGAGCAAATCAAAAACATCGGTAATTATCTGTTATACGGTCTGCTGGCGGTTTATTTGCTGTTTTTCACGTTTTTATATAAAATTGCCGGCGTATTCAAAGATATTCTGCTCAGTGCCGGTGTATTCACGCAGCTGATTCTCGTCACGCTCGGTGTTATAGGCATTAATCGCCTGTTGAACTTCTTAGCACCCAAACTGCCGGGAAGAAAATATCAAAATATATTGAGCATGTTGCAAATTTACGGCTATATTTGCATCATTATCGCCTTTATTGTGATTAACGGTCTGCCGATTGAATGGTTTAAGCTGAGCAACTGATACCGCAAAGAGCCGATTTTTCTATATTGGTTACCCTCAGGAAACTATGAGTCTTAAAAGTGCCTACTTTTCAAATAAATAAAAGAGGATTATATTTTCAATATAATTTTCCGAATCGATTCGGAAAAGGGAGTAGTATGGCAAAAACAAGAGAGGCGTATAAAAGATGAAAGCATTAAACAAACTTAATATTTCGGGGGCAATGGTTTATCCGCTGATTGAGGGCGGCAAAGGTATTAACGGCACCGACGGCAAAAGTTCCGGCTCGTGGGCAAAAGAAGGCGGCGTCGGCACTATTTCGATGGTGAGCCCGACTGAAATTTCGTTGGAAGGCTCGATTATACCGGAGATTTTTCACGAAAAAATCCGTGCCAAACGCCACCGCGAAATGGTTGAATACGCCATCAAAGGCGGTATTTCTCAGGCTCAGATTGCACATGAAATTGCGGCCGGCAACGGGCGCATCCATATCAACATGCTGTGGGAAATGGCCGATTCGCAAGAGGTTATCACTCGCGTTTTAGAAGGAGCAAAGGGCTTGATTCACGGTGTAACCTGCGGAGCCGGTTTGCCTTATAATTTAGGCAAAATCGCTTCCGAACATCAGGTTTTTTATTATCCGATTATCTCATCGGCTCGCGCCATGACGGTATTGTGGAAACGCTCGTTTAAAAACTTTGCCGAATATTTGGGCGGTGTGGTTTATGAAGATCCGTGGCTTGCCGGCGGTCATAACGGCCTTTCCAACGCCGAAAATCCTTTGGCGCCGGAGCGTCCGTACGAGCGCTTGGTAGCGTTGCGTCAGGTCTTAAATGAATTGGGTCTGAAAGACTTGCCGATCATCATTGCCGGCGGCGTCTGGAGCCTGAGCGATTGGCAGGATTATATCGATAATCCGGAGCTCGGCAACGTAGCTTTTCAATTCGGCACCCGTCCGATGATTACCAAAGAAAGCCCTATCAGCGACGCATGGAAGCTGTTGATGATGCACGCCAAAAAAGGCGACGTCATTTTGCAAAAATTCAGCCCTACCGGTTTCTTTTCATCGGCGATTAAAAACAATTTCTTAAGCAATCTGATTCGCCGCAAAAAGGCTGAGATTCCGTATAGCGACACGGCCACCGACGAGCTGACGTTTTTGTTGCCGATTGCTCCGCATAAGGCGGTTTATATCAACCCTAATGACAAGAAACAGGTTGAAGAACAACGCAATTTAGGCTACTCGATGATTAAAGAAACTCCGGATTCGACCTTGGTATTTTTAACTCCGGATGAGTGGATTGAAATGCAAAAGCAACGTTCCGAGTGCGTCGGCTGCCTCTCGCAATGCCAGTTCTCAAGCTGGTCGCGTGAGAACGGCTGCACCGGGAAAATACCGGATCCGCGCACCTATTGTATTCACCAAACCCTGATGAACATCGGTCACGGCGGCGATATTCAGAACAATTTGGCATTTGCCGGACACAACGTTTATCGATTCGCTACCGACCCGTTGTATGCTCACAACCATATTCCGAGCGTACACGAACTGTTTAAGGCTATTTTGGAAGGAAAATAATTTTTCCTGATACCTATAATAAAAAACACCCCCGATACTTTTCGGGGGTATTTTTAATGCCGATAATCTTTAATGATTATTTGGCTTCTTCAACCTTTTTCGGTTCGATTTTTTTACCTTTCAAATCAAACTTCTCAACTTGTGCATTGTCGTTCAATTCCTTAATGATTTCGGCAACAGCCTGTTGGCCCAAGTTAATTCTGATTTGTTCCTTAACGCTGTCGAGCGGTAACGGCTTGGTATCACGAACATCTTCTACCAAAATAACATGGTAACCGAATTCGGTTTTAACCGGTTCTTTGGAATAAGTGCCTTTCTTCATACCAAACGCCGCTGCCGAAAATTCCGGAACCATAGCCTTAGCCGTGAAATAGCCTAAATCCGGCTGATCTTTGGAATATTGACGAGCCAAATCATCAAAAGAAGCCTCTTTGGCATCCAATTTAGCGATAATTTCTTTAGCCGCTTCTTCGGTATCAACCAAAATATGCTTAGCTTTCACTTCTTTTTCGCTTTCAAACTTGGATACATAATCATCATAAACCTGTTTGATGGCTTCATCGGTAACACGTTCGTTAACTTTCTGTTCCATATAAACCTGACGGGCAACTTCGTCTTGCAATTCGGCGATCTGTGCTTTATAGGCGTCGGATTCCTGAATTTTGGCAGCCGTTGCAGCCTGCAAGGCCAACTTGCCGTTAACCGCAACATCAATAGCCTGATTATAAAAATCTTCAAAAGAGGCCTGAGCCTTAATTTGCGGATTCTTATCATAAACTTCCTTAATTTCGGCAACCGTAACCGTTTCACCGTTTACAATAGCCGCCACGCCGTTATTTTTTTCGGCATGTACTTTGTAGGTTAAAGCGCCGGCGATTAACACAACGATAGCCGCAGACGTTGCAATGATATATTTTTTTTGCATTTGATTTCCTCCTTAATAAACAAATCATCGTTACTATAACCTGATTATTTTAAAATTCAATATAAGTTTATAACTTTTGCGCAAAGTATTGACTTTATGATTTAATCAAACTAAGTATTATAAGACATAATATTATAAGGAATACAGATGTTAGGACAAATTGCTCGTAAGATTTTTGGCAGTGCCAACGATCGTTTTGTGAAAAAACAATATAAAACCGTTAATCGGATTAATGCCTTGGAACCGGACTTTATTAAGCTGTCCGACGAAGAACTGAAAGCTAAAACCCAAGAATATCGCGAACGCCTGAAAAAGGGCGAAACTTTAGATGATATCCTGCCGGAGGCATTTGCCACCGTGCGTGAGGCCGCCAAGCGTGTATTGGGACAACGCCACTATGACGTGCAGCTTATCGGCGGTATTGTATTGCACAAAGGTATGATTGCCGAAATGAAAACCGGTGAAGGTAAAACATTGGTGGCAACATTGGCAGCCTATCTTAATGCACTTGAGGGCAAAGGTGTCCATATTGTAACGGTTAATGATTATTTGGCCAAGCGCGATGCCGAATGGATGGGACAAATCTATCGCTTTTTAGGTTTGACGGTTGATTATATCGTGCACGGCAAAAACGACAACGAGCGTCGTGCCGCCTATGCTTCGGATATTGTTTACGGCACCAATAACGAACTCGGGTTTGATTATCTGCGCGACAATATGAAATTTTCATTAGCGGAACGGGTACAGCGTGATTTTAATTACGCCATTGTCGATGAAGTCGATTCGATTTTGATTGATGAAGCGCGCACCCCGCTGATTATTTCCGGTCAGGCCGAAGATTCGTCCGATACATATATGAAAGTTACCAAATTGGTTCCGTTTTTGAGTGAAAACGATTATGAAAAAGATGAAAAACGCCGCACCGTAACTCTTACCGAATCCGGAATGGAGCATATCGAGCAGTTGCTGCGCGGGGCCGGACTGATTACGGACGGAGCACTGTATGATATCGGAAACGTTAATTTGGTACAACACGTTAACAATGCCTTGCGCGCCCACAAGCTGTTTCAACGCGATGTAGACTACATCGTTAAAGACGGCAAAGTGGTAATTGTTGATGAATTTACCGGCCGCATTATGGAAGGCCGCCGTTTCAGTGACGGTCTGCATCAGGCACTTGAAGCCAAAGAAAACGTGGAAATCCAATCAGAAAACCAAACTTTGGCCTCCATTACCTTCCAAAATTACTTCCGTTTATATGCCAAATTAGCCGGTATGACCGGTACGGCCATGACGGAAGAAAACGAATTTTATGATATTTATAATTTGACTTGCGTCGAAATCCCGACCAACAAGCCGGTAATTCGTGAAGACTTGCAAGACGAAATTTATCGCACGGCAAATGAAAAATACAATGCCATTATCAATACCATAATCGACAGCCACCGCCGCGGACAACCGGTTTTGGTCGGTACCACCTCGGTTGAAAAATCCGAAGTTGTGGCCGAACTTTTGCATAAGGCAGCTCCGGATATAAAATTTGAGGTATTGAATGCACGTCATCACGAGCGCGAAGCAGCCATTGTGGCACAGGCCGGCGTTTCCGGTGCTATTACCATCGCTACCAACATGGCCGGTCGCGGTACCGATATTCAGCTCGGCGGCAATCCGGATATGAAACTCAAGGAAAGATTGAGCGGCGATGAAACTCCGGAGCAATATGCACGTCTCAAAAAAGAAATTGAGGAAGAAGTGGCGACCGATAAAGAAAAGGTCATTAAGGCCGGCGGATTATACATTGTCGGCACCGAACGTCACGAAAGCCGCCGCATTGATAACCAATTGCGCGGTCGTTCCGGCCGTCAGGGAGACCCGGGAACCTCAAAGTTTTTCCTTTCGATGGAAGATGATCTGATGCGCATTTTCGGTTCGGAAAAGATTTCCACCGTTTTGCACCGCTTAGGATTGCCTGAAGGTGAAGCGTTGGTTCACCCGTGGATAAGCAAGGCCTTGGAAAAAGCTCAGAAAAAAGTTGAAGAGCGCAACTTTGATATTCGTAAAGACTTGCTCAAATATGACAACGTGATGAACGAACAGCGTAAAATCATCTATAGCGAACGTCGCGAAATTATGGAGCAGGATGATGTATCAGACACCATCAAAGAAATGCGCGGCGAATATTTGGGCGATATCATTCGTGCTCACGTTCCGTACGGAACACCGCCGCAAGAATGGAATATTGAGGGCTTAAAACAAGATATTCAATCAACCACCGGTTTTACAATGCCGATTGCAACTTGGTGCAACAATCCGGATATTGACAGCGATAAAATGCAGGAGCTGATTTTGACTGAAGTTGACAGCCGCTTGGCCGAACGGGAATCCGCTCTGCCGGATAATGTGGTAAAAATGGTGCAAAAAAGCATTCTGTTACAAGTTTTGGACCAGCTTTGGAAAGACCATATTGCCGCTCTTGATTTAATGCGCCATACCATTGTTTTGCGTGCTTACGGTCAAAAAGACCCGCTGAACGAATACAAAAAAGAGGCTTTCAATATGTTCTCCGATTTGCTCAGCGTATTGAGAGAGCGTGTAACCATCGTGATTTGCCACACGGTAATCCAAACCGATTCCCAACAGCAAATGCAACGCGCCATGGATAAAGAACAAAACCGCAAAATGTCGGCATTCCATGACGGCGCTGTTACCAGCGATGATGAAATAAACAAAGATATGTTTGCCGATATCGGTCGCAACGATCCGTGTCCGTGCGGCAGCGGCAAAAAATTCAAACATTGCCACGGACGTTTAATCTGAAACGGAGACAACCATGATGCGAATTCAAGAGCCGGAATCGAATATCGAAAAAATTTTTGATTTTTATGACCGCAATCATAAAAAACTCAAGCGCATTTTTCTGATTACGTTCGGTTGCATTTTTTTGCTTTTGTTCTCGCGCCTGACCATTTGGGCGGTCAACCGCTACACATTCAACCGCGATTTGAACCGCACTGTTAACCAGATTTCGCAGCTGATTGACAATGTTCGCACCACTTATGCCGTTAATACCGCCACCAAAACAGATATTATGCGACTGATGGCGCAATCTAACACTATGCCGAATTTTTTGGTGCAGGACGGTAAACTCGTCAATATTTACGGCGGAGGTATTGCCGTTTCTTCATCAACCCCGATTATTCGAGGAGAAGAGACTTTCCCTACCTTCAAAATTGCCTATCAGGGGCTCAAAAAAGATGTATGTATGGCACTGTCATATTTAGATTGGGGCGGGAAAGAAAGCGGCCTGATTTCGGTTGCGCTCGGTTATGTTGATGAAAACGGTGTAGATACCGCTTTGCGTGATATAGAAGAAATCACCGAAGATGAAATAGTTGAAGTGGCAATCCCCGGCGGCCAAAAAAAGTTGGTCAAACTGCCGCAGCCGATAAGGATGAACGTTGCTAAGCCGAATGACGAAATGAACCCTACTCCGTTTACGCCGGAGCTGGCGGCAGACGGATGCAACTGCGGTACACAGCGCTCCTGCTCATTTGCGCTGCGTTATTACACCTATTTGCGTGAGTAACTCACATTTTAAGCAAATTTTCGGAAATATCCCGTGTCATCCAGTGAATCGCCGCTGCCTGTGCGTCCACCAATGCCGACATACTGCTGTTTTGCGTCGGCGCCGTATAGGTACGCTGTTCACGCTTTACAACCCTACCCTTGGAATTGCTGATATACCACCATGCGGATAAAATAACGTCACCGCCCTTATAAGCTTCTATACGATTGATTTCTATGTTGACACTGTATTGCACGGTATCGCTGTCGAAATATGTACGCTGAACATACGCATTCGGCAAATAGGCAATCAAATCATTGGTAACGGTAGCCTGAATCATATCCGGCAAAACTTCGGCCCAACGATGAAATTCCAAAATCTGCACCTCAGATGAATCTTTGTCATAAACAACCATCTGCGATTTATCCAGCATATCCGGCACCTTAACTCGGGCAACGGCAACACTCATTTTCTTTTCGGAAAGAGAATCAAGGCCAGTGCTGTTCATCACATAAAACTGCGATTGCGGTGAACGAAAACTGCAGGCATTTAAAATTATGATTGCGCAAATTAAAGCAATTTTTTTCATTTTATTTCTCCTTTCCTTGGATAATGGCTTCCGGATGGCGCTCTAAATAATCGGTCAAATTCTTCAATGAACGACTGGCTTTAGAAATCTCTTCAAGCGTCTTATTCATGTTATCCATGGTTCGACCGGCACTACCGGTTTTTTCATCCATTATATTATCGATTTTGAGCGAAATATTGTTAATATTTTGCAACAGCGACGGAATATTCTTATTTAAGCTATCGGCCAAATCGTTCAGATTCTTCATGGCATTCGGTGCTGTTTCCCTGATATGCGCGGTTGTTTGCGAAATATTTTCCAAGATAAGCGGCAGACTTTCATCAATATTATTAATTAAATTACCCACCCGCATTACGGTTTCTTGAAGCGGGATATCTTCCAAATCCTTAGAGAGTTGTGCAAAAGAAGAATATATGGTAGGAATTTCCGGATATTTTCCGGTACCGCGATAGATCACCGGTGATTTTTCATCCATAACCAGTTCAATCATCAGCTGGCCGGTCAAAAAGTTCGAGGTAATCAAACGCGCGCGCAATCCCTTGTCAATCAGCCCTTTCAACAGGTCATCGCCTTCGCCGTAAACTGTTACCGACTTATTACCGTTAAATGTCATATACACCGGCGTTTTAAATGTTCCTTTTTCCAAATTGGCCAGAAGACGGATCTTTGCCACATTTCCGATTTCAACCCCTTGCAACAACACCGGAGAACCGACGCTGAGGCCGCGTATTGACTCGTCAAAATACATAATAACCATATCTTCCTCGTTTTCGGAAAATTTTTGTTTGAGGAAATAACCTATAATCAGACTGAAACAAACCAGGCCGACTAAGACAAAAATACCGGTTAGTCTATATGTTTTATTCATTTTTTCTTCTCTCCTCGCGTTAAGAATTGATATACCGCTTCGTTCGGCGGATTTTTCAAAAGTTCTTTCGGGTCGCCTTTAGCCATAATGGTTTTAGTGGCCGCATCCAAAAAAATCGAATTGTTGCCGATGGCAAAAATTGAGGCCAACTCATGGGTTACCACCACAATCGTAGTGCCCAGACTGCGGTTGATTTCAATAATCAAATCGTCCAAATTATGCGAGCTTATCGGGTCCAAACCGGCCGACGGCTCATCAAAATACACAATATCCGGATCAAGCGCTAAGGCCCGTGCCAAACCGGCGCGTTTCTTCATACCGCCGCTGATTTCGGAAGGATAAAAATCATCAAATCCGCTCAAACCCACCAATGCCAATTTCAAATGTGCCAACTCGCGCATGGTGGCCGGCGAATAATCGGTATATTGTTGCAACGGCAGCATAATGTTTTCCGCCAACGTCATTGAGCTGAACAGCGCCCCGCTCTGATATAATATGCCCGATTTTTCGCGGATTTTTTGTACTTCTTCGGCCGGCGCGGTACTGATATTGACACCGTTAATCACCACCGTTCCCTTAAGCGGCGGTATTAAACCGGTCAACACTCTGAGCATACTGCTTTTGCCGCAACCGCTACCTCCCATAATGATAAAAATGTCGCCTTTAGCCACCTGATAATCGGCATCATGCAACAACACATAATCGCCGTAGCCGACGCTCAAACCTTTTACATCTATGACCACCGGCTTACTCATAACCCAATCTCCATACAAATAACCGTAATCACGCCGGTAGCCACAATCATCCACACAATTGCCCGCACTACGGACTGCGTGGTGGCAATACCAACGCTGTCGGCATTGCGTCCGCAATTAAGGCCGCTGTAACAGCCACAAACAGCAATTATGATTCCAAAGCAAAAACCATGGAAAACGCCAACCATAAAGTTTTTCAGATTAAAAGCATTAAAAGCATACTTAAAGTATTCATGATACGGCAAGTCCATCATAAAAACGCCGACAAACGCACCGCCGAGTATGCCCATAAAATCTGCCAACATCGTTAAAATCGGCATGGCAATCAGCAGTGACAGCAATCGCGGCAATACCAAAAAATCAACCTTGGACATACCCATAGTCTGCAGAGCATCCAGCTCCTCGTTGACTTGCATGGTGCCGATGGTGGCGGCGTATGACGAACCGGTACGACCGGCCATGATAATCCCCACCATAATCGCGCCCATAATCCGGCACATACCGATGGTTACCAAACTGGCCACATATATCTGCGCCCCAAAGGTTTCCAGTTGAATAGCCCCGACAAAGGCCAAAATCAACCCCACCAAAAAGCTGATTAAAGATACGATTCCGATGGCACGAGGGCCGCAATCTTCCAATGCGGACATAAAATCCACCCGCCGCATAATCGAACGAAAAGTAAGCGCGCGACCGATTGAAGTACATATTTGCCCCAAGAAATCCATCACATCCGATGTTTTCTGCAAACAATCCAGCGTAAAGCGACCGATTGCCTCAAAAAACGGAAAATGTTTTGCGCCGCCGTGTGTCGGCTTGCGATCGTCGGCAAACGCCAAACCGATTAAATCCTGCAAATTCCGCGGCAGACCCGAAATATCGTACGGCACAGCATTTTCGTTTGCCAACCGCACTCCTTCGTAAAAAATCGCCAACAGCGATGAATCCCAGTTTTTCAGATTTTCAACATTCAAACATAATTTTTTTGGCTTGGCCGCAAATTGTTGTTTGAGTTGTTCCAAAAAATCCGGATTATCAAAATTAATCACATCATCCCGTGCGGATAAATGCAAAACATTATCCTCTGAACGATTTAAAACGATATTATTTTCCGTCTTTTTGAGCATTTTCCAAAGCCTCTGTAAGTTCCTGAGTTTCCAACTCATCCAAATCCTCTGATGCCACGGCATAACTGCCGTTAAACCAGTGATTTAAATCAACATCGGCACAACGTTTTGAGCAAAACGGCATATACGTCGTATCGGCAAACAATTTGCCGCAAATCGGACATTTATGAGTTTTAATCACTTCGCTCACGGCTCAACTCGTCCCGTGCCGCTACATGTCGGGCACTCTACCGTATACAAATCACGCAAAGTCGGACGCCGACGCTGCCGCAAAATTTCGATATTTCCGGCACGGCTCAACCCTAACACGCGGCTATGACAAGCATCATCTGCCAATTCCTCTTCCAAACAGTCGATAATACTCTTCATAAAGCGATATTCCGACGAACCGGCGAAGTCAATAATGATTTTGCCGGAAAGGTTACGCAGACGAATCTGCCGCACAATTTCCTTTGCCGCCTCAACATTGAGTGCATCAATATCGCCCACATTCCGCATGCCGCCGCTATCCACATCAATTGCCACACAAGCGCGAGTTTCTTCAATTTGCAGACTTCCGCCATGCTTTAACTCAACAGTACGTTCCAACGCGTCAATAATGGCATCGTCCACGCCGTATTCCTCAAAACCGTTTTTCTTTTGTGTTACCGTACCGTCAAACACGGATTTCACCGCTTCGGCCAAATTCGGCGCATCAACCACTACTTCTTTTAAGCTGTCACGATAACGACGAATATAATCAAACAGCGGATTTTCCTTAGCATACAACAGAGCCGGCGCCGATAATGTGCGAGCCTTTTTGCGAATATCCTCATAAATTTCGCGAAGTTGAGTCATTTCTTCAATCAGTTGTTGTTCGGTACCCTCAACCGACATAGTGCGTAAAATCCAACCTTCCTGTCCGTTACATTTTTCGCGCACGGCTTTGGCATACTGCTCCGCCTTTTGCGTATCCTCAATTTTGCGGGAATATTCCACATCATACTTAAACGGGCAATAAACCAAATAAGTGCCCACCAATTGAATATTGCGCACCACTTTAGCCCCTTTTTCGGCATGTTTTTCTTGCAAAACCTGCACTACAACACTCTGGCCTTCGCTCATATTAGCTTCTTTTAAGGCCGGTTCATAAGCATTCAAAAACGCCTCATGTCCGTCCCCGATATCAACAATAAAACCGTATCTGTCATTGGCTAAATTAATTTTTTTAACGATTTTACCCAAATAAACGTTGCCCTCAATCGCGCGGTTATCATTATAAATATCTATTTCCATCAATCCGGTATTATCAAAAACGGCAATTCCGAACGCCTCATCATTTCTGTCATATACTATTTTTTCCGCTTTCATTTTATTCCTACTCCTTTTAATAAATTCAATGTCTCATACAGCGGCAGACCGACCACACCCGAATACGAACCAACCATACGTGTCACATATCCGGCCAACCGCCCTTCAATTTTATACCCGCAAACACCTTTCCACTCTCCGCACTCCAAATACTCATTTATATCTTCATCGGATAGTACTTTCATCATTATTTTGGTGGTAACCGTACGCTGTGAAAGTCTTCTGCTTTTATCAACCAAACACACCGAGCTGATAACCCGATGAGTGCGTCCGGACAACATTTTCAAATACTCCCGCTGTTCGTCGGCATTTTTTGCCTTATGAATGATTCTCTGCCCGACGGTAACAATGGTATCACAAGCCAAAACATTTTCATTCGGGCACAGTGCCGCAACGTGTTTAGCCTTTTCAAGCGCCATACGCCGCACATACGGCAACGGCATTTCGTGCGGCAGGCAATTTTCATCAATATCCGCCGGCTGAATTTTTTTCGGCTCATAAGCAACTTGCCGCAACAAAGCAATACGTTGCGGCGAGCCGGAAGCTAATATAAAATCTTTTACTTCTGCCGAATTTTGCATAAATTATGCGCCGTTATCATCATCAAAAGTTTTTTCCATGCGCTCGTGGCGTTCTTGCGCTTCAATAGAGAGCGTTGCCACCGGGCGAGCTTCCAAACGGTTAATCCCGATAGGTTCGCCGGTTTCTTCGCAATAACCGTATGTACCTTCTTCAATGCGATCCAGCGCTTCATCAATTTTGGTAATCAGCTTACGAATACGGTCTTTGGTACGCAAATCCAACGATTTATCGGTTTCCATAGATGCACGGTCAATTTCGTCCGGCTGGTTCAAACCGCCTTGACGCAAATCGTCTAATGTATCGGCAGACTGAGAAACAAGCGACTTTTTCCAATTTTCTAATTTCTGACGAAAATATTCGAGTTGCATCTCGTTCATATATTCTTCGTCAGCGGACGGTTTATAATCCGGTGGTAATACAATAGACGTCATTTTACATCTCCTTTTCTTTTACAGTTTTATAATAATTAACAACAAACCGATATAACTTCAAGACTTAATGTTACTTAATCACATGAAGTTGTCAGTTAAATATCCACATAACGGTGTTAGAGCGGCTGTCGGTACATTGCCCGTCGGTTCCGTTATCATTAACACCGGTCAGCATATAACGTGATGTCGGCAACGCACAGGTTACACCTTCGCAAGTTCCGTCGGCAACAGAAAAACTACCGCCGTCTTTATTGCCGTAAGCCTTCCAATACCAATAGTATTTGTTGTTAACCACCACAGCAAACAAATCGGCATACTGGTTCTTGCTCCAATTTTTAAGAGCAAGTTCCACACACTGTTTTTTGGAAAGATTGTTATATTTTAATGAAAACTTTTCAGGATTTTGAGCAAAAAGACTGACATCCACCGTTCCGCCGAAAGCATGATAAATTTTAGCGCTGTTATTGCCGACCACAACCCGATACGACCTCGGAATCAAATCACGATCGCCTTTTTGCACTTTTTCAACCACTTCGGTATAATCAACATCAATTGCCGACGAGCGTACTATTGCCCCGACCAACTCCGTAAGCTGATAGGAAGCAGTGCTGTATTTATGATTATCAAACGCGCTGCTGACCAGACGCCCCATGGCCACAATCACCCCCATGCTGACCATCAGGTAACCCATCATCTCAATCATTGACCGACCGGTCTGTGTTTTTTTCGCATCCATAATTTTTTCCTTCAATATTGTACTACAATACCATAAAAAAACTTCATTCACAATAACTTTTATAAAATACTTTATTTTTTTAATAAGACGATTATAATAAAGCCATTGGATATTATATAAGGATAATAAATGAAAAAGTTTACAATTCTTTTAACGACGGCAATTTTTACGACCATCGGCAACCCCGTTGCTCGTGCCGACAGTTATAACTATACGCCTTATCTCGGGGCGGATTATGTATTCAGTCGCGCCAATGCTTTCGGCGAGCGCCCGTATCATCACGGCGGTTCGTTGCGGCTGGGCTCGGATTACGGTCGCTATTTTGCCACCGAGCTGTTTGCCGAACAAAGCGGACAGGACAAGCGCCGCTATGGCGACGACAAGCTGGTTACCTCGTATTTTGCTTACGGCCTTGATGCTTTGGCAATTTTACCGATTTTTGCTGACTTTTCGCTGATTGCCACGGCCGGTATCGGTGAATATAATTACAAAACAAAATTCAGCCCGACCGACCGGCACCACGAACACGGCTACGGTTACCGTTTCGGCGGCGGTATAAAATACGCATGGAACGAACATTGGCAATCGCGGGCAATGTGTCGCCATGTAGAATTTGATCATCTCGAAGGATATAACCACAGTTTGGAATATTCCTTCGGTGTGGAATATCACTTTAACTAAAGGAATAAAACAATGTTTAAGAAAATTTTTATTGTTGCTGTAATGCTGATTTTGTTCGTTTGGAGTCTGTCTCTGCTCAAACGCACAAAAACCGAAACAAACGTTGCTTCCGAAACGGAAGATGCAACCGTGGCTCAGGTAGAAGAAGCTCTGCCGGAAACGGTTTATTCTTTTAATGCACAAGAATTGACCGCAGATTGCTCCGAAGATGTCAGCGAAATGTTGTGCGCTGTTGAAAATGCGGTAAAATGCACCTTAAAACCGGATATGGAATTCTGCGCCAAACAAAATCTGCCGACCTTTATCTTTATGACCGACCCGACTGTTGAGCGCCCGACGGAAATCAATTATCGTTTCATCAATAAAACCGTTTTGCCGAACGGCACTACCGAAATATATACTGAAAGTTCCTGCAACGGCGGTTGGTTCGGGTTATGTCAGGGCACGATTATTTATCAGCTCGGCCAAAGCGGCGGCAAATGGGTTGTTCGCGATATTTACGGTATTGAATAAACCGCACGATATTTGCCAAATTAAAAAACGGCGTCATTACAGACGCCGTTTTTTATAATGTTCCGAACTTAAAACCGCGGAATATTTTTATAACATCTGTCCGGATATTGCTGGCAGAACTCCTGATTGTTGTTATAGTCATATAACTCCTGTCTTTCGCTGCTGATATGATTCGCCATAAACTCCGAACAAGATGAAATCAGCAAAATCGCCAAAACCAATAATACTCTCTGCATTTTATTTCTCCGTAAACTCGTGTTTTGTTAAAACGATGATATGATATTAATATAAGGTTTAATTCCTAAACTTTGTTTAAAGTCGGCAATAAATTGTAACATTTCACCCCATTCGGTCCATTTAGCCACGAATTTCTCGGCAACTTCAGGCGATTTTGACAGCTGAACTTTGATGACCTCTTCCAACAATTTTCGAGAACCTGATTGAATTTTTGCAAAATCAACATGCAATTTTTTATCGGCATCAAACCAAAACGCGCCGTAATCATGTAAAAAGTTATACTCAATCAAATCCGCCATCCGGTGAGCTTCCTTATCCTGCGGATATGCCTTCATAAAATGACGTTTTACAATCCATGTGATATAAATTGATTTTAATTCTTCTTCGCTGATAATACCGGCCTTCACGTATTCCGGCATCATTGCCGCCGATACCATATCGGCCTTATGCTCCTCGATAATGTGGTGATAAATGCCGAGCGCCGTCTGATAAGTACTGTCCGGACCGAGCGAATGCCCGTTTTCATGCCCGATGGTAAACAGATGGTCGTATTCATTGTTATAATATTTATGTAATTCCGGAATTACCAATTTTTTCAGGATTTTCTCGGTTTTCTCCGATTCGCCGCTACGCCGCACCTGACGATGATAAACATTGCGTCGACCGCCGCCGCGAGCCAAACTCGGCTTATCATTATTCGGCAAATTCTGGGCTAAGGTAATCCCGCCGCGACAAAGCGCATAATCACCCGTCAGCGCCGCAATATCAACATCAACCATTGTTTGCTTTAAGCCCTTTTTACCGCCGACGTTTTGTTCGTATTTATCGCTCATCGGCATCAACGCCGCCAACTCGGTCATCTTTTCCTTAAATTTCAGCAACAATTCCGTACCTTGCCGATTGACAATTCCCACACGAATACCCAGCATATCCTTCGGCACAGGATGAATATTAAGCTTTTCCAAGCGTGCACACAACACTTTATCCGAAAACAGCTTTGACGTCAGTTTATCATCATAATTTTCGCGACTGAGCGTAAATTCAAGCGGTGTATTCTGCATTTCGGCCCAATGTTTATCGGCTAAAACATCCATTTCAACATTGTTTTGCAACAACGCCTGCGCCTGCCAACCTAAATAATCTTTGAACAGCTCATCGGTCGTAAAATGCGCCGCACACTCCAACTCATTGGCAATTTCCGAAAATTCCTCGGCAAAATATTCGGTATAATCAATAGCTTTCAGCTCCTTACCCTGGCGACGAACCATCGTCCGTGCGCTCAAAATTTTGCGCACTTCCTCAACCTTACCGGCATCGAGCATCTTATTAATAATCCGCGACAATCCCGCCGCATCTAAATCCGTCGGATAAAAATTGCGCCCCTCATATTGATGAATTCCCTCAAACAGTTCAACCGGCTCCTTATCAACGCCGTTTGAACCGGCAACCCCGTTAAGCGAATTAAACAGTTTCAGAGTATTGGTCGCATACGGGCTTGTCTCGGCCGCCACCTCAAGCGCCTGCTTTTGCACCAAATTCATCGGATGATCCATTTCCAGCGCTACATCATTGATAATGCGCGAGGCATTAATCAAATATTTAAACGCCTTTTTATCGCCTTCCGACAAATTTTTATAGGATTCGTGCTCTTGATCAATCAGCTCAATCTTGCGCATTTGTTGCGTTACCCGTCGTCTGATATCCGGCGCCGAATATTTTATTTTAAAGCCGTTAATTTTCATTTTCAATCTCCACTGTTTTAAACCGATAAAACTCTATTTTCGAATCCGACTCCGAATCGGGTATTTTGGCACGACTCCGCAAAGCCGCCGCTAATATATCTTCTTCATCGGGACGCTCGTCTGCGGCCATCAGGGCTTTACGCCCGCGATATTGCACATATACACCATCATCGGTTTCCAAATAATTAATCAGCGGTTCATTTGCCGCTTTTTCAATTTTTTCAAAATCAGTCAAAAAGTATATTTTATATGATTTTATCGGCTGTTTCAGCTTAAACACGGCCTTGCGAGCCAACTCAATCACCGCCACGATAATCCCCTTATTTTTGCCGATTTTGGCTCGCGAAAACATTTCTTTATCACCGGAGCCGAAAAATCTGATATAAACGGTGCCGCGATCAAACAGCCGATAGGTTTCCGCGTTTTTTTCCGGCCACACCGGTTCCTCATCTTCCGCCAAATTAAGATTTTGCATAAAATAGCGCACAATATCGTTGCCGTAATGTTTTTTATAAGCCGCCAAATTCTTTTGCTGACGCCGCAACTCATTTCGCCCGTCGTCGGTTTCGGTCTCAAACCATGAAGCGTAATTATCCTCCAGCGCCCGCGCCAACTGGGTATCCACTTCGTCAAAAATGCGAATTTTATAAAAATGGCGCTGAGCGGAATAAATCAGCTCATCTGCCAAATATTTGTTGCTCTCCGCATTATTCAGGTCTACTGCCACAACAACCAAGGTTTTATCCCTGTTAAGCGCCTTTTCGATTGCTGCTTCCAAATTTGTTTCATTTTCTGCCGCCGCAAAACATTTTACTTCGGCTCCGTTAAAATGTTGTCGCAAAATTTGCCGATGCAATTTCTCATCTGCCGATTGTCCGTAAACCAACAGCACCCTGTCGATTGTTGCGTTTTCGGCTGTTTCTTTATAAAGCTTTTCGATTACACGACGGCTTTCCGGCGTAATTTGAGTCGGAACCGCCAACATTTTCGGATTTTGAAGCCGGCGATTATCCCAGTGGCTCAAATAACTGGAGAGCGACTTATTTTCAGCCGATTTTCCCTGATAAAAAACCGCCGCAATAACCGGATTGATTGTTTCCTTTTTTTCACGCACCCGACCGTAATCAACCGCTTTTTCATAATTGGCATAGTTGTTGTGATAAAATCGATTATAATTTGCCCACACCGCAAACGCCAAAACTCCGAGCCATATCAGGCGAACAATCCATTTTTTTATTTTGCGGCGCGTTGTAATCAGCATGGCTCATACCCGTCGGTTGCTCACATTTTGATACCGCATTTTTCAAGATTCGCCAATGTAAGCGCAATCACGGCATCTTCCAGTTTTTCAATTATCGGCTCATCCAACACTGCCACCACCTGCTTTTTTTCGGTATTAATCGTTAAATACTGCGCTCCGTTTTCGCATTCGAGCCAATAGCGCACATCGCCGTTTTTATGCTGATTTGCCTGCAAATTGGCGTCAATTTTATCAAGCGCGGTCACCAATCGCGATTCCGGCGTTTTTTTATCTTCATATTCGCGCCACAAATCATAGATTCGCCCGCCAAGCTCAGTCGGCAACATATCTTTATATTTTGCCATAGCCGCCAACTCCTGAGCATCTTTAAGCTTCTTTGCCTCCGGATTTGCCCGCTGTACCGCCTTTGGACAATCACCGGTTTCGGCCTCGGCAATATCGTGTATCAGCGCCAGTTCGAGCAAACGTGTGTAATTGTATTTATGCTTTAAGTACGGATACACCATCATCAACAGCCATGCTAACTTAAAGCTGTGTGACGAGTCGGTTTCGCTGCTGCCGTCAGAAAGCAAGGTCGCCCGTTTAACGAGGCAGACCTTGTCTAAAATTTTCATAAATTCGAGGATTTGCGCGATTTTATTTTGCATTTTTACCTATGAATTTTTTACCGCCCAAATATGGTTGCAACTTTTCCGGAATCCGTACCGTACCATCGGCTTGCTGATGATTCTCGATAAACGGCACAAGCGCCCGCGGAGTGGCAATACCGGTATTGTTCAATGTGTGGCAAAAACGTACCTTGCCGTCGTTGCCGCGATAGCGCAAATTAGTGCGTCTGGCCTGCCATTCGGTAATATTCGAGCAAGAGTGCGTTTCGCGATAGCAATTCTGCGACGGCACCCACGCCTCCAAATCATACTGCCGATATTTCGGCGCACCCATATCTCCGGTGCAAACTTCCAAAACCTGATACGGCAACTCTAAATCCTGCAAAACTTCTTCCGAAATTTCGAGCAACTTTTTATGCCATTTTTCGCTTTCCGCCATATCATTTTTGCAAATCACAAATTGCTCGGTTTTGAAGAACTGGTGTACCCGCACCAAACCGCGAGTATCTTTTCCGGCGGCACCGGCTTCGCGGCGAAAACACGGAGAAAATCCGGCATACAATACCGGTAAATCAGCCTCGGTCAGCATTTCATCGGCTCTGAGCGAGTTCAAAATCAGCTCCGCCGTACCCGAAAGATAAATATCATCTGCCGGCATATAATAAATTTCATCACGCGCAAACGGCAGATAGCCCTGATTATACAGCGGCTTTTCTTTTGAAAGTGCCGGTACCGTAATCAGCGTAAAACCATGCTCCCGCAGCTTATCCATAACCAACATATGAATAGCCAGCTCCAATTGCGCCAAATCGTTTTTAATGGCATAAGTGCGCGAGCCGGAAACTTTGGCGATTCGCTCCATTTCGCTCCAATCATTAATTTCCATCAACTCAATATGGTCTTTCGGTTCAAAATCAAAATGCGGAATCTCGCCTACTTTGCGGCGCACCACGTTGGCACTATCATCCGGTCCGTCCGGACTTTCGGCACTCGGATAGTTCGGCATTCTGAGCATCATATCATTAAACTGCGCTTCCAAAACCGCCAATTTTTCCTGCTCGGCCTTAAACTGCTCGCCCACAGCCTTACTCTTGGCAATAATCGCCGGACGCTCCTCATTTGATGCGGACTTAATTGAATTGCTGAGTTTATTTTTTTCTTCTGCCAATGCCTGCGATGACGTTTTGAGCTTATTCATTTCATAAAACACATTCAACAGCTCATCAACTTTTTCTGCCGGAAAACCTTTGCGGCCCAAGCTTTGTTTTACCCAATCGGTATTATCTGCAATAAATTTAATATCCAACATCTTCTTTGCCTTAATAAAATTAAACCTTGGCAAATTATACGTTTTTTATCCGAGATTACAACACAAATTTTCAGACTGTGACTAAAATAATGCTATATAAATAGACAAAATTTGTCATTTTATACTTGAATTTTTGCAAAAAATAGGTTATACTGAGCTTGTTAAACTTAGGGATTATGTTTTAAGGATGTAAATATGAATTATTTTCTTTCTTTTGAAAACATAGACCAACTCGTATAACGTTTAGAATATTTGAATGTTTGTTGTTTCGGATTTTATTAGCGATTCGGATTGATGACATGATATATTTGATACGGTTGGATTTCATTAAGAAGTTCATTTATGTACGAGCCCTAAGTTTTTCAATAGAAAGTTAATGACGTAGCAAGTAAGGTTGTGGAGTTTTATTGAGTAAAGTATGTTTAGATTATAGCCGATCGGTATGACCAACGAGAATCATATCGAGCATTGTTTTGCAATGTATAGGGGGATTGTATTTTAATACATGAACTGCCCGTTAAAACTCAGTTTTTTCGGAAAGGAATAATCAAAAAGTGCTTGAAAAATACCGCAACAAACCTTGTGAGTTAAAAAAATAATAAGATGAAGAAGTATATGGTAATTTTAGTTCTCGTCTTAATGAGTGTTTCAGTAGCAAAGGCCCAGTTCATTGAAAATGTGAACTCATCTTATATCACCTTCTACGGTGGTATTAAGGTAGCTGTAGATGTTGTGCCATTTGGCCAGCATGTACAGTGCGGCAAAATGCTACCACTGGCCATTGCTGATGCCGTAAAAGTGCGCCGCCAGTATTATGGAAGCGACTTTATCGGCTTTGGTCAGGAATTAGCTTTTGAGATGTCGAAGATGGCTTCTCTTAAGAGAATTCTGGCAGCATCAACAAATGCCGCTGCTAAGTCTTCTTATCGTCCGGACTCAACTGGGCATAAGTATACTCAGTCGGCTCATGCCGCTGCAAAAAACACTCAGCAGAACACCCAGAAGAATGACACTATCAGCGATGGTAATGATTATTCAACTGGATTCTAAAAAAAGGAAAGCTCCCTGATACCGCAAGGTTCAGAGAGCTTTCTCATTTTAAAGCAAACTATCTTAAGCGAGCGTCAGACCGTGCAACACCGCCTCAAAGTCGTCGTGTTGCGGCGAGCAAATATATGCCCCGACCTTCATTTCGTCGCTGTCATTTAGCAAATAAAATTTGCGCAGCTGCACATAATTCTGCCCATCAAGCGAATAACTGGCAATATAGCAACCTTTTTTCTTTTTCAGGCGATACCAGATATGCGTTACCCCCGGCGGCAGCGGAATCGTCGCCAAATCGGAAAATCCGCCGTTAGTCAGCGAAGTCGCCAACATCGGTGTATTTTCGTCTTCATACATAATCGCCGCCTTAAACCAGTTATTGACATCGGTGCGTACCATCACCCCGCATTGGTCAAACACTCCCGGTGTTTCACAACTCCAATCCAAATCGCAACAAAAATCACCCAAAACATAACTGAAGAAAAAGTGACCGTCGTCTTTTTTGAACCCGTAGCGCGCACAACACCAAAAATCAGTACGATATTTGGCGGCAACGTGCATTCCGTCTTCATCAAAGCGCACGCGTTGCGGTTCGTTCATCCAGTCAAATTCTTTCAGTGTTTCCAACAGCATTAAAAACTCCTCACGGCATAATTGGTTACTTTATCCATTGCCTCCGTCAATTTTTCATCTTTGTTGTGCGGCAACATAATCTGCAAGGTTACGATTTCATCACCTTGTCCGGACTTGGCTTTAATTCCCTGCCCTTTGAGGCGCAATTTTTCGCCGCTTGACGACATCGGCGGTACCTTCACCATCACCTTACCATTAATGGTCGGAACCGTAATTTTGGCACCTTGTACCGCTTCCACCACCGAAATCGGCAAATCCAACAAAATATTCAGATTATCCGCCTTAAAATACGGATGTTCACCCACATTAATCGTAATCAGCACATCGCCGTTGGCTCCGCCGTTTATGCCGGCATTGCCCATACCTTTCAAGCGCAATGTCTGACCGCTTTGTGTTCCGGCCGGAATTTTCACATTCACGCTTTTACCGCCCAAATTGACCTGTTTTTCAACTCCGCGCGCCGCATCTAAAAAGTCAACGTTCATATTATACGAAACATTCTGTCCTTTGCGTGCGGTCGATCGACCGCCACGCGCTCCGCCGGTAAATTGCGAAAAGATATCGTCGCCGAAAATTGAAGAGAAGTCGAATCCCTGTGCTCCGCCGAAACCGCCTTCACCGCGATTAAATCCGCCAAACGGATTACCGCCGCTGAAGTCATATCCGCCGGCATTTCCACCGCCGAAACCGGCACCGAACCCCGTCGGCTTGCCATCGGCATCAATTTCGTTATTGTCGTATTTTTTGCGCTTTTCGGCATTACCGATAATATCGTAAGCGTTTGAAACTTCCTTAAATTTTTCTGCCGCGGTTTTATCATCTTTGTTTAAATCCGGATGATATTTGCGAGCAAGCTTGCGGTAAGCCGATTTAATCTCGGCCTCCGATGCTGTTTTGCTCACGCCCAAAACCTGATATAAGTCCTTTGCCATAACCGTTTACTCCCTATTAAAAATATATAGGGATATTTTTAACGGGTTGCAAGGTCGATGCAGTCAAAAGTCGCGCGTCTTTTATGATTTTTCTGCAAATAAATATCGCGCAAATAAGCACTCGTGCCCGGATTTGTTTCATAGCAATATTGCGCAGCCAACGTTGCAACCTTATCCACGCGAATATCTACGTACTCATAAATAACATAATCATCGCCCATTGTCTTAACAACAATGTTACTGCGATAAAAATCCGCGTCCGCCACCGTAACGCTCCCCGGCGTATAGGTATAAACCTGCGATGCATCTATATTTGCCGCTTCCGGCTTCGGTGCAACTTCGGCTTCCGGTCGAGCCAGACAGGAACTGCACAATACGGCAGCCAATGCAATAAAAACAACCTTTTTCATAATTCCTCTCTTTGTCTTATGAATTATTTATAAAAGACTATACGCCATAAGGGGTTAAGGATTACTTAACGGCGTTTTGCCCAAGCCGCGACAAAAAATTCTTGCCATATTTTTGAGATATCATATATTGAACACAAATAATGTTTGCGAGGCAGAAGATGAAGAAAACAATTTGGAGTTTGATGGATAACCGCCGCGGTAGCGTCAACCAGGCGTTGGGGGTATTAAATGCGTTGCCGGATAACTTCGAAATTGTTGAAAAAAGCATAGAATATACCAAGTTATCGGCGCTTCCCAACTGGATTCGCGGCCGCTCGCTTTTAGGCATCAGTGCCGCCAGCAAAAGCCAAATCGTGCCACCGTTTCCCGATTATGTGTTGTCGGTAAGTCGCCGCACCGCACCGATTGCCCGCTATATCAAGAAAAAATCTCCATCCACCAAAATCATTCAGCTGATGCACGCCGGCAACGCCGGTTTGCGCGAGTTTGATCTGGTGGTGGTGCCGGAACACGATAAAAACAAAAAACATTGCGACAATATCCGCTATATTGTGGGCTGTCCGCACCGCATTACCGCCGAATATTTAGCCGCGGCACGCGCCGAATGGGCTCAAAAATTTGCCGACTTACCCAAGCCTTTGACGGCGGTAATTATCGGCGGCTCGATTAAAGGCAAACCGTTTCCGCAACAAGATGTGGAGGAATTGTGCAACGGCATTAAGCGGCTCAAACAAAAAATCGGCGGCTCGATTCTGATAACCACCTCACGCCGCACCGGCAGCGAGGCCGAAAAAATCATCAAAAACGCCTTAAAAGATATTCCGCAATACCCGTATTACTGGGGCGCCGAAGGTGCAAACCCGTATGCCGGATTTTTGGCTTGTGCCGATAATATCGTGATTACCGCCGATTCGGTTTCAATGTGCTGTGAGGCTACCGGTAGCGGCCAGCCGCTGTATTTGTTTGTCGGCGGCGACCATTGGCTTACCCCAAAACATAAGCGCTTTGCCCAATCACTCATAGCTAAAAAATACGCCTCTGTTTTAGGTGATGAAACTACTTTGCCATCCGATTCTCCGGCAGTTTTAAATGCCGCGGCCGAGGTTGCCGATCTGATTGTTAGGCTCTAATCGGCAAATTACGGCTGTATCAAGATTTTTTTGCACTTTCGACAAAAAAGATATTGCAATTCCCAAATGTTTGTGTTATTATACTTCCAGAAAAATAAGTATTGTGGTAGCTATTGTGGAAATTTTTATTGAAAAATGAAAAATGTTCTTCATAGCTGCCACTTTTTGTGTGAAAAAAAGGAAAAATTATATATTCACCTTGTGTGGGTGCATCTCGTCAGCTTACCGAACATATAACAGTTGATAAAACCAAATCCAACATCTTTCTCTTTTCGATCGGCCTAAGGACTATAGTTTCCTCGGTGTAGTAGCTCGAAGTATGAAAGCGGATGCGGTTAATCAATCGGTTATGTTTAGCAAAAAGACAAAGGTCATCCGCACCGACAAAACATTGTTACAGTTATGAAGAAAATTGCATTTTTCTTAATCTGCGTATTGTGCGCCATGAGCGCAAACGCGCAGAAATTTTTTGAAATTGACGACATTTCGCGTGTAAACGCGATGTCGTTCAAGGTCTCTGCAGGAGCGCAGCAGCTCCTCGTCACCCAATTCGTCTATGACGATATGAAAAAGGGTGGCGTGGAGAATTACCTCCTTGCCATCTACGATGGTAGCAAGGCTCAGTGCATTACCGTGGTCCATAAGGACTCTGTACAGTACGTCGTCACCGACGTGCAGTCCATCGAGAAAAAGGACAATGGTAAGTACCTCGTAGTTATGGGTTCCGGCCTCAACTATGAGGACACAGACGTTGCCTGGGAAAAAGTTAAACTCGGGCAGCACGTAATGTATGGGTATGTAGGGGGCGAAACCTACGTGATACAGATGTATCCGCGTACGGTGGAAAGAAACGTACCCATTACGGATACGTTCACCATATCGCCAAGCCCCGTGCAGGCCATTCTGTTGTTAGACGAAAATAACAGAATCTTAAACAGAGACTAAGACATCCCCAACGACACCCGAGGGTGACGAAGGGAAAAAAGTAAATCCCGCACTTCTAAACCAAGTGCGGGATTCCTTATTTTAAATCTCACAAATTGTTCAGGCCAGATTCGGCATCAGATTTTTAACGTTTTGATTATAATACTCCTCCGCCCATTGACGCATCGAATCCAAAACCGGCTTCAGGTTATAACCCAAGTTGGTCAGCGTATATTCGACTTTTGGCGGAATTTGCGCGTAAACCGTGCGAATAAGAATTCCCTTTTCTTCCAGTGCGCGCAGGTTTGCAGTCAGAACCTTTTGCGTAATATCGCCCAGTTCTTTTTTGATTTCGCCAAAGCGTTTGGTGCCGTCCATCAATTCCTGAATAATCATGACTTTCCAGCGGTCTCCCATGGTTTTGAGCGCCATTTCAACCAAATTTTGCGGCATTTCAATCATTTTCCTGCTCCCAAAAAATAGAACCACGCCATTATGAATACCACGCAAAAACGCGGATTGCAAGCAAAAATATGGATTTTACGCAGTTTTATTCTCCCCATGCGTTCGTAATATGCCGCAACCCGAACGGCAAGGCAATCAAAATGGCATCAAAACGCAAATCAAAACCCTGATACTGCGGATTATTTTTCATAAAACTTTTGGCACCGCGAATCAGGCGTTGTTGCTGATTTTGGCTTATGGCATAGGCGGCCGTATCCAGTGTGGCACGCTGTTTGACTTCGGCAAAAACCAACAGCTTGCCGCGCTTGGCTATAAAATCGATTTCGCCGGCCGTGGTGCCGCGCCCCGTCACATAATTGCGCGCCACGATTCGAAATCCGTGCAGACGCATATAGTTGCGAGCCACAAACTCGGCAAATTTTCCGCGAATATAGTTATTCATCCTTAAGCTCCAGAGCCAACGCATATACCTCGTTTTTGTTCAGGCCGTATTGCGTGCAGATTTCTTTAACCGCCGTTTTAAGCGAAGTTTCGGCAAGGCGCTTTTGCAAAATTTCACGCACATCATCAAGCTCGTACTCTTTCTGTGTCGGCGGTGCAATCATCAACACAAACTCTCCGCGCGGTTCATTGGCCGTAAAATAATCGGTCACGCCGCCAATATCTCCGCCCACAACTTCCTCATACATTTTGGTCAGCTCGCGTGCCACCGCAATTTCTCGTCCGGCAAACGTCTGCGCCGCCTGTTCCAATGTTTTAAGCAATCGCGGTGCGGTTTCATAAAATACCAAAGTCGTATCAATATTTTTCAGCTCGTCAAACAAATCGGCCCGCGCCTTATCTTTATTGGGAATAAAACCGGCAAACATAAAACGATTGGTCGGCAACCCCGAAAGCTGTAATGCCGTAATCACTGCACAAGCCCCCGGTATCGCCGTCACATAAACCTTCTGTTCGCGACATTTGCGCACCAGTTTATAACCGGGGTCGGAAATCAGCGGTGAGCCGGCATCGGAAATAAGTGCCACCGCCGCACCTGAATTAATCAAATCAATCAACCCCTGCGCCTGTTTTTCTTCCGAATGGTCTTCATATTTGATAAATTTTTTGTTTAAGGGCAGCCCCAAAAGTGTAAACAACTTTTTAGCCACACGCGTATCTTCGCAGGCAATAATCTCTGCTTCTTCCAATATTTCCGCGGCTCGCGGCGAAATATCCTTAAGATTGCCGATAGGCGTGGCGATGATATATAATCCGTTTCTTAACATTTTATTAAACTTTAACTTTACAAAAAGATTATTTAGAATTATTAGATATGTATTGTTTGATATTTTGAGGAAAAATGCAAGTGTTAAAAAAATTTAGTCTTATTTTCGGCTGTTTTTTGATATGCAGTTGTTCGCTCTGGCAACGTACACCGTTCTATCGGCCGTCATATCGTTATTTGCCGAATCAAAAAGCGGTTGATATGGTGGAGACCACCGACTATTCGCAGGTTGATTTAGGCCACGAAGGCAGTTTCAGAGTGGCGATGCTGTTGCCGCTGAGCGGTGCCGATGCGGCGCTGGGACAAAGTTTGAAAAACGCGGCTATGATGGCTATTGGAGATATAAACAATAACAATTTGGTGGTGCAATTTTATGATACCAAAGGTACCGGCAGCGGCGCCCGGATTGCCCTTGAAAATGCTCTCAATGCCGACAGTGAGCTGATTTTAGGCCCGTTAAAGAGTGACGAAGTCGCCGCCATCAGCTCTGAGGCTAAGTCGCAAGATGTGCCGGTAATCAGCTTTTCCACTTCACCGAACGTGTTGCAAGAAGGTATTTATTCCATCGGTTTGTTGCAAGAAGATCAAATCAACCGTATCGTAAAGTATGCCGCCGACAACGGTCGCTCCCGAATTGCCGCGGTTTTACCTAATAACCAAAGCGGCGCCAATATGTATCGTTCTCTGACTAAGGCGGTGCAAAAACAAGGGGTAAGTTTATCAAAAGTAGGATTTTATGCACCGGACAGTATGGATTTTACCGGCTTGGTAACACAAATGAAAGACGGCGGTGTTGATTTTGACGCTTTGCTGATTCCGGAAACAGGAAACCGCCTGAAGGCCATTTCTTCAATGTTCAGCTACTACGATGTGGCGGCGCCGGATGTGCTGTTTATGGGTACTTCGGTTTGGGACAGCAGTTCGCTTAACAAAGAAACGGAGCTGTACGGAGCGGTTTATCCGGTTATGTCGCTGAAAAATCAGTCGAGTTTTGCACAAAAATATAATGATTTGTTCGGCGAACGTCCGAGCGGGTTGAGCATTTTTGCCTATGATGCGGTTGCATTAGCTTCCATGTTGGCACGACAGGGCGGCGATATTTACGAGCAAATCGAACGTCCGGAAGGCTATACCGGCATGAGCGGCTCATTCAGAATTTTTGCCAACGGTCTGAACGAACACGGATTGGATGTTGTAAAAGTATCGTCCGGCGGAAAATATGTTGCCGAATACGCCCCGCAACAATTCTACGGCTATCCGACCGCATATGAAAGTCAGGCTCAAGGTTATACCATGCAACCACGCATTATCGGCAACCCGCCGGCCGGCTTACAAAACATATACTACTAAAGTGTAATAAGTGATTTTTTTGCTTGCAAAAACCGTTGTTTTGCGCATTATATAAGTGAGTTTTATGAAGGGCTTAGGATTGTGTTTTCGCCAACTCGGTCAGATTCGGAAGGAAGCAGCCGTAACGATAGTCGCAAGGTCTAAGTCCCTTCGCCTTCAAATAAAGAAAGAGCAATGGCAGATTTAAACGAAAATAACCAGTATATCGCGTTGGCACGCAAATATCGTCCGCAAAATTTTGAAGATTTGCTCGGACAAGATGCTTTGGTGCAAACTTTAACCAATGCCATCAAAAATAACCATCTGCACCATGCCTACATTTTAACCGGTATCCGCGGAGTGGGAAAGACCACCACCGCCCGTCTGATTGCCCGTGCGATTAACTGCATCGGACCCGATGGTAACGGTGAATCGACCATTCATCCGTGCGGTGAGTGCGAAAATTGCAAAGCCATTGCCGCCGGCAAACACATTGATGTTATAGAGCTTGATGCGGCCTCCAAAACCGGCGTTGATGATATGCGGGAAATTTTGGACGGCGTACGTTATAAACCGGTAAGCGCCCGCTACAAAGTATACATCATCGACGAAGTTCACATGCTCTCCAAAAGTGCCTTTAATGCGCTGTTAAAAACGCTGGAAGAGCCGCCGGCACACGTTAAGTTTATTTTTGCTACCACCGAAATTCGCAAAGTTCCGGTCACGATTTTGTCGCGTTGCCAACGCTTCGATTTACAACGTTTAAGCATTGAAACGCTGACCACGCTGTTCCGTAAGGTTTTGACTTCCGAAAAAATAGAATTTGATGAAGAAGCTCTGCATATTGTGGCACGAGCCGCCGACGGTTCGGCCCGCGACGGACTTTCAATGCTCGATCAGGCAATTGTACTCGGCGACGGCAAGGTTCAGGCGCAAACCGTCAAAAATATGCTCGGTCTGGCCGACCGCCAACAAAGCGGCGAACTTTATGAAAAACTCTTAAGCGGCGATGTGGCCGGGGTTTTGCAAACATTGCAAACCCTGTATACCAACGGCGCAACCCCGATGCTACTGTTGCAAGATTTAATCGAAATTACGCATCTGACCGCTAAAATCAAGGTTCTGCCGGAATTTACCAATGACGCTTCGCTCAGCGAAAATGACCGTGAATTATGCAAAAAACTCAGCGGTGCCCCGATTGCGATTCTTTCCAAAATATGGCAGATGCTGATTAAAGGATTGAGTGAGTTGCAATACGCCGCGGTGCAGATTGATGCCTTAGAGATGATACTGATACGGATTGCATATTCCGCCTCGCTTCCTACTCCGGCAGCCCTGCTTGAGGAATTAAAAAAAAAATCCGGCCTGAACAATAATCACCCTTCTGCCGGCAACGAGGAAGATTCCCCTCTTGAAAGCGCAAGCTCCGATGCCGTTGTTTTGGAAAATACCGATGATTTACTGCGTTTGATGACCGCTAAAAAAGTACCGATGCTGATGTTTGCGATTAAAAACGATATTTCGTTCAAATCATTTGCGACAGGACATATACGCATTGCCGTTTCGGAAAAGGCGGATAAAAATTTGGTGTTCAATTTCCGCAATTTCTTGGAAAAAGAAACCGGTATGCCGTGGAAAATCGATATAGATTATGAGCCGCTCGGCGAAACATTGGCGTTTTTGGAAGCCAAAGAACTTAACCGCGATAAGAAAAATATCTCTGAATATCCTTTGGTAAAGGCTATACTTAACGAGTTTAACGGTGCTAAAATAGAGACAATTATCCGCAAACAGGCAGAAGAAGCCGAAGATGAAGAGCCGGCCGAGTTTGTTGCGGAAGAAACAATAACAGAAACTTATGAGGATTAAAAAATGCTGAATATTCAAGGAATTATGAAACAAGCACAACAAATGCAACGCAAAATGCAAGAAACGCAAGCTAAGTTAGGACAAGAAGAGCGTGAAGGAACCTCCGGCGGCGGTATGGTAAAAATTGTGCTTAACGGCAAGTCGGAAATGAAGAGCCTGAACATTGATAAGTCTTTGATAAATGCCGAAGAAGTCGATGTTTTGGAAGATTTGATTTTGGCCGCATATAACGATGCACACCAAAAAATCGACGCCATGATGGACGAGGGTATGAAAGAAGCTACCAACGGTGTCGGTCTCGGCGGTTTGAAACTCCCGTTTTAGGCGTTAGAAATTGCAGAGCAATGACATTGAACAATTAATCAAGCTTATCGCCAAGCTTCCGGCTTTGGGCGCGCGGTCGGCGCGGCGCATTGTTCTGCACTTATTGAAGAAAAAAGAAACAACGATGTTGCCGCTGATTGTCGCACTGCAAAATGTGGCCGACAACATAAAAAAATGCCCGATCTGCGGCAATTTTGACACCGAGGAGCCGTGTTCGATTTGCGCTGACACCGCTCGCGATACCGATATAGTCTGCGTAGTTCAGGATATTGCCGATTTGTGGGCGATGGAACGCACCGGCATTTATCGCGGGCAATACCATGTTTTAGGCGGTATTCTCTCGGCATTGGATGGTATCACACCTGAAGATCTCAATATTGAATCGTTGTTTTCCAGACTGGCCGAAAGGCAAATCAAAGAAGTCATCTTGGCGCTCCCGGCCACGATTGACGGGCAAATTACCAATCACTATCTGTTGGCGCGCTTAAAAGAATATCCGGTAAAAATTACCACCCTCGCGCAAGGACTGCCGCTCGGCGGCGAGCTGGATTATATGGATGACGGGACTATTCAGCTGGCTCTCTCCGCCCGCAAAGAAATATAATGAAAATCGTATAATGACCATCTGCCTGTACCGTTTATGTGCGCGTTGCTCAAAAAGCACTGCGCATCTGTCACATTATCCGAGTTTTGCCATGGTTGTGCCGGTTTAATATTCGGCCGAAAAAATTATCCCTCAATCACCACCACGGCTAAGGCAAACGGCATATCGTCGCTCAAGGTAATCTGCATACGCGGCTTGGACGCTAATTTATTTAAATATTTCAAGGCCGTACCGCTGATTTTCAATTCGGGTTTACCCAAATCATTATGCAAAACCTGAATATCCTTAAAAAAAATACCATCGCGGAAACCGGTACCGAGTGCCTTGGCAAAAGCCTCTTTAGCCGCGTAATATTTAGCCAGCAACTCCCGAAAACGCGCATCTTTGGCCGCACCGTTGCGCCTGATTTCCGCCTGCTCGTCTGCACCCAAAATCCGTGCGGCAAAATGTTGCAGATAATCCGCCGAATTCTGGATTCGCTCAATATTGACAATATCACTGCCCAGTCCCACAATCATTTATTTTCTCCTTTCATTTGCGACCGTTTTGCCCGCCGCAATGCTATTTTATCCAGCGTCGTTTTAATCAATTCATACGATACAAACCACGCCACAATAAAATACGGAATACACCCGATAAGCATCGGAAAGAATATCGGCCAGACATCTCGCCCGAAATTTCTGAAATCAAAGGTAATCAGCGCCTTACTGGCCGATTCGAAAATGCGAATAAAATTAACGTTCCCGACAGCCGAAGCATCGCCCAATAAAAATCGCCCGGTTGAAAGCACGGCAATCCAGATAAACGGAAATGTCCACGGATTGCCGATAAGCGTGCCGATGGCCGATGACACCACATTGCCGCGAATCAGCCACGCAATAATCGCCGCCATAACCAAATGCAACCCGATAAACGGCGTAAAAGATATTGCCACTCCGCAGGCAAAACCGGCGGCAATAGAATACGGAGTACCCTGCAGGCGCTTGAGTTGCACCAACATTTTTTTAAGCAATCTGCTGAAATAAACTTTAATCTGTTCCACAACACACCTCGTTATTTGTTGGCGCGGGCGACATAACTGATGAGTTTTTCGGCGCGCATATTCATAATTAAGCTGTTTAATTGTTCAACATTTTTAATTTCAATATCGAGCAATATTTCAAAATAACTTAGTGTGCGATATGTAATATTCAAGTTAATAATATTAGCTTCCGCTTTGGCTACGATATTTGCCACCTCGGCCAATGCCCCCGGCTCGTTGCTGAGCATAAGTTTAAGGCGTGCAACGTGCTTTTCCTGCTCGGCATCCGGTCCCCAATCCACATCGAGCCACCGCTCCGGCTCGTTTTCATAATTATGCAAAGACGGACAATCAACCGTGTGAATGGTAACCCCTTTACCGGTAGTTACAATCCCGACAATCCTGTCGCCCGGCAACGGGTGGCAACAACCGGCAAAATGCATTGCCATACCGTCAATCAAGCCGCGAATCTTAAGCGAATCTTTTTTCGGTTGACTCTTTTTGCTGAATACCGGTAGCTTGATGGCACTCACCACTTTTTCTAATTTGGACTGACGATACGCCGGATGCATTACACGCAACACATCCCAACCGGTTACCAAACCTTCGCCGACTTTGGCATAAACATCATCAACCGTTTCCGCCTCAAAATTGGATAAATACGACACCAGCTCTTTTTCCGAAAACTCCTGATCTTCCGATTTAAACAGTTTTTCGACGATTTCCTTGCCCAGAGCAATAAATTGCTCACGCTTATTAATCCGCACATAACGACGAATAGCCGCCTTGGCTTTTCCGGTCACCACAAATCTGTCCCACTCAAGCGACGGGTGTTGATTTTTGGCGGTTAGCACCTCGACTTGGTCACCGTTTTGCAAAATGGTTCTGAGCGGCTTGATTTCGCCGTTGATCTTAGCCCCGACACAGGTATTGCCCACATTAGAGTGAATGGCATACGCAAAATCAACCGGCGTCGAACCCATCGGCAGGCCGATTAAGTCCCCTTTCGGCGTAAAACAAAACACTTGGTCGTTATACATTTCAAGCTTGGTGTTTTCCAAAAACTCATCCGGATTCTGAGCCTGATCGAGAATCTCCAAAAGCTCGCGTACCCAACGGAAGTTTTTACCCTCGGTATGCTGTCCCTGTTTATATGCCCAGTGTGCCGCCACACCTTTTTCGTTGACCTCATGCATTTCATAAGTACGAATCTGCACTTCGATTCGCACGTCCAAAGGCCCGATAACACCGGTATGCAACGATTGATAACCGTTCGGCTTCGGGGTAGAAATATAGTCCTTAAAACGACGCGGCACCATATGATATTTGCTGTGAATAATACCGAGAGCCTGATAGCAATCCGCCACCGTATCCACACAAATACGAAAAGCCATAATGTCCGACAGTTGCTCAAACGATGCATTTTTCAGCTGCATTTTACGCCAAATCGAATACGGAGCTTTTTCGCGACCGGTGATGGTACAATGCACGCCGTTATCTTCCATATCTTTTTCAAGTTGCTTAATGATTTTCGGCACTACGTCATTGCCCTGCTCACGCAAAAAATTCAACCGCGTCACAATGGAATCATGAGCATCTTTATACAGCTCGGCAAAGGCAATCTCATCCATTTCTTCCTTGAGTTCCTCCATACCGATACGCTCGGCCAGAGGTGCATAAATATCAAGCGTTTCACGCGCAATGCGAGCACGTTTATCCGGCGGACAAAACCTTAAAGTGCGCATATTGTGCAATCGGTCAGCCAATTTAATCAGCAAAACGCGAATATCCTCACTCATTGCAAGCAACAGTTTGCGGAAGTTTTCCGCCTGTTTACTGGAACCGGATTTATGCTCCAACATGGCCAATTTGGTTAAGCCGTCCACCAATTGCGCCACCTGATCACCGAAAAGCTCTTTAATTTCATCAAGGGTAGTATCGGTATCTTCAACCGTATCATGCAACAGGGCAGCAATAATGGAAGCCGAATCAAGCTTATATTTGGTGAGAATACCGGCAACCTCAATCGGGTGTGAATAATACGGATCGCCGGAAGTACGCAACTGCGAACCATGTTTTTTTAGGGCAAACACATAGGCACGATTGAGCGCATCTTCGTCCGCATACGGATCGTAAGATTTTACCAAATCGACCAATTCATATTGCCGTAACATGGCACACCCTCTAAATAAAAAAGCAAAACATACCCTATTTATATAATATGTTTTGCTTTAATAAAAGTTAAATTTATGATTTTTTTAATCTAAATCATCCATATCGTCATCGTATGATTCATCACCGAAATCGGCGCTGTCGTCAAAATCAATATCATCAACATCGGAATCCAAATCTAAGTTGTCATCATCCTCGGTACCGTCATGAATCTGCATAACATTGTTCAAATCCTCGTCGCTGATCATATCGCTGGAGAACTGAACGCCCAAAGACGCTAACTCTTTCTCGGCCGAAATAATCTCGACTTCCTCATCTTCCGGCTCTTGAATCTCAACCAACTTTTGCTGATTCTTAACCAAAGATTCCTGCAAATCTTCAATGCTGACGCGATTCTCGGAAATTTCACGCAAAGCAACCACCGAATTTTTATCGTTATCACGGTCAACCAAAATCATGGAACCGGCAGAAATATCTTTGGCGCGTTGCGCCGCAACCAAAACCAACTCATAACGATTCGGAAGTTTATCAATACAATCTTCAACTGTAACTCTAGCCATTTTTCATACCCTATTGCAAAACTTTTTTGTTGTGAAAAGGTTATACATAGAATCTTTTGAAAATGCAAGTCTTTTTTAATATTTTAATGACCTATTTTATATTTTATCTTGCCCCAATCAGCGATACGGCTGAAATTGTATCACCCATACCCACCAAAGTCAGCGGTTTTTCCGCCAAAATCGTCGGTACGGCAATTAAATCAAATCCTCCGCATTCGGTTATTCCCGATTCGCTTACTGCCGAATTGTTCAAGGCCGCTGCCAACTCACATAAATTCTGTAGCGATTTTTCCCCGATTTGCCTGCCGTGAGCCTGCAAAAGATTGCTCTTAATTTCGATATTTCCAGTAGCAGCCTTAGATGCCGCCACCGTGGCCGCCAACATCATCCCGCGTTTATTTTGCTCCGGAGTAATCGGAAAATCTTTGTTTTGCAAGGTCATATACATCCCGTAAAAATGCAACTGAATCCTCGGTGTTTGCAATTTTTGTTTCAGCTCAAGCAAAATATTGAGCAACGCGACAGCATTCAAATTGTTCCGCGCATCTCTCTTGGGTGCAACAATTTCTTCCGCTTCTAAAGCTTCTCGCTCGTTCAAGCCCAGCGAATCCACCACCGGCGCCAATTGTTCCAAAATAGCCCGCCGCACTGCCAAATCCTGAGTTGATGCCAGTTCTAAATGAATAATTCCGTTCGGATTCGCTTGTTTCCATTTTTTTATCAGCGGCAATGTTTCGGCAATCCGCTGCAACCCGCCGTGCTCCGCTGTTAAAGCATGAAAGCCCGACAAAATCATAAAATCAAACCCCAGACTATCAATGTATTTTACAAATCCGTCATTGATTTTCAGCGCAGTATTAACCGTATCATAAGTCGCAATAAAACGATTAGATTTCGGGCAAATATAAATTTGGTTATCCAAACTCAGAGTATCGCCGGCGTCAAATTCCATAATCAGATGAATCGGCGGCTCTTCACCGTCGCGATTAACCTCACGCGCTTTTTGTTTCGTGCCGTCCGCGGCAAAAGCACATAAATTATCGGCATCAACAAATTGCTCGGCCATTAATTTCGGATGCGCAGCGGTATGAGCATAAACCTGTTGCACCCCCAAAATCGCCGACACATTGGCAATAATCCCTGCCTGTCCGCCCATTTGCAACCGTTTACAACCGAGATGCTCTTCAAGCCATGTATAAACCTCTTTGTCATCACACAGCCATTCTTCGGCTATTCCGTTGATAAAACATTTGCTGATTCCGCGCACCGCATCTTGCGGCGTGTGCAACTTTGTTTGCGGATTTTGTAAATCTGCAGATTTCATACCGACTTCTGCGGCAAGCTCGGACAATCGCTTTCCGCTTATTTTAACAACGGCATCGATATTGGTATTGAAAGCTGTGGCAACGCGCTCGACTTTTGCCGCGCGCTTCAACTGCTCAGGCACAATTTCGTATGCCCGATGCCATATTTTCAGCAAATCCGCCGTCATCTCCTAATGTTCCATTTCCTTTAAGCGAATATTGGCTAATGCGTTCATAATCACGGCATTGATGGCGCTGTCAAATTCCAAATACCGTTCCGCTTGCATACGCCATTGGCGCAACGGCTCGGAATCGACCTTAGAATACTTCTCGCTGATGCGTAGGGCATTCAATGCATCTTGCAAACGACCTTCGTTTACCAAATCCAAAACTTCATCTTTTTGCGGCGTAAACACCGGTTTTTGCGCACGTTTCTTAGCAATTACCTGAGACTTAATCCAATTCCATACCTTTAGGTACCATTTTGCTTCAACTTCGGTGTTCTGCGCTTTGGCGGTTTCCGATTTTGTTTCCGCGGTATTCAATTCCGCAAAAATTTTATCAAAAGCGCGAATAAGTTTGTTTTTACCAGTAATGCCGGAATTAGCATAGCTACGAACAATTTGCACATTTTTTGCCGCCAAATCGTTTCCTTGTGCCAAAATTTGCAACACCTCGGCCTCATAAGCAAAATCAACCCCTTGTTCGGCCAAATCGCGCACAATAATTGCCCCGCTGGCAAGCAGAATCTCTTGTGTAGTCTTTTCGGATTGCGTCACACTTGTAAACGGCGGGATATCGGCAACTCCCGTATTTTCGGCCGTTTCTTGTGCAGGTTTGCCTTCAACGGTTTCTTTTGCAATATCCGTTGCGCCCAAACGATGCATCAACTCGTCGCGCAACGCCGCCAATTTTTGATTAAGCTGATTTTCGCTGATACCTGCGGCATGCTCGACAATCGGCCGATTTTTCAACCCGACGACTTCTCTGTCTAAGATATTAACTCTATCGGTTACTTTATTCAATTTTTCATCATACGCTTGTTGCAACTTATTCAAAGCTTCGGTATTAAGCTTTTCGGTTTGGCGCAACTGCATGGTCAAATAACCGACGGCACCGACAGCCAAAAGGATAATAAACAACACAAAATTACGCAACCCGTGGCGTTTTTTATGCGGCGGTTCGGCCGGGTGCGGCGGTTTATGCGGCTCCGGTTTATGCGGCTCCGGTGCCGGTTTTACTGCCGAAATCACCTCCGGCTGTTTATCTTCTGCCGGTATGGTGTTAATTTTTTTATCATTTTTAGCCATTTTCGTATCCTTTTTCTTGACATTTGAACCGAATATATTTCATATATTTATAACACAAATAGTTTAAAGTGAGTGAATAAAAATCATTTTTGGAAAAAACGATGATTGTTTTGGGAATAGAAAGCAGCTGTGATGATACCGGAGCCGCGATTGTAAGTGACAGCAAAGAGATTTTAGGCGAAGCTCTGCAATCACAAGAAGAACATAAACAATACGGTGGTGTAGTGCCGGAGATTGCCGCACGCGCCCACTTGGAGCATATTGACGAGATTGTATCGCTGTGCCTGCAACGCGCCCATACCGAGCTTAAGGATATTGACGCAATTGCCGCATCATGCGGGCCGGGGCTCATCGGTGGCGTGGTGGTCGGAGCAATGACGGCCAAGGCTTTGGCATTGGCACTTAACAAGCCGTTTGTTGCGGTAAATCATCTGGAAGGTCATGCCCTCTGCGCCCGAATTGCCAACGACATCCGTTTTCCGTATTTATTACTGCTGGTTTCGGGCGGACATTGTCAGATTTTAGTGGTAAAGAATGTCGGAGACTACGAACGTCTCGGCACTACCATCGACGATGCCGCCGGCGAAGCCTTTGACAAGGTTGCAAAAATGCTCGGTTTGGGCTATCCGGGCGGACCGATGATTGAAAAAATGGCCGCTATCGGCAATGATTCACGCTTCACATTGCCGCGACCACTCTTAAATTCCGGCGATTGCAATCTCTCATTTTCCGGCTTAAAAACCGCAGTGCGCAAAATCATCGAATCTTATTCGCCAGATGGTTTGGTCGAACACGCAATTTTACCTAAACAGGACGTAGCCGATATCTGCGCCTGCTTTCAGATGACTGCGACCGATTGTTTGGTACGCAAATTAGAGCGCGCAATTGCCTACTTCAAACAAAAATATCCGGAAGGCGAGCATTTGGTGGTTTCGGGCGGTGTTGCCTCCAACACTTATTTGCGCAACGCGCTCAAAGAATTGGCTTTTGCCAACGATTTGGAATTTGCCGCGCCGCCGATTCGTTTTTGCACCGATAACGGAGTAATGGTAGCTTGGGCCGGTTTGGAGCGCTATCGCTTGGGATATACCAATGAACTTGATTTCAAACCGCGTCCGCGTTGGCCGCTTGATGAGGCCGCCCCTAAGGCTCCGGGTGCCGGAGGAGTTAAAGCATGACGCGTTCGCCAAAGGAAATCCTCGAGATTATGCGGATTTTTGAACGCGAAAATCCCAACCCGCAATGCGAACTCCACTTTCATAATCCGTACACGCTGTTGGTAGCGGTGATTTTATCGGCGCAAAGTACCGATAAAGGGGTTAATAAAGCAACTGAGGCATTATTCAAAATTGCCGATTCGCCGCAAAAAATGCTCTCTCTCGGCGAAGAAAAACTCAAAAATCATATCAAAACCATAGGATTGTTCAATAACAAGGCCAAAAACATTATGCTGATGAGTCGGCAATTAGTCGACGATTTCGGCGGCGAAGTCCCGGCTGACCGTGATGTGTTGACCACGCTTGCCGGTGTGGGGCGTAAAACCGCCAATGTAGTGATGAATGTGTGGTACCATCAACCGACCTTAGCGGTTGATACCCACGTTATGCGAATTGCACACCGGCTTGATTTCAGCCGCGGTAAAACCCCGCTTGAAATAGAAAAGGATTTGCTGAAAGTTCTGCCGCCGGAAATGACTGTCAACACCAATCATTGGCTGGTACTGTTCGGCCGCTATACCTGCAAGGCGCAAAAGCCGCTGTGCGATAAATGCCCGATTTACGAATACTGCCGAAGCAAAGATAAAAGGAACAGGTGATGAAAAAGAAAATTATTTGGGGTATCGTTTGTGTGATTTTGCTGGCTCTTATAGGGATAGGTTGGCAATGGTATCGTGATATGAGTGAGGACACTACGGAAAAAGAAAGGTGTGTCGGCGGTAAACTTCAGGTGCTTCATTGTAATTACTGTGATTGCATAGATATGCCGATGCGCTGTTCTTGGCAGAATAAACAGCATCCTTTTACCGGAAGTGTTATCAAATGCGGAAATGCGGAAAAAGCAGATAAAATAAAAAATCCTCGAGAATATAAACTGCGAAAAATCGGCGAAGCGTTGACGGCAGGAAATTGCGAAAAGGCGGCAAAATTGTGGAAAGATAATCCGGCAGATTATTTAAGTACAACGGTTTATTCTGAAAACCGACAGCTGATGCCGTTGCTTTATTACATAATAGACTATGCCGAGAAGTGTATTCCGGAGGTTTATTCTGCCAAAATTAATGTTAATGCCATAAAATTTAATGATAAAACACCGCTACAATATGCGTACGGTAAAAATAGGAAACAAGCCACCCGAATGCTGTTGTTGCAGAAAAAGCCCCTAAGTGAAGATGACGATGAAATATCGACGATTGTAAATGATGCGTTCAAAAATGATGACCATGAAATTATAAAATGGCTGGTGGAAAACGGTTTGCCTACGGATTCTCAAGACAAAAACGGAGAATCGTTATTAGAACGTACCATCGATATGCACAGTAACCACATAGCGGTTGCACTGATAAAAGCCGGTGCAGATGTTAATGCTAAAGCTAAAAACGGAGAATCATTATTAAAGTATTCCATAGAAAATAATAGTGCCAATATTGCTGCCGTATTAATCAAAAATGGTGCCGATACGGACGGCATTTCTGAGAAGGATCTGCAATTTCCCATTTCTTATATACGTGCGATTAACCATGTAAAATCCAAAGACTTTCAGGACAGGATTGAGCGATTGAGGAATATTTTACAATCCCAAATGCAACAAAAACAAGAGGCAAAGGAGTAGAAAATGAAAAAGAAAACATTTATAACTTTAGGATTATTGTTTGTTTTGGGTATGGCCGCGGGGTATGCCGGCAAAGTGTATTCCAAAGATTCCGCACCAATCGGTTCCGAAAGATGTAAAGACGGCATTGTGTGGGTGAAAACGCTGACCAACTGTATTGACTCACCAACCTGTCCGGGCGAGGCATGGACACCGAAATATAATTATCGTACCGGCCGCAAAATCAGATGCGACAAAGAAGGAATAAAAAAAGAAAATATGGTAAACGGCATAATGGATGCAATTAAGGACGGCGATTGCGAGGCTCTGGATAAAATTCTGCAAGAGGGCGGAATAGATATTATGTATGAGCGGATTGACGGCTTTAAAGGCTCTCTGTACTTTTATATGCTTGACAGTAAGCATAACGCACAATGTTTGGATAAAGTTATGCCGTATCATCCGGATTTGGAAATGGTATCGCAGGAATATTATTCAAAGGGTGAAACGCCATTGCTGTTTGCGGCAAAAAATAATGCCGACAACGCGGTCAAGCTGCTGATAGATGCTGGTGCCGACGTTAATGCCAAAGCCCCTGACGGCTATACCGCACTTCACCATGCGGTCAGATTTGATAATGTGCAAATGGCAAAATATTTGGTAGCCGCCGGTGCCGATATGGACGCCGTAAACGACGAAGGCTGGCAACCGTTTGATCGCTGTAAAGAACGTTTCTTCTTCCAAAAAATATGCGCCGCAATGCTGGAAAAACGCACCAAATAAAGACTCTGCCGCAAAACTTGATGACTCGGTTTATTCGCGACCACCGCCGTTATACCCTTTACGGCGGTTGAATTTCTTTTGTTTGCGGCCGAACTTGCCTTTCGGCTTAGATTCTTGCTGTTCCAACCACTCCTGATAAGTCATGCGCGTATTCTCGCCGCGTCTGTCTTTATAATGCTTAGATTGCTTTTGCATACGAATTTCGATATTTGAGGCGGACATACCTTCTTTTTCCACCATTTCTTCAGCCTTCTCCACCGCCTTGCGCATCATATAATCGCCGTCAATTCTCGCACTCTTGCGTGCCTGTACGTTCATTACCGTAAATAAATGCTCTTCAAACATCAAATTATGGTCGCAGCGATCAAACACAAACAAATTATTACTGCCCGAACCCACAATACATTGTGCTTGTACACAAATCCATTTTTGCTGCTCAAACGGGACACCCTGTTCTTTATAGGTACCGCTTTGATCAATCACAATCGCATCGGTATTCATACACAGCAACGGCACACCGTTATGCTGCTTTACCACCTCGAGCATCGCCGGCAACTGTTCCTGATCGCCGTGCACCGCAATATCGATAATGCGTTGCGAACCGTCGGCAAACGCGGCGGCATTCTTGCAGTTTTCCATTGTCAGTTTGTGCAAGCGCAACGTTTCCTCTCTGGTGGCATGGCCGGTACGCTGATATTTGGTATCAATCGTATCGCCGTTGGTAATCACCGTAGCCCCCAAACTCTGCAACTTAGCCACCACCGCACGATGTTTTGCTCCGTTAATCGATTCAATCGGCCGCTGGCGTAACATAATCAGGGTATTGTTATCCACCGTAAACAGCGGATGTCCGGTATCCCCCTTGCCTTTAATCTTACCGTCTTTATCAATGGTTGCCTTATTTTGCTCACTCATCAACACCAGTGTCGACTTGCGATCGGCTTTATCTTCAGCAAATGCACCGCTGATAATCATATAGCGTTCTTGCGGCGGATATTTGTTCAAATACTTCTGAATATCGGTATTATCCAAATCGCTAGCGTTATAAATAACCTTTTCCAAATCGATTTTTTCGCCCGAAGAAAGCCGCATCATATCCGAAATAACTTCCGCATCGAGTTTGGCTTCGGCAATCCGTTGTTCTTCGTCATAAAAGCAAGGTTTGCCCTCGCTTTGCGCCTTCTGCCGCGCCTGATATGCTTCTTTTTTGATTTGCAAAATCTTTTCTTTTACCCAACGGTCTTTATTGCGAATTATCAGCAGCAAATCTTTCACCGCCTGCCGCAAACCGCGACTGCCGATTAAAATCGTACGTCCGGTTTCGGCCGCTGCTTTGATGTCAATGGCTAAATTTTGCACACTGCGGGCAATCACCGGCGAAAAAATCTGCTTTTCCGGATGTTTGGTAATTTCGCGCACCGTATTTTCCACCGCCTTATTGAAATCCGGAATCAGGCGATTGCCGTTCTCATCATACATATCGGTAGTTGCCGATGTTGAGTCCATTAAAATGTGCGAAACATATTTGCCGGCCATAAATTTTTTGAGATCTTCTTCACTGAAACTCGGTCCGAACGGAACGTTATCCATATGATAATCGCCGGTAAATACCAAACCCGCATTGTCTTTGCCGTCAAGAGTGGTGCCGATATGGAACCCGAGAGCACCCGCCGTTGAATGCGGTATATTGAACGGAGAAACTTTCATATTATCGCCGATTTCGACATATTCACCCTGGCGGATAATCTCAAACTCCGGCACAAATTCTTCCGGCACACTGTTGTTTCTCATCTGTTCTTTGATAAAATTGGCCGTAAATTCGCTGGTATAAATCTTCGGTAGCTTAAACTTTGCGGCTGCCAAAAACACAATAGCTCCGATATGATCTTCGTGACAGTGGGTAATAAACATCGCACTTACCGGCTTTTCCGCCTTGCCGTACGGACTGTCGAAATATCGACGCATATCCGGAATAGCCGAGTCGTAGCCAATCCAATCCGGCGGGAACATCGCCCCGTCATCAATCAAAATCCGCGCCACCGGTTTACCCGGCTCATTGTGTTCAACCAACTTACTGCTGGCACCGATACGATATTCGTTGTTACCGCCCAAAATTTCGACTTTGGTGCCGATCGGCGCATCATTATAGGTTTTTTCCGGCGTCTTTTTATATTGCATAAACGGATTATTTGCTTTTTGCGTGATTTTCTTCTTTTCGCTCAGCAGTTTGAGTTTTTCTTGAATCCGCTTTTCGGCTTCTTTATGCTCTTCTTCCGCCCTTGCTTTTTCTTGGGCAATTTCTTCGGCAATTCGCTCTTGTTTTAATCTTTCTGCTTCGCCGTTGAGTGCTTCTTTTAATTCCGCATTTTCGGCCGCCGGTAATTCGGCCAAATTAACTGCATATTCACCTTTATCATCGCCGTAAAATACGGTAAACTCGCTATCTGCGCCCTCGTATTCCCCGTTAACCGACCGGTCTTTATCAATATATATTCTTTTAGCCTGCGGGTTTTTCAACCAAAAATCATAAATTTTGATAATTTGTTCCTCATTGATGACGCAATTATCCTGAATAATTCTGATGTTTTTGGTTTCGTCTTCTTCATTCCATATACTGACCGAACCTTCGCCGTCATTGTAGTAGCTTGGTCTCACTCTCAGCGTCTTGTATTTGCTCATCAAATTCTCTCCCGAACAGAAAAACTCAACATTTGCTAAGTATCATACACTATTTTTGACAAAAATCAATCATTTTCTTGCATGTAATCCCATTTTTTTGTGTTAAAATAAAAAGAAAGACGCGAGCCGCTTAAGCTCACGTCTTTCTTTTAACCGCTGCCCGCAAAGTCGGGGTTTGTTTTTGTATTTCAGTAAACATAGGTATCCGCATAAATCTGCCGGCGAACCATTTCACGTATGACTTCGACATACTGCATGGTTTCGGTGTACCGACTAAACATTGCAATGTTTACCTTTCTCCATTTTTCGGCATAGAGTGCCCTCAATTTATCGTCGCTCAAACGGCGCAGATAGGCAATATACCGATTTCTCTGGACACCGCGGAAAATTTCGTATACAAACCAAAACATCCCAATTATCCAAACAAGCAATAAAACATAGTAATATTTATCCATAACTGTTTTTAAATTATTGTTTTTATGGATTTAGTATGACCATGTTTTTGTCAAAGTCAAGCAAAAAAAATATCATAATATATCGACAAAGCCTGATTTTAGATTTTGTGCAAATGCAAGAGCGGAATTATATCACGGTATAGATATTGATGCCGTATACGAAAGCAGTGATTGGAGCAGTAAAGAAAGGATAAAAGAACTCATTGATGACTATATATTCATTTAATATTTTTTGAAATTCCTCATCATTTTCCATCTAATCAATGAATTCACGGGAAAAGTCATTTCCATACAATGAATAATCAATAGATTGTGTATTGATATTACTCTGTGTCGGCGCACTCAAATCATATCCTCTCGCCCACGGTGTTATGTTTTGATTATTTCGCCACGGCACCGGGCTAATTTGCGTTGCCGGATTGCACCATGGCGCCGGTGTTGTTGCTATTTGTTGCGGATAAGTCGTACTACTTTAGGTTGAATTAAGAATATAATACGGCAAAAATAAAAAGAGCAAGAGTATATTTCAACTCTTGCCTGTTATTTTAATTACCAGAACGACACATATTATCTGTCAAAAACTGATAATGCCAAAACGACAACTGACACATAAAAAATAATCAGGCTGAAGAATGTCCACAAAACAGCACGATTGCTTAAAAGACGAACCCCGCCGGCAAGTAGAATTATCGGCACAAAAAACAGTAATGTTCCGATAAATGATGTCCAAGTCATTGTCCAGTTTAAAATGCCGTAATCCGTCGCCGTCAGCCACAATAAATATCCCCAGTTTAGGGCAAACCACGCGCCGACCTCAACCATCCGCCAATTAATACTCGGATTAAATCCGACTATCTTTCGCCGAACGTAGTCAAACAAAAGATACAACTGTATATAAAAAATATACCCTATCAAAAATTCAGCGGTATAGGTGCAAGGTTGATCTATCCATATCCATTGATACATTTGCCCTTCTTGCCACAAGTAGGGGTCACAACTGTCACCTTGTGTGTTTGGCCCTATTCCCATTTGGTAAAAGCCTGCCGCCACCCACGATACAAAAGCAAACCATAATATGGCTAAACTATACCGAATTATTTTTTCCTGTTTCCAAAGAAGAATTCTAATAGTTTTTGTTCCCATTGCTTTTCTCCTAACCAAGGCTTTGTTTCATATGCAGTTTTTACCCTTGCTCCAACATTATTGATATTATTTGCTCCGGTCTCATTCCACAATGTTCCTATTCTATCCGGCGTTGGATTATTAAGGGAATTTTGCATTTGTTTCAAAACTTTTGTTCCCAATTCAATGTTCTGTTGAGGTATGTAAGTATCATAGTGTTTGCCATCAAAATCTCCCCAAGTCTTACCTTGAATATTCATCGGCATTTGACTCCCTGATTTCCCTATTAAGTCTCCCAGATAATTGAATATACCTTTGTGTCCTGTGGCTCCTTCATTATACATAACCGCACGGACCAAATCTGGGTCTATGTTATTTTGTATAGCATATTTTTCAATGTCATTATTATGCTTATCTACATAATATTTTCCTATCCAACCCATAGCGTACCACGGCCATTCGTAATTGGCATTTTGTTCATTGTTCATATATAAATTTAAGGTCTTTCCACTCTTTAATGCTTGTATACGTTGTGCTTCGGTTAAATAATTGTCAATCCACGGCACAGGAGCAACTTGCACTGCAGGATTACTCCAAGGTGTCGGTGTGGTCATCTGTTGCGGATAAGTCGCACCATTATTCCATGGGGTTGGAGTTTGCATTTTATCCGGTGCAACATATTTATAATAATTACGTTCGACCGTTTGGTGAGTAGTCTCCCCCGGCA
>JBGUGE010000001.1:0-5886 GCA_045111335.1 Alphaproteobacteria bacterium | reverse complement strand
CTTGACAAAATTTACGAAATAACTTATGCTTAAGCCGTTTAGCAAGTATTTATACTACTATTTTGCGAGTGTTTTCAAAATTATATTGTTTTACCAAAAAAATCAAAAAATGAAAAAGGTATTATTTACTCTGTTGTTGGGTGCCATGTGTATCGCAACAGGAATGATGATTTCTTGCGACAGCAAGAAAGAGTCTAAGAAGTTAGGCAGTTACGAAATCACGGAGAAGGACGGAAAAGTCGGATTGAAGGACAGCACCGGCCACGAAGTGCTATCTGCCGAGTATGACAAAGTTGAGCAACAGTTTGACGCCGTGATCGCTGAGCGTGAGGATCTGTCGACCATCGTGGTGGGCAGCAGTGTTATTGCCAGCGGTATCCAAATCGAGTCCATCGACCAGGTCGAGGGTAATCCCGACTATGCCTACATTAGGGCAGATGGTCGCAAGATGCTCTGGAAGAAGGGTAGCTCCTCCACGTACGGCCCCTTTGACGACATCTGTCTTATCGACAATGTTATCTTTATGAAGGCCGACAACAAGTGGGGTGCTGCGACCCTGGACTTCCGCGGCCTTGCTCCGCGCCAATACGAAAAGGTGATTATCGTGAAGAACGAGCGCACCATGGCCGTATTGGTCAAGGACGCCAAGGGTTGGGCAATGTTTGATGGCGACGGTGTCTCGAACGGCAACCGCTACGACATATCGCCAAAGGCTCTCGAAAAGCAGGTAAAGGCGTTAAATGTAGACGGCGATATCGCCGTATGCAGCGTAAACTGGAAACTCTGAACCCCGGGCGCGGGCATCGGTCGTAATGACGGTGTCCGCGTGCCACAAAAAAAACATTTTATGAAAGAAAAGGATGATGACTTGCTCGGTAAGAATCCTAATCGCCGAGCCGCCCAAAAACGGTCTTTTACCGATGACCGCTCTCCTCGCCCCAAGCGTGAGGAGGATCTGAATGACAGCCTGTAGCAGTCTGTGACAGCCTGTGCAGGCAACTAACAAATTAACTCATCTATAACCGCTCCCGAGCTTAACCGCTCGGGAGTTTTTTTATGAACTTTTTTTTAAGATTATCGGCGTATAATGTACGGCGGTGAGGTAAAAATGCTTGATTATGACGCTCATATATTCGGGGCAAGTCCGAAAAATCTGGTAATTTTTCTGCACGGTTATAACGGCACCGTGGCCGACCATCAGTATGCAATCGACTGGTTTAAGCAATATCTCGATAATGCTGTGTTGATTGTGCCGCACGCACCGGAAATAAGTGATAAAAATCCGCAACGTTTTCAATGGTTCGGAATGTTGCAATACGACGAAGCGAATCGGAGAACACAACCGGAAACGAGTGTTGAGGAAATTTTCGCGATTTATAATTCTGCCGCCGGTGATGTGGATTCTCGTGCCGCCATGATTAATGATTTTATCGACGCCATGCAAAAAAAATACCGAGCCGATGACGCTCACACCTTTCTGTGCGGCTTTTCGCAAGGTGCCATGCTGACAATCTATGCCGCCCTGACGCGGAGCGCTGCTTTAGGCGGAGCATTTGTTCTATCCGGATTGGTTGCCGGCTCCGATCTAATTGCCGATAAAATCACCTCCCGTCCGCCGCTTTATATGTTTCACGGCCGCGACGATATGAAAGTGCAGTTCAAAACCTTGGAGCATAGCGCAAAATGGTTGCAAGCCCGCAATATTCCCCTGAAAATTAAGACCTACGCCGATTTAGCGCATCGCATGACCGAGGATGAAATCGCGGAAGTGGCCGCCATAATCAATCAAACCGCTTAAAAAAAACACGGCACGTCGAAATTTTTCATATTGACAAAAAATGCAAATTAAGCCATAATAATCGATAGTTTACGATTATTATCAAATTTTTTGCATATGAGTTACATTGACGTAATTAGAAATGGAAGAGTGGTTGAGTTATCTGCCGCTGTATTCGGAAAAACCCTTAACGGTATCGACACTTATGCCGACTCATTGAACGATGACGAAGAGCTTGAACTGGTGCAACGCCTGGTCTCTGACGAAAAGCCGGAAGAATGGCTCGGTTGGATGAAGGAGTATCGCAAGTACTACCCTCTCGGTAACAAGGCTGTGAATATGCTGATTGAAAACTTGCAGTCAGAAGCCGCCGAAAAGGCGCTGATTGAGGAATTCTCCCGCTATTCATACACCGAGGAAGCCGGAGTAAAGGTTTGCCGCAAGGCTATTTCTGCCGAAGCCGGTGCTTATCGGAAACTGCTTGAGGTTATCAGCACCTGCGGGCACATCTCCTACGATGATTTACCTCTGTTACTGGCTCGTCTCGATGAGCGTGACAAGGACGAGGATTTGCCCCCCATGTATGCTGATACTTATCGGAAGTCAATCCGTAAGTACCGCGAGGAGAACAACCTCGACCGCTTCTACGACAAACAAAAGGTATCTGCTTGATTGCAGATACCTTTTTGTTATGCAGAAAATACTTGCCAAATTAAACAAAATACGTTACAATCATCGCAAGGAGTGGGAAAATGGTTCGTTTTACGTCGACACCTGCCGGTTTGGCAACGGAAAAATTGGCAACGCTCAGAGAGCGAATGCTTCCGATTCCTACCGTATCTCATACCCAATCAGACACCGCAACCCAGATTACGATGCACTCGGCAGCCCCTGCACCGGACGGGCTTGATGCGGATTTTTATTATCGGTTGCAATCAGTTCGGGATAACTTCAAAAAATATAATACCAAAACCAAGTGGAAAATAAGCTCGTATGTTTTTGCTCCCAATGCCGAACAAAAACGAATCAACGATTGCTTTAATAAAGATGCGGAGCTGAAGCGATTGACGAAGTATTTAAACATTTCGCTCAACGAATTTGCGCAAAATCTCAAACGCTTTATGCGTAGTATAAAGGATACCGATTACAAATTGATAATAACGCCGGCCAATCCCAACTCGCCGAATTTGAACATTGTCATTAAAAATTCCAAAGGTCGGCAAATCGGGCCGTTTCTGACGACCTCATTGTGTCAGGATAACTCGGACGGTTACAGTCGTCTCAATGTTTCCATCGGCTACATCGGCAAAGCACAGGAAAAAGTTCCGACGCATTTCTTCTCGTATAATGCCGACCGTAATATCGATGAATACGTGGAACAGCGCGGAGACCGGCAGGCTTTGCGCACCGAGAGACAAATTAACCACGATCATTTCAGTAAATTCAGCAACAAAAAAATGCTGACAGATTTGCGGTATAAATATAAATACGATGCTCATACCAATTAAAAAAAGAGGCCGTCAGGCCCCTTTTCTTTTGCCGTTCATAATCAGCTAAATCAGTCGGCAATAGTGATATTGCGTTTACCGGCAAGCGATTCCTTAATAAACGCAAGTTGTTCCATAACCATCGGGTTATCTTTGAATTTTTCAAATGCTGCCTCCACGCGCTCGGTAAACGTACCGTCTTTGCCTTTGAAAATATACATAAAGGCGCGGGTGCAGGCTTTTATGGTAGCTTCATCAATACCGCTGCGGCTCATGCCGATTACATTCAGCCCGCGCAACGAGGCCGGCATACCGTTGGCAATACCGAACGGAATAATATCGCGTGCCACACCGGAAACACCGCCGACCATGGCTTTGCGGCCGATGTGTACAAATTGGTGAATAGCGCAGTTACCGCCCAAAATTACGCCGTCTCCCAAATGAACATGGCCACCGATAACCGCGTTGTTGGTCATAATTACATTATTGCCGACCACACAATCGTGAGCAATGTGCGAGTTAATCATAAACATTCCGTTATCCCCCACCACGGTGGTAAAATGCTCTTTCGGAGTTCCGGAATGCATGGTTACGTTTTCGCGAATGATATTGTTCTTGCCGATAATCAGGCGGGCTTCCGGCTGAAATTCGTTACCGTGATCTTGCGGTCCGCAGCCCAAACGTGCCCCCGGAAAAACAATGGTACCTTCGCCGATGGTGGTATCGCCGTAAATCGTAACCTGTCCTAAGAGTTTAACATTTTCGCCGATTTTTGCCCGCGAGCTGACCCAGCACAACGGACCGATTTCCGCGCTCGGTGCAATTTGCGCGCCGTCTTCAATGATTGCGGTTGCATGAATTTTTGCCATTGCCTTACCCTTTCCTTATGTTAATCTATAATGCAAGCATAGAAAAATTGCACCGAATATGCAACACACAAAAAGTTACATTATATTTCGGTGCAACAAAAAGTATTATTTTTTATCAGTCAAACTTTTTACCGATGCATTGGTATTCAAAGCCGAGTTTCAGTACATCTTGAGGATTCAGCATATTGCGAAAATCGAGGATTTTCTTGGTGCGCATCAGTTGTGCCACACCCTGCAAATCGGCATCCGCAAACTGCTTCCACTCAGTTAAAATCACCAACGCGTCGGCATCTTTAACCGCGGAATACATGTCGTCGGCATAGGCAATTTTATCGCCGAGCAAGCGACATGCATTCCCCATCGCTTTCGGGTCATACGCCGTAATATCCGCCTTGTGCTGCAACAACACAGCGATTATATCCATTGCCGGACTTTGGCGACAATCGTCGGTGCCGTTTTTAAAGGCCAAACCCCAAACCGCAATCTTAGGTGTTCTGATGGTTTTAACGGCCGCCAACACCCGCTCGGCCATCGCTTCTTTGCGCTTTTTATTGCCGGCGATTGTGGTTTCAATCAGCTCAATCGGTGTACCGACCGCACGCCCCATACAAGCCATTGCCAATGTATCTTTAGGAAAACAGCTGCCGCCGAACCCCAAACCGGCGTTCAAAAAACGTTTGCCGATACGGCTGTCAAGCCCCATGCCCCTTGCCACTTCTGACACATCGGCGCCGGATTTTTCACAAAAATTCGCAATCTCATTAATATAATGAATTTTCATCGCCAAAAATGCGTTAGAGGCGTACTTAACGGTTTCGCTTGACCGACGCGATACAAACAGCATCTCGGTTTTATCGGCAAACGGAGCGTATAACTCTTTTATTCGCGCGGTTGCTTGTGCCGAATTTGAGCCGATTACAATACGATCAGGATTAAAAAAATCATGAATGGCAAAGCCTTCGCGCAAAAATTCCGGCAACGAAATAACATCAAAACGCGCCGTCGGATTTTTAGAGCGAATCAGCTGTTCAATATCATCACCGGTACCCACCGGAACCGTCGACTTGGTAGCAATCACCGTATAATCCGTCAAATACGGTGCCAATTCTGATGCGGCGGCATAGATATACTTCAAATCTGCCTCCTGAGTGACCGGATGCGGCGGTGTACCGACGGCAATCATCACCACATCAGCACCTTCGACGGCCTTACGCATTGAGGTGGTAAAGCTCAAACGGCCCGCCTCAATGTTACGCGTGAAGATTGCTTCCAGCCCGTCCTCATAAATAGTCAGCTTACCGCTTTTCAAATCATCGATTTTTTCTTTTATTTTATCAACACAAACCACTTCGTTGCCGAGCTCTGCCAGCCCGACTCCGGTCGGTAATCCCACATAACCAGTTCCGATAATACCTATTTTCATTTTGCACTTTTCCGTTATTAAACACAATTTATTATAACGTGTTGTAGCGGATAAACAAATCCGCTTATCCATATATCCACCGGATTTTTAATACTTAATTTTTACACCATGAGATGAGTCAGGTTATCTGATTTATACTCACTTTCCGAGCTCTGCCCTGATTGCAGTCGTAGAACGCACCGGCAACAAATCTTTCGGTATCCGGTTGCTGACAACGTATCTTATTCCCAAACTTTCAACAAACGCGCGTTTTTCGGCACTGTCACCGTCGGTATTTACAAAGAATATATCCGGTTTGATTTGTTTGAGTTCTTCGGCAAAATCAAGCTT